>CAMIVE010000051.1 GCA_946401725.1 uncultured Bacteroidales bacterium | reverse complement strand
ACCAAACGGTTACAAGCAAAAAAAGAAAGAATAAAAGAAAGATATTGGAATTTTCATGACTTTTGCTTTAGGAGCTGCGGCATTCCTGCCGCATTGTTTGGCGGTTTTCTGTGCGGCAGGGAAGCCGCACCTCCTATCGGTGTCCAAAATGATAACGTTCTCGTTGGCCGATGAGAATATTCTCATTGGCCAACGAGAACGTTATCATGGGGCGATGAGAATATTCTCGTGAGGCGAGGAATCTAATCATCCCGGTTTTATCACCCTGATTGCAGAAAACATCACGTTTCTTGCAGATTATATGTCTGAAATTGCTATTTTTGCGGGTTGAAAAAATTGCCGAATGACCGATTCCGAACTGAAGAAATTAAAAGATAACCTCTGGCACTCTGCCGATATGCTGCGTGCCAGCGCACACCTTGCAGCCAACAAATACGGACAGCCCATCCTGGGGCTTATCTTCCTGCGTTACGCAGACATTCTTTTCAAGCAGCACAAGCAGGAAATAGATGAGGAATATGCCCAGTACAAAGGTACTCGTATGGAGAAGTCGTATAAAGATGTGGCCGTGGAAAAATGCGGATTCTTCCTGCCCGAATGCGCCTATTATGACACCATTAACGAGGCACCGGACACCGCTCAGAAGGCCGTTTTGGTGAAAACAGCGATGGAGGCTATCGAGAAAGAGAACGCCAAGATGGACGGTGTGTTACCCAAAGAGGTTTATGGACAGCTGGTTCCCGAAGAGGAGCCCGAACTGCTTAGCAAAATTATCCGTGTGTTCAAAGACATCCCCGAAGATATCAGCATAGACCTTTTCGGCCAGATCTACGAGTATTTCCTTGGCAATTTTGCCTTGAGCGAAGGACAAGGCGGCGGCGCATTCTACACTCCCGCCTCGGTTGTGCAGTATATGGTGGAAGTTCTCCAGCCTGTTACGGGCGACAAGAAGTTCCTCGACCCCGCCTGCGGATCCGGTGGTATGTTTGTGCAGGCGGCCCGCTATATGCACCGACATAACGCCTCCAACAGCGATTTGATGAACTTCCGCTGCTATGGCGTGGAGAAAGACCCCGACACCGTGAAGCTCGCCAAGATGAACCTGCTGCTGAACAATGTGCGCGGCGACATCATCGAGGCCAACTCGTTCTACTCTGACCCGCACAATGCCTTCGGGCGATTTGATTATGTGATGGCCAATCCGCCGTTCAACGTGGACGAGGTGGTGGTGGAAAAGGTGATTGACGATAAGCGTTTCAGTACCTACGGCGTGCCTCGCAACAAGACCAAGAGCGGCAAGAAGGCCTCCGACAAGAAAGAGACGGTGCCTAATGCCAACTACCTGTGGATTGGGTTGTTTGCCACCTCGCTGAACGAGCACGGCAAGGCGGCGCTCGTGATGGCCAACTCGGCCAGCGATGCCGGCGGCTCGGAGCTTGAGATTAGGAAAAAGATGATTGAGGACGGCATCATCAGCCAGATGGTGACACTCCCCAGCAATATGTTCTCCACGGTGACGCTGCCGGCCACCTTGTGGTTCTTCAACAAAGAGCGTGCTTCGACAGGCTCAGCAGACGGCAAACGCGACGAGATCCTCTTTATCGATGCCCGCAACATTTTCACGCAAGTGGACCGAGCCCACCGCAAGTTCTCGGAAGAGCAGATTAAGAACCTCGGCATCATCAGCCGTTTGTACGAGGGTGATTCCGATAGCTTCTGGGCATTGGTGAACGAATACAAAGCCGCTGGAAAGCAAGAGCAGGTGGATTGGCTCTTGGAGCGCTGGCCCGAAGGCAAATACCAAGACGTGATTGGTCTGTGCAAAGTGGCCAAGCTCGAAGGAGAAGACGGCATCATAGACCAGGACTATTCGCTCAATGCAGGCCGCTATGTGGGCGTAGTGATTGAAGACGACGGAATGACCGAGCAGGAGTTCGCCGACACGATGCGCGGCTTGAACACCGAGTTCTCACAGCTTAATGAAGAAGCGTTGAAGTTGCAGCAGGAGATTGAGAAGAATATGAAAGAACTGTTTGGGGAGGAGTGAGTATGGAGTATAAGTTTGCAGAACTATTCAAATGGACGAGTGGTAAACCAGTATTATCTTCAGAAGGTAGTATTCCTATTTTCGGATCAAATGGTATTATTGGGTATACAGATACAGCCAAATTCGAAAACAAAATAATACTTGGTAGAGTTGGAGCATATTGTGGTTCTGTCGCTTATTGTCCTACAAAATTCAATGCATCGGATAATACCCTGATTACGACATGTGACACTTCCAAAATATTATACTATTTCGCTTATTATCTTCTAAAACTATATAACCTAAATAGTTTTGCAGGTGGAGCAGCACAGCCACTTATTACGCAATCAATATTGAAAAGGTTGAAATGCGATATTCCTGATTTGGATTCCCAGCGCCGCATAGCCTCCATACTTTCCGCTTACGACAATCTGATAGAGAACAACAACAAGCGGATACGGTTGTTGGAGCAGATGG
>CAMIVE010000050.1 GCA_946401725.1 uncultured Bacteroidales bacterium | reverse complement strand
ATATTTTTTCCATAAACCTCATTGCATATCAATTCGAACCGCAAAAATAGAGAAATATTCAATACCCATGTTCTTTTCGTGTCCACTTTTTAGAGCTGGTACAGAGCTGGTACACAAAAGTTGGAAAAGTGTAAAATATTGACAATTTTTATGTTGGAAAAGTGTAATATTACACATAAAATCATGTTGGAAAAATGTAAATTCATTTTGCCATGTAAAAGAAATAGTGTATTTTTGCCGCGTAAAACAATTATTGGATTATGGTTGAACGCAAAGTAGATAAGCAGATACGCAACTTCTTCCTTAATGACCGCCGCGCCCTCCTGGTGACAGGTGCCCGCCAGGTGGGAAAGACCTTTACCATCCGCCAAATTGGCAAGGAATGTTTTGACAATGTCGTGGAAATCAATTTTATTGAACAGCCCGAAGCCATCGAACTCTTCAATGCGCAGAAAGGGGCCAAAGACCTGCTTATGCGCCTGTCTGCCCTCACCCGAAAGCCGCTGGTGCCGGGCAAGACCTTGATATTCTTCGACGAGGTGCAGCGATGCAAGGAGATTGTCACCGCCATCAAGTTTCTTGTAGATGAAGGAAGTTACCAATACGTGATGAGCGGTTCCCTGCTTGGGGTGGAGCTCAACGACCTGCGCAGCGTGCCAGTTGGCTATATGGACGAGATCGAGATGTATCCGCTCGACCTGCTGGAGTTTTTCAAGGCCATCGGGGTAAGTGACGAGGTTGTTGACCATCTGCGCGAATGCTTTGAGAAAAGAAGTCCCGTTGACGACTTTGTCCACCAACGGATGCTGGATGCCCTGCGGCTCTATCTTATCGTCGGGGGAATGCCTGCGGTTGTTCAGAAATACCTCGACACCAACAACCTCCGCAAGGTGTATGAGGAGCAACGGGGCATCATCCGCACCTACAAGAAAGACATCACACAGTATGCTGCTGAACACAAGTTGCAGATAGAGGAAATTTACGACCTTATCCCCTCGGAACTCAACGCCAAAAACAAGCGTTTCATCCTGAAAGAGCTCAACGAGAAAGCCCGTTTTAGCAAGTACGAAAATAGCTTCCTGTGGCTGAAAGATGCTGGCGTAGCCATTCCAACCTACAATGTCGAAGAACCTCGCGTTCCCCTGCTATTGAACAAGCAGCGCAACCTTTTCAAACTGTTTTTGAACGATGTCGGTCTCCTCGCCGCCATGTACGGTGGCAACATCCAAACACGGCTGCTCAGCAAGGATGCCAACATAAACTACGGAGCTGTGTTCGAGAACCTCGTGGCTCAGGAACTCTATGCCCACGGCTTCGCGCCAGATCATTTCCTGTACTTTTTCAACAGCAAGAAGCAAGGCGAACTGGATTTTGTTCTTGAATATGACAACCGTGTGCTTCCGATAGAGGTGAAATCCGGCAAGGACTATGCACGACACAACGCCCTTTCCAACGTGATGGATAATCCTGAATACGACATCCCGCAGGCCTATGTGTTCTGCAACGAAAATGTGCAAGTGAAAGAGCGAGTCGCTTACCTCCCCATCTACATGATTGCTTTCTTGGAGCAACAGCCAGTAGCAGACCACGTTTACAAATTCGACCTGACGGGGTTGAAAGCAGAAAATAGTACAAGCGATGAATATTAGAATTACCCACCGTTAGCCTTGTAATTAGAAAATCAAACCATTCATGACTATCCTCAAAAACATCCTTTTGGGCATCCTGCTTGTGGCCGCCGGGTATCATATTGCAAAATAATGCGTATCTTCTGAGGTAATTTTATTGTCTATACACAATAGATTTCAAAAATATTGAACTTCATTGTATATAGAATTTTTATACTTTTGCACTTTGAAAATGATAGAAATATAAAAACAATACAATGAGCAAAATTATTATTACCATCAACCGTGAGAGCGGTAGCGGCGGCAGGGAAGTGGCCTACCGCATGGGCGAGATGCTCGGTTTGAAAGTCTATGACAAGGCCATCCTTGAGTGTCTGTCGGAAAAATATAATCTCAACTACGATGAAATTGAACGCCTTAAAGCGAAAAAGACGAATCTTTGGGATGACTTCTGCCAATTCTACCGCCAGTTTAGTGCCGTTGGCGAAGCCTATCAGCCAGAAGACAAAAAGGTTACTTCGCGGGAACTTTACTACGCTGAGGCAGAAATAATGCGCAATCTGGCACAACAGGAATCGTGTATTATCGTTGGTCGCTCGGCCTTCCATGTTTTCAAAGACAATCCCGATGCCATAAAGGTATTCATTATCGCTAAACGCGACATCCGCATCAAAAATGTGGCACTCCGTAACGGTATAGATGAGAAAGCCGCCGCCAAGCAGATTGACGAGACGGACAAAGCCCGTGAGGCGTTCACCAAAGACTTTGCCGGTGTATCTCGTTACGACGCACGCAATTACGACATCACCATCAATGTGGGAAGCTTTTCCCCCGAGGCTATCGCCGCCTTCCTCGCTGAGAACATCCGTCGGAAAATGGATATGGATAAATAACCGTTAGAAACAAGTTTGCGGCGACAACAAAAAGCAACAAGAGATGAACCGTCAGTGAAGGTGCCTTTGCCGGACAGCCCACCTCCTATTACGACCTCTTCCGCATCGAGAACGGCAAGATTGCCGAGCATTGGGACGTGATGGAGACCATCGCCCCCGAAAGCGAGTGGAAGCACCAGAACGGCA
>CAMIVE010000049.1 GCA_946401725.1 uncultured Bacteroidales bacterium | reverse complement strand
CGATGTCGAAATGCAGGTACTTGTTGACGATTTTGGCCAGGATGTCGAGGCCGCCGGTGGAGGCATTGATGCTGAACATCAGGGCTTGTGAGGCACTGAGCAGCAGCACAAAACAGCAGAGGTCGAGCCAGGGGTCGCCCATCACGGAGGGAGAGCCTGTGACAAGGTTGGTGTGGGCAATTCTGTCCCAGGGGAGGATGGCGGCGCAGACATCGGTGAGCGGACCGAGAATCATAGCCGTATAGACTGTCTTGGCACCGAACTCATGCCCGATAAGCAGCCACGCAAGCACCAGCAGGATGGCGTTGATAACCATGATGATGACAGAGAGTCCTATGTGGATACCCATCGAGTCGAAGATATTGGTCAGCACGATGGAGAGACCGCTGATGGTACCGATAATCAGTTTGCTGGGCACCAGGAAATAGTAGACCGCACAAGCCGTGATGAACATGCCGAGGGTCATGATAACCAGTTCCACCCAGAACTTTTTTGTTGCGAGGATATGGAGAATTTTGCTCATAACTTCTTTGATGTTAATATTTTATTATAATACAACAAACGTCAATTGTGTTGCAAAAGTACACAATTTCACCCATTGGAAAAAGAAAAACGAAGGTTTTTTGGGAAGATTGCGGACGAACAAGTTCAGTCGTCCGAAGGGAGGGATTCAACCCAGCCGCGATGCAGGTTATTTACGGGTATTATGCCGCATGTGAGTGATGCCCTCAATCATCTCTTTCGATTTCTGGTTATTGTTGCCATTGTAATAGCTGGAGGTGGAGATAACCATGAAGAGTGCGAACCCGATGAGAATCAGACCAACAATCTTGTTAAAGACTTTCAGGAAGCGGTAGGTGATGATGCGCTGGAGGAGCGACGCCAGCTTGCACTTGAGGATATCGAGACTCAGCGTGGCACTGAGTACGCCGCCGAAGAAAAGATAGCGCTCTCCCAACGAGAAACTCTCCTCGCCACAGATGAAGATGGTGACGATGGTGGCCCAATAGAGCCAAATGACCGGATTGAAGAAATTGAGCACCAGCCCTCTGAAATAGATACTAAGCCGTGAGGGGACCTGGACATTCTGGAAGTTGATGCGATCGGTTTCTTTTGACTCCGTAGTATGGCGTGTTTTGAGGAACATGGTATAGAGTCCGAAACTGGCCACGACCGCAGCACCCACATAGATGACCCATCTGTTGTTCAAGATAGTGATCAGATCTTCGGGAGGGATATGATTAGAGATGAGCAGCAGGAGCGCCACGATAAGTATATCACTGGTGCTGATGCCATAGGCAAAGGGAACCGCATTACGGAAACCGTAATGGATACTTGCTTGGAGCTGCGAGAAGAAAGCAGGTCCAAAACTAAAGAAGAGTGACAAGGCGATGCCCCCTAATATGCCGAGAAGAAAGATGATCATGCTTACTTGGATGTATTGAAAAGTATGAAAGGGTCAGCATTATTAACAATAGGAAACGAAGATACGGGAATAATATTGTATAAGTAGTGTTTAAAGTTTAACGTGTAACGTACAAACAGGTCGCTTTATTTATATTCAACACCTTATGCATGTACATCGATTTACTTTATTTTATGACTATTGCTTTTCATTCCTATGGAAAAGTGTATTTTTGCAAGTGGAACGATTCACGTATGATTCTGTAAATTTATGAACGATAACGAGATAGTTAGCGAAGAGATTCTGGAGGGATTGGGAATCAGCCGTCCCGCCTACGAGGAGATTCAGACCATCATCGGGCGGCTGCCCTCGGTGGACGAGCTGAGTACGCTGATGGCCATGTGGCAGTCGCAGGGCACCCGACAGGGGTTGCTTTCGTGGTTGAAAGGACAGCCTCACAGCGTGGAACGGCACGACTACATAGAAAGCGAAACGGAGCCACAAAGTAAGGAAATCAAAGAGCCCCGCGTGAAGGAGTGCCTTGAAATCGCCCGCTCGCTTTTTGCGAAGGGCTCCCCTACCCCACCCGACGACGAGGCACCGTTCCGACACCGAGGCGATGCCATCTATATGGTGGGCGATGTATCGGCATTGTTTGTCAACTCCGACTACGGCCGCAAATACCTCCATCTGGTAGACGACCCCGTCAGACTGGACGACGACAGCGAATGTCGCTTCTACCTGACAATGATACTGGATTCGTTGTTCGACAACGGCACGCTGAAAAGCCGCTGTACCGTGGGGCGCGGAGGGCTGTTCGGCACGCTGACGCGCTGCGCCTGGCCTTCGCGGTTGGGTTTCGACATCCTCACTTGCAGGGAGGTGAGACTGGATGCCTTTCTGTTTGGAGAGGAGGGCGTGCGTTTTATCGTCACCTTGGAAGAGGCGCAGGAGGATTTCTTCTTGGTGAAACTGACCGAAGCACGTGTAAACTGCTGTTTCCTGGGACGGGTCACGAAAGGGCGCGTGCTGGTAGACGACATGGACTTCGGAGATATCCAGACCTATGGGTTACCAAACTAAAAAAAACGGTGAACCATAAGGTTCGCCGTTTTTTTATCACAAATAACCACCTTTGAGGGCGGACGATTAGCGTCTTTTCTCTTTGATACGAGCTTTCTTACCGGTAAGATCGCGGAGATAGAAAATTCTAGCTCTGCGGACGGCACCACGCTTGTTGACATCGATTTGCTCGATGAAAGGCGAGCTGATGGGGAAAATTCTTTCCACACCGACGCCGTTGGTGATCTTACGAACAGTAAAGGTTTCAGTGGAACCGCTTCCCGAGCGCTGCAGGACAACGCCTTGGAAGTTCTGGATACGTTCTTTGTTTCCTTCTTTGATTTTGTAATGGACAGTGATGGTATCGCCAGCCTTGAATTCGGGGA
>CAMIVE010000048.1 GCA_946401725.1 uncultured Bacteroidales bacterium | reverse complement strand
CGAGGTTGTGATCGTAAGATTTGAGTTTGATTCTAATTCTTTGACTCACGGTTTTATTGTTTAGAGATCTTTATGAATAAATATATTTGCTTTTCAGTATAGCATCCTGCTGTTCTTTGCTCACTTCGGCATAATGGGAGAACTCCATGGTAGAGTTGGCCCGTCCGGAAGTAATGGTTCGCAGAGCCGTGACATAGCCGAACATCTGCTCGAGAGGTACCTTGGCATGGACAGCCTGTACACCGACTTTGGCGTCAATACTCTCAAGCATGCCCCGGCGACGGTTAAGGTCGCCCGTGACATCACCGACATATGCATCCGGGGTGAGGACTTCCAGCTTCATGATGGGCTCGAGCAGCACTGCTCCAGCTTTCTTGCAGGCATTCCTGAACCCGATCTTGGCGCATACTTCGAATGAGAGTTGGTCTGAATCCACCGGATGGAATGAACCATCGATAACCCGGACTTTCATGCTGTCAAGCGGATAGCCGGCAAGGACACCGTTGAGCATGGCTTCCTTGAATCCTTTCTCAATGGCAGGAATATATTCCTTCGGGATATTACCACCCTTGACTTCGTTGACGAACTGCAGTCCTTTAACATCATCGTCGGCCGGACCGATCTCAAAGAGAATATCGGCAAATTTACCTTTACCGCCCGTCTGTTTTTTATAGATTTCGTGATGCTGAATCGTCCGGGTAATAGCCTCTTTGTAGGCCACCTCGGGACGACCCTGATTCACTTCTACATTGAATTCGCGACGCAGACGGTCGAGGATGATATCCAGATGCAACTCGCCCATACCGCTGATGATGGTCTGACCGGAAACTTCATCTGTCCTTACGCGGAACGTCGGATCCTCTTCTGCCAATTTCATCAGTGCGTTGGTCAGTTTGTCCATATCGCCCTGAGTAAGCGGCTCAACGGCAATGCTGATAACAGGATCCGGGAATTTCATCGATTCCAGGATGATGGGATGATGTTCATCGCAGAGCGTATGACCTGTCTTGATGTCTTTGAATCCCACAGCGGCTCCAATATCACCTGCCTCAATACGATCAAGAGGATTCTGCTTGTTGGAGTGCATCTGCATGATACGGGAGATACGTTCTTTCTTGCCGGTGTTGGCATTGTACACATACGAACCGGATTCGAGCGAACCTGAATACACACGGAAGAAACACAGACGACCGACGTAGGGGTCGGTGGCAATTTTGAATGCCAGCGCGGAAAACGGAGCATTGACATCAATCTTGCGACTCTCTTCTTTCTCGGTTTTAGGATTGATACCTTCCACATCGTTCAGGTCGAGAGGCGACGGTAAGAATGCAGCGACAGCATCAAGCAACGACTGAACGCCTTTATTCTTGAAAGCCGATCCGCACATCACAGGAGTAATCTGCATTGCCAAGGTAGCCTTGCGGATCTCGGCGATAATTTCATCCTCCGTAATGGAATCGGGATCGTCGAAGAACTTCATCATCAGTTCCTCGTTCTCCTCTGCCACCCCTTCAATCAATTTTTGACGGTACTCGTCGACAATATCTTTCAAGTCTTCCGGCATGGGGACCTCATAGAACTTGCTTCCATTGGAGGCATCGTCCCAAATAAGCGCCTTGTTGGTAATCAAATTGACCACCCCTTTGTAAAGGTCTTCCTGACCGATGGGAATCTCAATCGGAATCGGGTTGGCGCCCAGGCGCTCCTTAATCTGTTTGACAACAGAAAAGAAATCGGCACCGGCACGGTCCATCTTGTTGACAAAAGCAATGCGGGGCACCCGGTATTTGTCAGCCTGGCGCCAGACAGTCTCCGACTGAGGCTCGACACCGCCCACCGCACAGAAGATGGCGATAGCACCGTCAAGTACTCGGAGCGAACGTTCCACCTCGACGGTAAAGTCTACGTGACCGGGGGTATCTATGATATTGTATTTATAACGATTATCTTTCCAATCCCAATAGACGGTAGTGGCGGCAGAAGTGATGGTGATACCGCGCTCCTGTTCCTGCACCATCCAGTCCATCGTAGCGGAACCCTCGTGGGTTTCACCCAACTTGTAATTCTTGCCCGTATAGAACAATATACGCTCAGTCGTTGTTGTTTTACCAGCATCGATATGAGCCATTATTCCAATATTTCTTGTAAGATGAAGGTCGGACATTTGTTACAGTTGTTAGGGGATATATTATAAAGAATAAATCATTATATATAGACATCTTAGAATCTGAAGTGCGAGAATGCCTTGTTAGCTTCAGCCATACGGTGGATATCTTCTTTACGTTTGAAAGCTGCACCTTCTTCCTTGTAGGCTGCCTGAATCTCGGCGGCGAGCTTGAGCGCCATCGTCTTTTCACTGCGTTTGCGTGAGAAGGAGATGAGGTTCTTCATTCCGATGGACTGTTTACGCTCGGGGCGGATTTCAGTAGGCACCTGGAAAGTGGCACCACCAATACGACGGCTTTTCACCTCGACAGAAGGGGTGATGTTGGCCAAAGCTTTCTTCCAGACTTCAAGACCATCTTCTTTGGTACGGTCAGCAACCACATCGATTGCTTCGTAGAAGATCTTGTAAGCGATAGTTTTTTTGCCACCCATCATCAAGTTGTTGACAAACTTGGTCACGAGGACATCATTGTATTTGGGATCCGGAAGGATGATTCTTTTCTTGGGTTTAGCTTTTCTCATTGCTGTAAAACTTAATCTTTTTCGTTGTTACACTATTGCGTTGTTACGGTATTACTTGCCGGCCTGTTTCGGACGTTTGGCACCATATTTGGAACGGCGCTGGCGACGACCGTCAACTCCAGAAGTATCGAGGGCACCACGGATGATATGATAACGAACACCGGGGAGGTCCTTGACACGACCGCCACGAATCATAACGATAGAGTGCTCTTGCAGGTTGTGACCTTCGCCGGGAATGTAGGCGTTGACTTCCTTCTGGTTGGTCAGGCGGACACGGGCCACCTTACGCATAGCCGAGTTAGGTTTTTTAGGGGTGGTAGTGTACACACGCGTGCAAACACCACGACGTTGCGGACATGCGTCTAATGCAGGAGACTTGCTCTTGTACTCCATTTTCTGACGTCCTTTGCGAACTAATTGTTGAATTGTTGGCATTGTT
>CAMIVE010000047.1 GCA_946401725.1 uncultured Bacteroidales bacterium | reverse complement strand
ACTCCTCCTCGATGGTGGGAAGAACCTGAGAAACTGCCTGGATGTACTCCGGCTCGTTGGGGAATCTCTTTTTGAGATCTTCAACAACTTGTGCTGCGTTCATAATCTTTTTACTTTAAGTTTGGTTGTTAATACTATTGATAATCGATTTTCTTACAGTTAAGCGAAAGTTTTCTCTTTCGGGCAGCAAAATTACATCAAAAATCTGAAATAACAAACATTTTATCAGAAAAGTTATAAAAAAAGTGTCTTTTTGTAACTTTATTGATTTATGTCAAGCTAAAATTGGGCAAAAAGTACAAAATGATTACGCATAAGGTCAGAATTGTACAAAATGTAAGAAGGATATTGAAAAAGGTGTCAAGAAGGAAGGTAAGTGGGAAAATGAGAAATGAAAAATGATAAATGAAAAGCGGGAACCTCTGTTGAGAGATTCCCGCTGGGGAGGTGCCTAGCAGATTCGAACTGCTGTAGACGGTTTTGCAGACCGTTGACTAAGCCACTCATCCAAGGCACCTTAAATCATTCATAAAACATCCGTTTGCTGAATGCGGCTGCAAAGGTAATGCATTTATTTTGATTGGCCAAATTTTTGGCAGTCTTTTTTCTTCTTACATTCCTCTTTTTTCATATTACAGTCTTTTTTCTTCATCTCTTCGCATAGTTCACAGCCATTACACCCACAACAGGGACTGTCGTGTCGCACAGAGCGGCGGACGCGGCTGGCGGCATAGATAACGGCACAGCCAATGATGAGGGCGACGATGATTATTTGGAAATCCATAGAAGGGACTTATAGCTTGGATAGTCGGCGAAGCATCAGTTTGTTGATAACCTGGATGCGACGGCCCTGTTTGCCGATGTCTTCGCGTACATTATTTATATTGTTAAAGAGGTCGCTGAATGCGTTGAGAACAGGATTGGGCTGGGCTGTGTCCTCGGTGGCCTTTGCATCGGTGACGATGCGTATGCCCAGATGCTCGATGTGTACGTCGATGTCGCTGTCGGTCATGACGGGGTCGCCATCGAAGTGGATAGCCCCCGGTTCTTTTCGGTGTATGTGGATGTGTTCGGCACGGAAGGTCTTGATCTTCGAGTTGTTGCCCAGTGTCTTCATAAACAGGTCGGCTGCTATCTGTGGTGCGTCGAGTGCGTTGAAGGGCTCCATGATGATGACGTCCATCAGGCCGTCTTTCATCGTAGCACCAGGTGCGATATAGGCATTGTTGCCATATTGCGACGCGTTGGCACAGGCAATGAGAAAGGCCTTGTGGCGCATCTTGCCCGTCTCGTCTTCGACGATGTATGTCTCCGGCTTGTATTTCAGCCCCTCCTTCAGTACGTTTTCTGCGTAGGTGATGGGACCGCGCTTGCCTGCTTCGGCAAACTTGAGTGAGATGAATGCATCAAAGCCCATGCCGCAAGTGCAGAAGAAGGGCAGGTCGTTGATGACGCCGTAGTCGAAGGCCTCAATGTGACAGGTGTTGATGATGGTGAGTGCTCGCTTCGCATCAAGCGGTAGTCGCAAGTGACGGGCCAGACCGTTGCCAGAACCACAGGGGACAATACCCAATGCCGTTTGTGTGTGTGTCAGCGAACGGGCCACCTCGTTGACGGTGCCGTCACCACCGACAGCCACGACGACATCACGTCCTTCGGCTGCACGTTGTAAGGCAATCTCAGCGGCATGTCCTGCATATTCGGTAAAGACAACCTCCTCATCGAAGCGGTCGTGGTCAAGTGTCTGTGCCACGAGCTCAGGGAAATCGTCCTTTGAATTTGTACCCGAAATGGGATTGACGATAAATGTGATGGTCGTCTTTTTCTCTTTCATGTCATGCAAAAGTACGAAAAAACAATGAAACCTATGACTTTTTTCACGTAAAAAAATCGTAAAATGCACATTTCTTGCGAAAAATGTGCAGGGATTAATAAAAATTGTGTAACTTTGCAGCCTGTTAGAAAAAACTAGTAAACGATACCTATATCGGAATGGGACAGTTACAAGAAAGATTTAAAAGTTATCGTGAGCCGCAGAAGTTCATGGCGGCCGACGTTTATCCATACTTCCGCGCCATTGAAGGAAAGCAGGGCACAGAGGTGGAAATGGGTGGCCACAAGGTCTTGATGTTCGGTTCGAACGCCTATACGGGTCTTACGGGTGACCAGCGCATCATTGATGCTGCCAAGGCTGCACTCGACAAATACGGCTCAGGATGTGCCGGTAGCCGTTTCCTTAATGGAACGCTTGACCTGCACGTACAGTTAGAGAAAGAGATATCTGAATATATTGGCAAGGACGATTGCTTGTGCTTCTCCACAGGATTCTCTGTTAATCAGGGTGTTATCCCCGCATTGCTGAGCAAGGACGATTTCGTTATCTGTGACGATCGTGACCACGCCTCTATCGTTGATGGTCGCCGTTTGGCTTTCGCAAAGCAGTTGCACTACAAACACAATGATATGGCTGACTTGGAGCGTGTACTCCAAAAGTTGCCGCAGGAAGCTATTAAGCTCATCGTCATCGATGGCGTCTTCTCAATGGAAGGCGACTTAGCCAAACTGCCTGAAATTGTTGAGCTGAAACATAAGTACAACTGCTCAATCATGGTTGACGAGGCTCACGGACTGGGTGTCTTCGGACGTCAGGGACGTGGTGTCTGCGACCACTTCGGACTGACTGACGAGGTAGACCTTATCATGGGTACCTTCTCGAAGTCGCTGGCTTCAATCGGTGGATTCATTGCTGCAGACGCAGACACCATCAACTGGTTGCGTCATACCTGTCGTACCTATATCTTCTCAGCGTCAAACACACCAGCAGCAACAGCTGCAGCTCTTGAGGCTCTTCACATTATTCAGCAGGAGCCCGAACGTATTCAGGCACTTTGGGACGTTACTAACTATGCTCTGAAGCGTTTCCGCGAGGAGGGCTTCGAGATTGGCGACACAGAGAGTCCCATCATTCCTCTCTATGTACGCGATATGGAGAAGACGTTCCTTGTTACCGCACTTGCCTTCAAGGCCGGTGTATTCATCAACCCAGTTATTCCGCCGGCATGTGCGCCGCAGGATACGTTGGTTCGCTACGCCTTGATGGCTACCCATACTAAGGAGCAGGTAGACCGTTCGGTAGTGGCATTGAAGAAAATCTTCGTCGAACAAGGTATTATTAAATAAATCCTTTGAAAAATTTGGGCGGGTCAAAAATTCTTTGTAATTTTGCACCCGCTTTCAAAATCGAGGTGTAGCGCAGTTGGTAGCGTTCCTGGTTTGGGACCAGGCTGTCG
>CAMIVE010000046.1 GCA_946401725.1 uncultured Bacteroidales bacterium | reverse complement strand
GAATTTGCCACGGAAGAGTATTTTTAACGGAGTATAGATATGGATTTCAACAACAGAATTGCCGTCGTGACGGGCGGCGCGCAGGGCATCGGACGATGCATCGCCGAGGAGTTCCGGAAAGCCGGGGCCACCGTTTGTGTCATCGACAAGCAACCGGGCGACCATTTCGTCGGCGACCTTGCTAACAAGGATGTGCTGGAACGGTTCTCCAAAGAGGTGATTGCAAAACACGGTCGCGTGGATTACCTCGTCAACAATGCCCTGCCGCTGATGAAGGGCATTGCGGAGTGCAGCTACGAGGAGTTCCAGTATGCTCTGAGCGTGGGCGTGACGGCCCCGTTCTACCTTGCCAAGCTCTTTGCCCCGCACTTTACGGAGGGTGCTGCCATCGTCAACATCTCCTCCTCCCGCGACCGTATGAGTCAGCCGCAGACCGAGAGCTACACGGCCGCCAAGGGTGGCATCGCCGCGCTGACTCACGCGCTGGCGGTCAGTCTGGCGGGAAAGGTGCGCGTCAACTCCATATCCCCGGGCTGGATCGACACCCAGTACACTGTCTATGAGGGTCCTGACGCCGTGCAGCAACCGGCGGGCCGTGTGGGCAATCCCTTGGACATCGCCAACATGGTGCTGTATCTTTGCTCTGACAAGGCCGGCTTCATCACCGGCGAGAACATCTGCATCGACGGCGGAATGACCCGCCAAATGATCTACCACGGGGATAATGGGTGGAGGTTGCAATAAACGGAGATCGCTAACACACACAAAAGACCAACGACCTCCATCCTTACATGCAGCGTAAGTCCACAGGACTTCTGCTCAGTCTTTTTAAGCATGCTCGCTGACAAATTCGTGGAAGGTGCCAAGGTCGCCGGAACGAAGTGGAGAAGATTTCTCTCATAGGCAAGGAAATCCAGTTCTGTAAGGGCTGCATGGATGCCAGAAACTGGGTAAGTGTGTCATCAACGAAGATGTGAACGACATCATGGCCAAAGTGTTTGAGGCCGATGTCGTAGTAGAAGCATACGAAATGGGGGAAGATTGTGTAATAAAGCTCCGACAATCTATATCCATAACTTGGGCGAAGGCTCGGGTTTGCGTGATTTTTTTTGACCAGGCACAATTTTTTATAGTGTCGTGCGTTTTAAACATGTATTTAAATACCTTCACAATGAAAAAACAAGCTTTAATTTTGATGCTCCTCTGTGGTATTGCCGTGATCAGCACCAGTTGCAAGAAAGAGCCCACTGTTAATCCAGAAACCGAAAAGGGCTCAATGGTTATCGGGAACCAAACTCATATCATCGCCAGTGCAGATGCCGTCAAGTACGGCCAACAGAACGCCATCGTGTTGACGTCCAAAACGATGACTGAAGCCGAGAACGAAGGCGTCGCTATCATTTTCAACGGCAGCATTGCACCAGGCACCTATACCTTGGGCGAATCCAAAGCTGCAACACCCCGCGTGGTGGGCTTGAGGGATTTCAACATGGGTGAATTGCAATTCGTCTTCAATGCCGACAGTCTGTATTTCGGAGAAGTGTATCATTGGGTGAGCGGCGAACTGTCCATCATTGAAAACAACGGTTCCTACACGGTGGTCTTGTCGCATTGCATCGCCTGCAATGTCAACAATGTCAGCATCAATCTTTCCATCAATTTCATGGGAACGCTGGAGCCTTATGTCATCGACACCGACAACAAGTTTGTCATTGACGGCTACGAGAGTCCAATTGGCTTGGTTGGCATCACCTCACTCGGAGGGATGAATAGCATTGGCCAATATCAAGGGGTTCATTCCATGTTGTTCATGTCTGCCAATCACAAGAGGTCGTTCATTGTCAGTTTTGTCGGAGACGAGACCGTTGACGGTGAGTACCAGTTGGGCTACTTCATCACACCTTACCTCCCCACACTGCCATGCGTCCACGTTGCCCTTGATTCCGATTTCTGGACCATGCAGCCCCAGACCGGCTATGTGGCCAAGGAAGGCACCTTAAGGATTGTCACCAACGACGACGGTACCAAGACCGTCACTATGGAGAACCTAAAGCTCAAGAACGTGGAACACGACAATGAGTTTTTCTTCCCCGTCCTTGACGCTTCCCTCAGCTATCACGGCCTGATGTACGAAATCGGAGAATAAGCCTCAGGCCATTCCATACAACGATAAAATCCGCAACTTCGGGCGAGAGCTCTCGGGTTGCGGACTTTTTTGTGATTTTGCAGCATGGACTTGAAAAGAAAAGTATCATCAGCGTCAAGCAAGCTTGGAGCAACGGAAAAAATTTTCAACAGTAAAACAATATCAGAATGAAAAAATTAGCCTTATTCGCATTCGCAGTCACCTTGATGATGGTGGGCTGCGCATAGAAAAACAATCAAAATAACCCTAATCAAGGAAAGGAGAACCCCGAAATGAAAAAGACATTAGTCGTTTACTTCTCGGCCACCGGTACCACCAAGGCTGCGGCACAAAAGTTGGCAAAAGAATTCAACGCCGATCTTTATGAAATCACCCCAGAGGTGCCTTACACCGCCACCGACCTCGACTGGCGCGACAAGACCTCGCGCTCCACATTGGAGATGAAGGACATGGGTTCGCGTCCCGCTATCAAAGGCAAGTGCGAGAACATCGCCGACTACGACACCGTATGGATCGGCTTCCCCATTTGGTGGTACACCGCCCCGACCATCGTCAACACCTTCATCGAAACCCATGACCTGAGCGGCAAAGTGCTCAACGTCTTCGCCACCAGCGGCGGCAGCGGTGTGGAAGGCTCCGCTAGCGATCTCAAGAAGGCGTATCCACAGTACAAATGGGGCGAGAGTCGGTTGATGAATAATTAACCAAAAAGTCGCGATCTTCCGGTCTCGATTTTTTGTACTTTTGCGGCTAAGTAATGAAGTGATATGACCATCGGTAATTTTTTGCAATCGTTTCTGGCGGTGCTCAACGCAATGAGCCCCTATCTGCTGCTGGGATTTCTTATCGCTGGAGTCCTGCATGTGTTCGTGCCGAAGCGGTTCTATGCCAAGTATCTGTCGCGCGACAACAAGCTTTCGGTGCTGTGGGCGGCATTGTTAGGCATCCCGCTGCCGCTCTGCTCGTGCGGGGTCATCCCCACGGCCGTCGGGCTCAAGAACGAGGGTGCCTCGAAAGGCGCGGTGGCCTCGTTCCTCATCGCCACACCGCAGACAGGCATCGACTCCATCCTGGCCACCTTCTCGCTGATGGGATTGGGTTTCGCCATCGTTCGCCCCGTGGCCGCACTGGTCACCGGCATCTGCGGCG
>CAMIVE010000045.1 GCA_946401725.1 uncultured Bacteroidales bacterium | reverse complement strand
CATTGTCCTATGGTGTAACGGTAGCACATCTGACTCTGGATCAGCTTGTCTAGGTTCGAATCCTGGTAGGACAACAGAGACGCCCCCATTCGGGGCGTTTTTTATTATCCGGAAGGATATCCGCCGACAACACGCCGTAGGTCCAAAGGGACAGAAAAGTGGGTTGTTTTGAGAAAAATTTGGTGAATTCAAATAAAACATGTACTTTTGCACTCGTATTCCGAAAACAAAAGATACTTATTACCAAATGAAAAGAATCTTTATCATGGTCGTAGCCACACTGATGGCTACGTTGAGCGCACAAGCGCAGAAGGACATTCCCGCCAACATGAGAATAGAAGTTTCCGAAGTGGAGAGCGACAACGCTGCCTACACCATTTTCACCTACAAAGACGACGACGGGACTTTCGGCTACTATCTCAGCCTCGGCGGATCGGCCGAAATCTTCTCCATTTCCTACAACGACGTCTCCGATTTCTCGATTGCAGACGCACGGGAGACCTGTATCTTGCTCGGTGCCACCGCTGCCGACGCATTCGCCATGCTCGACTCCCTTCAGGAGATGTGCAACAAAGAGGCAGGAACCGTCAGGGAGTTTCCCGGCCGTACCACTGCCGGCGCGGAACAACTCACCACTCCGAACACCACCAGATGTGAGGTGAAAAAGCGATTGATCGGCAGCAACCGACTGCTCTTCACCTTCACCAGCGGCAAACGCCAATGCGGAATCTACCTCACCAAAGGCGTGATCAAACAACTGCGATTCGGCTTGAAAACCGACATGAAGCTCCATCCCAAAATGCACCGGTAACAGCGACGCTTCGTTTGAAAGAAGACAGTCCGTATCCGTTACAATAAAAAATAAGTGCCTATCTGCACATGTAATACAATCCTTTTTTTACAAAAAATAAAAACAATGAAAACGAAAGCATTAAAAGTGTTCGTATGTTCCGTCTCCATTGCATGCCTTGCCGCGTTCATCATTTCATGGCAGTCGGCGACGCCGGACCCTACGAACGGAAAACATCCAACTGCCTCCGTCTCCGGCAGGGAATGCCCCAGCTGCAATGGTTCCGGCACCATACGGAATGACTGCAGTTTCTGCGATAACGGCTACCGGGAATGCAACTTATGCTACGGCAAAAGCGAGATCCGCTGCAGCTACTGTCAAGGTGGCGGCAGTTTCAGATGCAACCGGTGCGCCGGCCGCGGATACAACGGCGATGAGGAATGCCCGAACTGCAACGGCTCGGGAGAGGTGCAATGCGACAACTGCAAAGGCACCCAGATCATCCCCTGCCCCAGTTGCGGTGCAAAAGGGCTTGTCCCTTGCTCCAGCTGCGGCGGAAGAGGCTACACCGAATGGAACTGCCCCCAATGCGGTGGCTCCGGTGTGGTGGATGACGACTAACGGTTATCGAATGTACAAACCCATAAAACCTCATAGTATGAAACAATTGATTCTCCTAGCCGCACTATGCATCACTCCGATGATAGCGATGGCGCAAAGCAAAACCACGAACGACACCGTCTTTATCCAACTGAATGCTGTCGACATTTACGGCGGTCCCAGCGCATTCGCCACATGCTTTACCAACTGCGACTTGAATGGCGACGGATTGGTGAGCTATGCCGAAGCGGCGAAAGCCACCCGACTGATCCTCGACTACGGCGGACGCAAGAACATCATCTCCGACTATTCGTTCCTGAAACACTTCCCGAACCTGGTCGAGCTGTCGATAGGCAACACCCCCAACGAGTCGATTGACCTGAGCGCAAATCCGAAGCTGGAAAAGATCAACCTGACCAACGGCCTCTGGATAAAAGAGGTCACCCTTGCCAAAGGCTGCAACCCGCAGATCATCTTCCCCATCCACGATAGCGACATCACCTTCAAACGGGTTAGCATCACCCCTTGGTAAAACAGGAATGACATTACAAAACAAAGCGCCCCGACACGGGGCGCTTTGTTTTGTATCATTACCACCCGGAAAGACTAAAGGGCCGACAGCATCCCCATGAAAAATCCCAGAATACTCAACGCGAATCCGATGATAGTGAGGATGCCTGTGTACTTCCAGAAACTCCTGGTGTGTTTCAAGAAATCGACCAAATCGGCGTCATTGTTTGGGGTCATCACAACCGCATTGGCGGCGCGGGCGCCACGGAACAGAAAGACAATGACCGGTATATAGAATCCGATAGCGAGAATGTACACAAAGCCTATAACAGTGTTCGATACGACAGCATCGCTGGCATCATAGCCATACGAAGCATACGACTGCATCGGCATTGTAAATAACATCACAGCGAAAAACAACAATAAAACAGCACAGATAATCAATACGATTCCGAAAAACTTGTACCATTTGCCGATACTTTCAACATGGTTGACAACCTCGTCGGTCAACTGCATCTTGGATTGTTCGTTCATTTCTTCCATATTCATTGTTTTTTTATTTAAACGATCAAAAGTTTGAAAATGCAAATATACAGAAAAATTCCATATATAACGAAGAACATTATAGACTATTGATAATCAATATCATTCACCCCTACCCATTTCACCCAATGCAAGAAGAGCGTACAAAAAAAAGGTTTCCCGTAACCATACGGGAAACCCAACCTAAAAATTGTACTATGAAAAAGAAAACTTTCTTCAATAGGCGGCTTAAGCCTCTTCAGCGACGACCTCGATGTCGAGCTCAGCCTTGATGTCGCGGTAGATGTTGACCAAAGCCTTGTAGGTGCCGACCTCCTTGATTTTGGAACCGTCAACAACGATCTTCTTGCGGTCCACTTCGTAGTTGTACTGTTCTTTCAGTGCATCGGCAACCTGGATGTTGTTGACAGAGCCGAACAGCTGACCGTTTTCACCGACCTTGGTGGCGAGACGGACGTTCTTGCCGTCGAGAGCAGCCTTGAGGGTCTCGGCATCCTTGCGGAGCTTCTCCTCTTTGAAAGCGCGCTGACGAAGGGTCTCGGCGTGCATTTTCTTGTTGGCGGGGGTGGCGATGATGGCCATACCCTGCGGAAGGAGGTAATTGTTGGCGTAACCATTCTTCACGGTCACGATATCATCCTTGTATCCTAAATTGACAACGTCTTGTTTCAGTATAATTTCCATTGATTCTTCCTCCTTAGATTATTTTAAACAATCGGCAACATAGGGAAGCAAAGCCAGGTGGCGAGCTCTCTTGACAGCCTGAGACACTTTCTTCTGGTACTTGTTGGAAGTACCGGTGATGCGACGGGGCAGGATTTTGCCCTGCTCGTTGACAAACTTTAGCAGGAAGTCAGCATCCTTATAGTCGATGTATTTGATGCCAAGCTTTTTGAAGCGGCAATATTTCTTGCGCTGCGTTTCGACAGCGATAGGAGTCAAATATTTGATTTCGGTTTCGTTAGCCATGATTCTATTCAATTAAAGGTTAATAACTGAGAATTACTGAATGGACTCAGATTAATTCTGTTCTTCTGCCACGGGAGCCTCGGCCTGCTGCTTGGCGGCACGTTTCTTCTCGTTGTAGGCAATAGCGTGCTTGTCGAGCGAGACGGTGAGGAAG
>CAMIVE010000044.1 GCA_946401725.1 uncultured Bacteroidales bacterium | reverse complement strand
TTCGGCTGCAAAAATAGGAAAAAATATTACCGCTTCAGCATTTTTAATAAAAAAAGCGGCAGTTATATATAAATAAGGTAAAGGAACGAAGGATGAAGATGGCTAATTAGCTAAAATCCTCAGGCCGTAACTCGCTAAATTTCTTTTTCCCGCGAATCACGCTGTCAAACACAATGTTGCGCTTGTAGATGCAGCTCACCATCTTGTGATCGCTGCCTTTGCGGTATTCGCGCAATGATTTCAGCCGTTTGTAGAAGTCCCAGTGCGCCTTGAAGACCATCTGGAAATCCTTGGGACAGCCCTCGAAGAGGAACTTGAACGCCGCCACCCAGTCCAAGAGGATGCGGTAGAGGATGGTGCGATGCACCCTTTGTTTGGGAAGGTTTTTCACCAAAAGTGAAAGGTTATTGCGGAAGTTCAGGTAAGTCTTCCGAGGCGAGTTCTTCGGCAAGGTACCGCCACCGATGTGGTAGACCTGTGACTGCGGGCAGCAATACACCTTATAGCCTGCGTTTTTCAGTCGCCAGCACAGGTCGATTTCCTCCATGTGGGCGAAGAAACTGTCGTCGAGACCTCCTATTTTGTGATATAGGTCGGCACGAACGAACATACATGCGCCCGTGGCCCAGAAGACTTCCATCGGGTCGTCGTATTGGTGTTCGTCGGTCTCCAGGTTCTGGAACACGCGCCCACGGCAGAAGGGATAGCCGTACTTGTCGATGAAGCCGCCACTGGCACCGGCATATTCAAACTGCTCCTTATGATAATATGACAATATCTTAGGCTGGCAGGCGGCAATCTGCGGGTCGGCATCCATCATGGCAATGACGGGCTCAATCCAGTCGGATGCAACTTCGATGTCGGAGTTGAGCAGCACATAATAGTCCGCCTCCACCTGCCGCAACGCCACGTTGTAGCCCGTGGCAAAGCCGCCGTTGCTGCCGTTCTCGATCAGACGGATACAAGGGAAATGCTCGCGCATGAACGCCACCGAGTCGTCGGTGGAGGCATTGTCGGCCACGACGACTTCGGTATAGACCGGGTCGCAGTTGGCGATGACGTTGGGGAGAAACTCCTCGAGGAATTTCTTTCCGTTGTAGTTCAATATGACGACGGCCACTTTCATGCTGCTTCGGGTCTTTGGTGTTTCCAGCGACGGTGCGACCACAGCCAGTTGTCGGGGTTGGCCTCGATGAAACGCTCCAGGCAACGCACGTAACGTTCCATGATTTCACCGTCTTTCGTCTCTTTCGGGTTGTCGGTAATCAGCTCATAGCGAACCTCGTAGAGCCCCCTACCCCGTCTTCGCATATCCACGAAGACAATGGAATAGTCGAGGCTTTTGGCGATGCGCTCGATGCCCGTAAACCAGCAAGTATCCTGATGCAAAAACTCGGTCCAATAGTCCGATGCCAGTCCATGTGGGGTTTGGTCGGCTATCATCAGCACGGCGTTCCATTGGTTACGACGCTGCACCAGGTGTTTAAAGGCCGTATCCGCCTCTGCGGTCTCCACCGAGATGCCTTTTGTGCGCATCATCAGCATCAACGCGTCGAAGGCGGGGTTTTTCACCTTCTTATAAACAGCCACGTTATTGTAGGGCGCAAACGAAGGTATCATCTTGCCATACCACTCCCAGTTGCCCGAATGAGGGATGGCGTAGAAAATACTCTTTTTCCGTTCAATAAGTCTATCCAGCACCTCGGGATTGGCATAGGTGATGCGCTTGCTGTAGCCATTCGGCCCCATGCACATCATCTTCGGGGCCTCCACAAACAGGTCACAGAGGTTGCGGTAGAAATGTTTTTCGATGGTTTTTATCTCCTTGGCATCCTTGTCAGGAAAAGAGCGCAAGAGATTCTGCCTCACCACATCACGACGATAGCGCACCACATGATACATAAGAAAACAATACACATCGGATTTCAGATAGAGCAGCCAATAGGGTTGGATGGACTGAAAGTCCACCCACCATTTCAACAAATAAAACCCGATGCTCTTCATTGCACTTATCTCGGATTGTTGTACAAATCACCGGCGTGCGAGCCCCAGCTATCTTCAAACTCAGTTTGGTCGACGCCCTGTTCCCTATTGCCAACACCGAGACGCGAATAAATCTCCATCTGCCAACGGGGGTTGTTGGTTTCGCCAATCATATTGGAATGAATGAGTTGGTAATCGCCAGCGGCGGTGTCCTGCGACATGAACACAAAACGTATGTTGCGCCTGTGCATCAGCTCGTAATAGAACCAAATCTCGTAAGGATAGGCATTAGGCTCGTTGGGGCTTTCCATGATTTTGTCCGGCACACCGTACTTGAGGAAAACATAGCCACGGTCGGTGCGGTAACCAGGATAAGACGAGGTCTTGAACGACATATTGACGCGGTTCACGGCTGCCAGATAATCATCAAAACCTTGCTTCGGGTTCATCGGCGAACGAGCACTCCAGAAGTTGAACAGGAACTGCTGCATGGTCCTCACATCGTCAGTCTTCACGAGGCTGTTGGTATAATCCTGTTCGGTCTCAGTGCAAACCGGGTATAAATAGTTGATGTATTTGCGCAGCGTGTCGACATCGGTGATAGTGCTCACGAAGGTGTTGGCGATATTCACGCCGCCAAGGTCTTGCAAGTCATAACCTGCCCCTGGTTTACTGCGTTGGAAGAAGCAGCTATTGGAGCACACCAAGGTGTTGCTGCGGTCGCGCATCTCGACGACAAGGTAATAGTTGCCCGAAGGCAGTTCCTTGATATCTATGGTGTTGAGCAGCACATTGACTTTGCTCACGTCAAAGCGCTTGCTGAAGTTATAGTCTTGCATACGGCTTGACGACTCAACGGTCTCGATGTAGTAGTTGACGAGGAACTTACCCTCATCGTAGAGCTTGTCGCTATTGTACATCTCGGCGTAGAAATGCAGCTTATCCTCATTGGCGCCATAGAATGGATACACACGAGGCAGGAAATCGTAGCCGCTCTTGGTGCACTCCGACGGCTTTTCGGCCTTGGTGTAGGAGTCGAACAACAAGATGTCGGAAACGGCCGGCGCGTTGTCGGGATAGTTGACTGACACGGTAACCGTCGAGGTGGGCAAGACATCGCCGCTGTTCATGTCGGT
The DNA here is from genome assembly GCA_946401725.1 of uncultured Bacteroidales bacterium. Classification (GTDB taxonomy): domain Bacteria; phylum Bacteroidota; class Bacteroidia; order Bacteroidales; family P3; genus Colimorpha. Next base: position 486 of record CAMIVE010000044.1, on the reverse strand, counting down.
GACGCCAATCTCCATCTGGTATTCGCCGTTTTCCAAAGAGAAGCGTTGTTGACAGAGGAAAGCGCCATCGAGGTTGGCGGTGTCGGTCACCACGGGGCTGTCCACCGCGACCTTCGAGAAAGTGGACTCCTCTCCTTTTCTGAAGACGGTCACGACTTGCACCGTAGCCTTAAACTTTCCAGGTTCAAATTCCTTGTAAACCGCCGAACGGTTCTCGAAGGCGATGACGTTTTCCACAAAGGGGGATAATCCTGGGGCACAATAAGTTGTCGTGGAGAGGTAAGGCTTCAACTTCTTGGCTTTTGTCTGCGCGTTGCCCGCCATAGCGAGGAAGGCAAGCATGATGATAATGAACGTTTTTTTCATAGCGGACCTATTATTTCATTTTGCAAAAATAATGATTTCATGGCAAGTAGGAATTTTTTCTAGAAAAAAAACGCAACCTAACGAAATTTGTTGTACTTTTGCAGCGGAGATATGGCTGAG
>CAMIVE010000043.1 GCA_946401725.1 uncultured Bacteroidales bacterium | reverse complement strand
CGATTTCATGGCGGGGTAGCTCAGCTGGTTAGAGCGTCGGATTCATAACCCGGAGGTCATGAGTTCAATTCTCATCCCCGCTACAAGAAAAGGTCTCGCACGAGACCTTTTTTGTTATTCAATCCATCGGTTTCCGCACCAGTTTAAGATATCGTTGTCGTTTTGCTCTACCTCCACATCCCATATTGTCATCGCAAATGCTCCTACTGCGCTTTCTTTTCCAAGGCGGTACGGGGGAATAGGGAGGCTTATGTCGATGCTTTGTGCCGTGAAATCAAGATGCGTGGAACCGGCCGGCCGCTTCGCACGGTCTATTTCGGCGGCGGGACGCCGTCGTTGCTGTCGGTGGACGCCCTCAAACGGATAATGGATGCCATTGCGGAAAGTTTCGATATTTCATCGTTGGAGGAGGTGACGCTCGAAGCCAATCCGGAAGACCTTACGCCCGACTACCTGGGTCAGCTGTCGGATTGGCATTTTGTCAATCGGCTCAGTGTCGGAATCCAGTCGTTCGCTGATGCCGACCTTCGAACCATCAACCGTGTCCACAACAGCGCACAGGCGGTCGCTGCCTTGCGGAACACCGTCGACGCAGGCTTTCACAATATCTCGGTCGACCTGATTATGGGACTACCGGGACAGTCGGTCGACACCTGGAAATCCAATCTGGAAACGCTCTCCTCTCTGTATGGATTTCAGCAGATCAAGCACCTGTCCTGCTATGAGCTTTCTGTGGAGCCGGGAACCATTCTGGACAAACAACTGCAAATGGGTCGCGTCTCGCTGGTCTCCGACGAGAAGGTCGCTGAGGAGTATCGCCTTTTGCAGCAATGGGTTGCCGCCAACGGTTTCGAACAATACGAAGTGTCCAATTATTGTCGGCCGGGTTACTATTCGCGTCACAACAGCCGTTACTGGGAGCGGATACCCTATATTGGTGTCGGCGCTGCGGCACATTCGTTCGACGGTCTGCGGCGGCGTTGGAATGTGTCGGACATTGAGGCGTATATCTCCGGTGCCGCATCGGGAACGGTGCCATACGAGGAGGAGACGCTTACGGAACGCGATGCTTACAACGAATACCTGATGGTGGCGCTACGCACAGTGCTGGGCGTCGAGAAAAAGAAAGTCCCTGCAAAGTATGCCCACTGTTTGGCTGACAAAATAGCCCCATTTGTCCACAACGGGTTGATCGATGAGACGGCCACCTCCTACCGTCCCACCGCCGAAGGGATGCTGCACGCCGATGGCATGGCAGCCGCCCTATTCGAGTTGTAAAGTTACTCTTCTTTAATCTTTCCAATCAATGCGCCTCCGCAACTGTCGCAACGGGCACCCGTGACCGTCGTCAGGGAGTTGGCTTTGCCATGCAGACGCAGATAGGCTAGCAGCGCGAAGATGATGGCTTCCTTGTAGTCGACAATCCGGTTGTCGACGCTCACAATCTCAGTGTTCCCGATTTTCTCTTTCAGGATTTCCAGCAGGTAGGGGTTGTTGGCTCCCCCACCGGTGACGAGGATACGGTGCATGGTGATGCTGCTTTGTTTGATAGCAGCGGCTATCCGTAGGACTATATGTTCGGCGACGGTGTGTAGCAGATTGGGGATGGCTTGTTTGGAGAACGGCTCCAAGTCGGGTAGAAACGCTGTCTCGAACCATTCTTTGCCAAGTGTTTTCGGGGCAGGTTGTTGATAATATTCCAACGTCTCCAGTCGGGCCAGCAGAGCAGGAATCAAGGCCCCTTCTCGTGCCAAGTCTCCGTTATGGTCGTAGGTCATTCCTTCTTTTCCGGCCAAGTGGTTGAGCGCCATATTGCAGGGACAGATGTCGTAGGCGATACGTTGGCCCTCTTTCTCGTACGAGATATTGGCGATACCACCTAAGTTGATGCAGCTGTCGTACTCGCCGAAAAGCAAGCGGTCTCCAATGGGCACCAGAGGGGCTCCCTGACCGCCTAAGGCAACATCGAGCCTGCGGAAGTCGCACACCACCGGAATGCCAGTCTCGGCATGGATGGCGTTGCCGTCGCCGATCTGGGCGGTGAATCCGTTCTCCGGTTGGTGAAAGACGGTGTGCCCGTGTGATGCAATGCAGTCGACTCTTCCCGGGTGGTTTTCGCGGAACTGGTTTACTTTTTGGCCGAAAAAGTGGCCCAGTTCGGCATCGGTGCGTACATACTCCTCGGCGGAAGCTTGATGGAGGGTCGACAGCCGTTCTTGCCACGAGGCGGGATATTTGTAGGTTTCGGCTGCTATCAGTTGAAAGTTACGCTCGTCGGTGAATTCGCAATAGGCGATATCGAGACCGTCGAGAGAAGTTCCAGACATTAATCCTATAATCAGCATGGGGTGGGGTTTAAGAGTTTGAAAGGTTTAAAGGGTTTAAGAGTTTAAAGGGTTTAAAGGGTTTGAAAGGTTTAAAGGGTTTAAAGGGTTAGAAGGGTTTAAAAGGTTTGAAGGGTTTGAAAGGTACTCGTACTTTTTCAGCGCAGCGAACCTTTTCAACCTTTTCAGCGCTGCGGACCTTCTTAACCGTAAAGTCGATGTTTCTTTTTTTCGGACTGCAAAAATACGTTTTTTTTCCCAATTATCTTAAAATTCAAAAAAAATAACTATCTTTGCAAATTCATTCCTTTATTTTATTGAATTCAAATAATAAATAAATAACGTTCAAAATGAAGAAGATAATTAACACACCCAATGCCCCTGCAGCTATTGGACCCTATAGTCAGGCTGTCCTTGCAGGCAACACGCTTTACATCTCCGGTCAGATCCCCATCAACCCCGCTACCAAAGAGGTCCCCGAGGGCATCACCGCACAGACCGAGCAGGTAATGCAGAACATCAAAGCGATCCTTGACGAGGCAGGCTTCACTTTTCAGGATGTGGTGAAGAGCACCTGTCTGTTGGCAGACATGGAGTATTTCAAACCCATGAACGAGGTTTATGCCAAATACTACAGTACCGACTGCCCCGCCCGTGCCGCTTTTGCAGTGAAGGGCTTGCCGATGGGCGTGCTTGTCGAAATCGAAACAATCGCAGTAAAGTAAAAAAGTCAAAAAGGTTAAAAGGGTTTGGAGCCTGTCGATCTGTCACCTTTTAACCCTTTGTAACCTTTATAACCTTTAAACCCAAGATAAATGGATTTTAGTTTCACGAAACAAGAAGAACTCTTCCTGCAGATGATTCGCGAATTTGCAGAGAAGGAAGTGAAGCCCCTCGCCGCTGAGGTGGACGAGGAAGAACGTTTCCCCATGGAAACAGTCGAGAAAATGGCCAAAATAGGCCTTATGGGCATCCCTATCCCTATAGAGTACGGCGGTGCAGGCGGCACCAATATCATGTACGGCATGGCTGTTGAAGAACTCAGCCGTGTCTGCGCCACCACCGGTGTCATCCTCTCAGCCCACACCTCCCTTTGCTGCGCCCCCATCCTTGAGGCCGGCACCGAGGAACAGAAACAGAAATATCTGCCCAAGCTCGCCAGTGGCGAATGGATCGGCGCTTTCGGTCTTACCGAACCCAACGCCGGTACCGATGCCGCCGGTCAGCAGACCACCGCAGTCCTCGAAGGTGAGGAATGGGTGCTCAACGGCAGCAAGATATTCATCACCAACGGCAGCTATGCCAATGTGTTTATCATCATTGCCATGACCGACAAGAGCCTCGGCACAAAGGGCATCAGTGCTTTCATCGTCGAGAAGACCGACCCCGGTTTCAGCATTGGCAAGAAAGAGAAGAAGATGGGTATCCGCGGAAGCGCTACCACAGAACTTATTTTCGAGGACTGCCGCATCCCCAAAGACCGCCAGTTGGGCCAGCTCGGCAAAGGCTTCGGCCTGGCCATGAAGACCCTCGACGGTGGCCGTATCG
>CAMIVE010000042.1 GCA_946401725.1 uncultured Bacteroidales bacterium | reverse complement strand
TTGACCAACTCAGGCGTCAATTTGCCGTCGGGGGTGTCCACCGTCAGCAGACGACATCCCACAACGCGCTGCGGAGCTCCACATTCGTCCACATTGATATGGGCGGTCTCCGCGCAGACAACAGCCTCGTATGAACGACACATGGCATCGATGCACAACACATTGGCTCCAGTGCCATTGAACACCAAATAGATACTTGCCTGCGGGCCAAAAGTGTCTTTAATCAGCACTTCCAACCTTGCCGTCACTTCGTCGTCACCGTAGGCCAGTGCATGACGGTCGTTGGCCCGCATCAGTGCTTCCATAACCTCAGGACTGAATCCCGAATGGTTGTCACTTCCGAATCCGCGTTTCATACACCCTCCCTGTTTATTTATCCATCGTGAAGATAAACTCCTCGTTGGTCTTCGTATTCTGCATGTGGCGTTTCAGCAACTCCATCGCCTCCACCGGATTCAGGTCGGTCAGCTGGTTGCGCAGCACCTGCATACGGGAAAGGATGTTCTGCGACACCAGCAGGTCGTCGCGGCGAGTCGACGACGACACAATATCGATAGCCGGGAACATGCGCTTGTTGGCCAGTTTGCGGTCCAGCTGCAGCTCCATATTACCCGTACCTTTGAATTCCTCGAAAATCACATCGTCCATCTTCGATCCGGTCTCCGTCAACGCCGTGGCGATGATTGTCAGCGAGCCGCCGTCTTCGATGTTACGCGCCGCGCCGAAGAAACGCTTGGGTTTCTGCAACGCGTTGGCTTCCACACCGCCGCTCAGCACCTTGCCCGATGCAGGCTGCACCGTGTTGTAGGCTCGCGCCAGTCGGGTGATCGAGTCAAGCACTATCACCACGTCATGGTGGCATTCCGTCATGCGCTTGGCCTTTTCCAGCACGATGTTAGCGATTCGCACATGGCGGTCGGCCGGTTCATCGAAGGTCGACGCAATCACCTCCGCATTCACGCTGCGCTGCATGTCCGTCACCTCTTCGGGGCGCTCGTCGATGAGCAGCACCATCAGGTACACCTCCGGATGGTTGTACGCTATGGCGTTGGCAATCTCTTTCAGAAGCGTCGTCTTACCTGTCTTGGGCTGCGCCACAATCAGTCCGCGCTGTCCTTTTCCTATGGGCGTGAACAAATCAATGATACGCGTGGAGAGGGTCTCCTGGGGATGCCCCGTCAGCTTGAATTTCTCCTGCGGGAACAAAGGCGTCAACGACTCGAAAGGAATCCTGTCTCGTATCTCTTCCGGCAACCGTCCGTTGATGCGGTTCACCTTCACCAACGGGAAGTATTTCTCCATGTCGCGCGGGGGACGTATCGTGCAGTTCACCGTATCGCCGGCTTTCAGTCCGTATAGACGGATCTGCTGCTGGGTGACCATGATGTCATCAGGCGACGACAGATAGTTGTAGTCCGACGAACGGAGGAAACCGCTACCGTCTTGTGCCAGTTCAAGCACCCCTTCCGCCTCGACAAAACCGTTGATCTCGAACGGGAATTCGGGCCTTCTGTTGGCATTCGGCTGACCGTTGCGTTGACGGTTGTGAAAATTGTTGCCGTTCTGCCCGTGCTGGCTCGACGGCATCTGGCCGTTCTGGCGCTGGCGCTCTGCAGGAGCAGCAGGAGCGGGAACCGGTGTCTTCTCTTCTGCCTGTGCGACTTCCGGTACCGGTCCGTTGTCCACATTCGACACTTCGGTCACAGCAGCGTTTTCCTGTTTTTGATTCTTGGGTTTGCGGCCTCTCCGCTTGGACGACTTGTTCTCGGCCGCCTCCACTGGAGCGGGAGCTGGTACCGCTTCGGTTGGACGACTGTGGTCCTCAACGACTGGGGTAACCACTTCCTCTTGGGCTGCCACAGGGGACTGAACAACTTGTTCTGCCGCTGGCTGGTCAGTCTGCTGCTTGCGCGGAGGTCTTCCACGGCGACGCTTCGCAGGCTGCTCCATAGCAGGTTCCACTGGAGGGGTGGCAGGCGTGTCAACCGTTTCGGCCACCGGTTTCTCAGCCGTGGCAATAGCCTCCTCGGCAGCGGCACGTTCCGTGACATCCTGCGTCCGCTTCTGCATATATGCTTGCGGAGTCAACACTTCCGGCACCACTGGAACCTCTGGAATGACCAAATCGCTGATATTGACATCAAACATGTGCGCGTCATGGTTCTCCATAACTGCAACTCCCTCGTTGCGCTGGGCTGGGTTCGCCATCGGCGCTTCCTGCTGCGGCTGTTGCGGACGCGGCGCCATTTGCGGCATCCTGCCGTTTTGCTTCTCCTGACGCATGCGCGACTGGCGGTTCTTCATATTCGACTCTGCCATCGGTACCGGTTTGAGTCGTGCCCGATGGGGCTTGTTGCGATTCTGCTCCTCTTTGCGCACATCCTCCTGAGAAGGATTGTTGGCCTGGAAATCGAGAATTTTATAGATAAGTTCTTGGGGTTCCAAACGGGTGGCACGAGGCACTCCGAGTTCTTTGGCAATTTCTATCAGCTCTATGTGAGCCTTGTTCGATAGATCAGACTTGCTATACATTCAATAATAGTTTAGGAAGAAATAGCTAACAGAAATCAGAATTAGACATTCTGTTAGAAAAAATAAAAAAATTGTAAATGATTTAATTTCAAAATTTTGAATCAAAAGAAGGTAATTATTCAACCCCCTTTTGACTACGCAAAGATAGAAAAAAAAATCAACACACAAAAAAAATTTTGTCAGACTGATTAAAAAGTGTATTTTTGAACGTTGAAACATCGCTTCGGATATAATTCAACACCTATTACAATCATCTGAAAACCAACAAACGAATCAAAACAAATAATCTTTTAATAAAACAGAAAAATTATGAATATTCCTGAAAATCTCAAGTACACCCAGGATGACGAATGGGTAAGAATGGAAGGTGACATTGCCGTCGTCGGCATTACCGATTACGCACAGCACGAACTTGGCGACATCGTTTTCGTTGATGTCGACTGCGAAGGTGACACCATCGAAGCCGGCGAGGCTTTCGGTTCCATCGAAGCTGTCAAGACCGTTGCCGACCTGCTGATGCCCTGCACTGGCGAAGTGGTCGAGTTCAACAGCGCCCTCGAGGATGCTTCCTCCATCAACAACGATCCCTATGGCGAAGGCTGGATCATCAAATTCAAACCCGCCAATGCCGCCGATGTCGACGCACTGCTCGACGCTGCCGCTTACAAAGCCAAAATCGGTGCATAAATGTACAAATCATCGAAAACCATCTAAGAGGGATCCGGAAGGTTCCCTCTTTTCTTTCTTGAAATTCGCGAGGTTCTGACAATACATGATTTCAGATTCCGCACGTTTTTTAAATAAAACAGTCCAGTTCAAACAACCAAACCCATGAAGAACAAATTAATCACTCTTGTGACCATCCTCCTAATTGCTGTCACAACCACCGCCCAGCCCGTCCACCTTGCCGACACAGTCTACTACGAAGGCTCACTGGCGGCTGAGCAGCTGGAGCCTCCCACTTTTCCCGGCGGCATCGAGGCTCTGGAGCAGTTCATCGAGAACCATATCTCCTACTCCCGCAACGGCGTAGGGGGCTATGTCTACGTCTCGTTTGTGATTGACACCGACGGGACTGTCTTCGACCCTCGCGTGGAACGTGACCTTGCCAGGGAATGCGGTAAAGAAGCCCTGCGAATTGTCAGTCTGATGCCCCGCTGGAATCCCGCCATGCGACAAGGAAAACCCATCCCTGTCCGCTATACACTCCCCATTTTTTTCGACATCGAGAAGAACCATCTGCCTGTCAACTACTGGCAGACGCCCCACTACGAAACCGACCCGCTCAACCCCTCACAAGAGGTGGAGACGGGTGAGTGGCGGTTCTACAGTAATTAAGATGATTAGCGGCCGCGTGCTGCAACGTTGTCAAAAAACTATGCCCGTTTCGGCGGATGTTCATTTTGTTGCGACAGATTTGTCTGCCTGACCAAAGGGAATGGCTTTAAGCACTACTGAATAAATAAAATATAGCGAAAAATCTGACGCAACCTAATTTTCAACCCCCGTCACCTAACCGCTTTCCCACTCCTGTCGATATAATGCATCCTCCCATTGCCAAACACACCCGCTAGCCCTCCGGAAAAGCCCCATACTTCCCACCACCGGCAGGGGATCACCAATTTCCCGCTTTTGTCGATAAAACCACACCTCCCGTCGGCATTCTTCACTATTGCCAGCCCTTCATGAAATGCATCAGTATCCTCCCACTGGCAGGGGATCACCATCACTCCTCTCTTATCAATATATCCCCACTTCCTGTCGGCATTCATCACTTTGGCCAGTCCTTCGGAAAACACATCTGACAAATCCCACCGACAAGGTATCACCACATTACCGCTCTTGTCGATAAAGCCACACTTTCCATCGGCATTCTTCACAGCTGCCAAGCCTTCAGAAAAATCCAATGCAAACTTCCACTGGCAAGGTATTACCACCTTACCGCTCTTGTCAATAAAGCCATGCTTCCCATTGGCATCCAGCACCAATGCTAATCCTTCTGAAAATCCAAGCGTGAAATCCCACTGGCAAGGAATCACAACCTTACCACTCTTGTCGATAAAACCCCACTTCCCGTCGGCATCCTTTACACTTGCCAACCCTTCAGAAAAACCCCATGAACGTTTCCACTGACAAGGAATCACCACCGTCCCGCTCCTGTCGATATAGCCCCACTCCCTCTTGTCATTCTCCACACACGACAACCCCTCATGAAAACCGTCAGCACTATTCCACTGGCAAGGTATCACCTCTTCACCGCTCTTGTCGATAAAGCCATACTTCCCATCGGCATTCTTCACAGCTGCCAACCCTTCAGAGAATTCACTTACACAATTCCACTTGCAAGGAATGATTATTTTGCCATTCCTGTCAATAAAGCCCCACATCAAGTTTTTACCTGAATATTGATACAACCTACCCACCTCCATGTCCAGCCGATCCAGTCGTGCTTCTATCTCTTTCAACGATTGGCTGTTTGTATTGTTCTGCGACAGTGCACTGTTGCCACAAAAGCATCCGAGGGCAACTACGAACAAAAAGAAAAGTTTCATGGTTTTCATTTGCAGTATTCTTTTATTGTTATAAATCCACTGCAAAAATACACAAATAATTTGATTCCAACAAATCCCTCCGTATTCCCTCCCGTTGCGACGGATGTTTCGTTGTATCGGATTTGCCTGCCTGATCGAAGGGAACGGCCTTGAACCGAAGGTCGCGAGCACTAATGAATCAAAGATATTACAGCGAGTCATCACCACTGAATAAATAAAATATAGCGAAAAATCTGCCGCAACATAACATAAGGATTTGCAATCCGTAAATCAAAACAGATTAAAAATCTTTATAACAATCTGTGTCGGATTACAAATCCGCCACAACGAATGCTGGAAACGGAACAAGGTTTAGTCCTGACTGGCACGAACAGCACGCACAGAATGATCATAGAGGCGGTAGTAGACAACCACGCCCTGATTGGCAGAATTGAAATTGAAGCTGCGCGCGAAGTATGGGGCGTCCGTGTAGAGCGACGAGGACCAGTAGTAGCCGTAGATGCCTGCGCCGCGGAGATGAAAGCCGGCGGCGGGCAGGAAGATCGAGTTACCATTAGGACCTGTGAGCATTCTGCCGTAGACGCCGTTGAGGGTCGTCCACTCGGAGATGGTGTTGTTGATAAGTTCCTGCCACTCCTCTATGGTGGGTGTGCGGGCGCCGGCACCCAGATTGACTGTGGCGGCATCGTCGCTAGGTTCAAGGGTAGTCAGGTTATCCACCGTGCCGTAATATGCCAAGGTGTTGTACTTAGTCAAAGTAGTAAGGACTCCTTCTCCATCCACCGTGCAGTAACGGTAGGTGCTCCAATTATACACATTCTTGGGCGTGGTCTCTCCCCAGGCAAAGTAGTCACCATACTTTTCAGGAGCAGTGGCACCCACATTGCAGTTTGCCCACAACAGGCCGCTCGGCAGACCGAGGTCTACCCATTCAACACTTGTATTGCCACCGTTGTCATCACTTTCGCAGCCTGCCATCAACAAACCTGCGCTTAAAGCCACAAAGACCAAAAATCTTGTAGTTTTCTTCATCTTGATAATTGTTTTAC
>CAMIVE010000041.1 GCA_946401725.1 uncultured Bacteroidales bacterium | reverse complement strand
GCGGGATTCGAACCCGCGATTTTAAGAATGAAAATCTTACGTCCTGGGCCAACTAGACGATCGGAGCATACACCCTCAAAAGGCGGTGCAAAGGTACGAAGATTTTCCCACTCACCAAAATTTTTCACCATCCAGCGGTGAAAAAAATCCTTTGGTTAGTCTGTATCTGACTGGAAACGAAAACCTAAGCGTTTTCCAGTGACGATGGATTTTTTATCCATCGAGGCACGCATTTCACCCACCGAAACCAGCTTAACCTCGTCGTAGGGGGGTGTCAAGAGGTCGAAATTGGTGGTGTATTCGATGGCCGATTCCACGATGCTCTGCACCGACGTGTTGTCGATGACCGATGTGTTGAAGTTGTTGAACAGCATACCCAGCTCGCGTTTGCCTTCGATGAAGTAGTGGCGTTCGCGGTTGATGAACACGCGACCGATGAGGTAGCCCAGGTCGTTGTCGCGCTGGTAGGTGAAAGAGTCGGCCAGGAAATTATATATATGTATAATGCCGCAGTAGGAACGGGTGGCGTCCTCGCGGATGTAGGGGGTCTTCATCACCTGGTGGTCGCGCGAGAACTCGAAGATGTTGCTGTGCATCATAAACAGCAGGATGTCGCCGCCGAAGGAAATCTGGAACTCGAAATCGCCGCGGTCGGCAAACTCGAAATGGATATTGCTCTGCTGGGCCCGTTTCTGTTCCTCGAAATGGTTGTTGATCTCGCGCGTGGTGGTGCGGAACAGGTCGAAGCTCTCCTTGGTGGCGCGATACACCTCCTGTTTCAGCTCGCTCTTGTCGAACACCAACTGTGTCAGTTCCGGTTTGACTTGCATAGGGGATGATTATAAGTCAGAATAATAATAATGTATACATAACGCCGTCCGCTGAATAATATTGCATTCCGTATAATCGGATTCAGATTGTTGTCAACTTTTGAGTCATTTCGTTCGGCTACATCTCATCCATACTTAGGTAACCCATTTTCACTGTATGTCCGCGGAAGAGATGGCGTTGCATCATTTCTACTTTTTCCTGAAGCCGTTTGGGACTATATTTTTTTGGATTGCGTTTCACTTCATAGGCTTCCACTTCGCCCTCCACAGTCACAGCCACGATGTCTATCTCGAAATCATCATTGTTTCCCTTGTTATTTACGCCAGATTGCCACCATCCACCTATCGTCTTGTAGCGCAGGCTCTCCATCATCTTCTTCCTGAACCATCGTTCCAAAGCAATGCCCGAGAATGTCTGATAATCGTTCACCATGATTTGCTCCAGCGCTGGCAAATTCTGTATCTCTATCAGGGATGCGTTGCGGTGGATATATCTGAACCAAAATCGGAAGAAATTATCCTGTATTTCGTATCGTACTGTTTGGCTGCCTTCTTTTGCACCCACTGGGCGTTTCTTCTTGATGATGTTGTATTTATCTTCTAATAATTTTAGCTGCCCCCCCAGACTCTTCACACCCAAAGAAGACTCTATCTCACTTTCTGTCACGTCGCCGTGTGCAATCTGGTCCAAGATGCTGAAATATGTTCCGTACTGTTTCCCAAACTCCTGAATGAGAATAGAGCGTCCTTCGTCGATAAAGAAACTGTCGCCGCTGGAACACACGTAATGTAGCATCTTATTCGTGTTTGTACATCGGTTGTTCATCAGCTGCTCTATATAGCGTGCTACACCTCCTGTGATGGTCCATAGTGCCAGCAGATCTTCGTTTGTATAGTTTGCCTTATAGTCGCCCAAAATTTCGCGTATCGTCGCCGTTGTGAATGGTTGTAGCCGTATTGTGCAATCGTCGCGTCCGAACAGGGGCTGTTCTTCATCCTTGAATATCTTTTCCATCATGCGGAATATGCTGCCCGATACAATCAGGCACACATTTGATACTTTCTTATACTTGTCCCACAATTCCTGTATGTCACTGAAAACGACCGAATTGATGTTGTCGAACTCCTGGAACTCGTCTATGAACAGGGTGAACCGTCTTCGCTTGCCTATCTCCAGCAAAAGTTGCATCAAACCGCGGAAACTTGTGATTTCTTCCGGTACAAACTCCTCCAGTTTTGTTCGTACTTCTTCGCAAAAGGATCTTATCAGTGCGGCCTCTGCTTTCCGGCCAACAAAAAAATATAGACTTGGTGCTATATCCCGCGTCTCCTCCATCAGTCGATACACCAGGCTTGTCTTCCCCACACGACGCCTTCCTGTCAGTACCACAAATCTGGAATGATCTTCAAATGCTTGCCGCTGCATTTCAAGCAGCTGGTTCATCTCAGCCACCCTGTCATAAAACTTTTTCATAGTCACATTATTTTATGGCGGTAAATTTTACAGCCATTAAATTTCACGGCAAAAATACATTATTTTTTTGACATGGAAAAAGATGTAATATTTTTTCTCGAAGTGGCTATTGGGCCTTATCGGTAATCGTTGCATCGTCCAGTGTCAGATATTGCATCTTCGGTATAGTTTAGATGAGGGTTGTCGAAGCGATTTCATTATGTATTCTCTTTTTCCGCCAGGAGACTGCCTGCAGTCATGATGAGTTGAATACGTGACGGGGGGATACCCAATAATTTGGATAAAGACATTGACATAATTTATGTAACAAAACCATTAAAGGAGACAATATATCTAACTTGGATAGGTAAATACTCAACAAAGTATATGATTCTTAACATTAATGGAATTGAAAATATTAAACTATCTGTTTCTGAAAACATATTGGAAACCGTTGGACAAAAAAAGAGATTTTATTTTGAAATAACAAAAGATCAGCTTTATAAGCTCTGTATGGCAAAAAATAATTTGTTACAGGTAAATGATTGGAATAATGCAGAATTATTCGAACGCGAAGCAAACTGTATAATACCCATGCTACAAGTATTATACAACGAAGCTATCGATAACTCATTGTTTGAAGATGCGAAAAATAAAGCATTACGCTTCCTGAATAATAAGGTAGCCATTTTAGAAGAAGAAAATAGAAAAGTCGCAGAAAAGAATAAGCAAGACAATGTATATCAGACTGTTTTCTTCATTATTATGGGAATTGTGTTTGGAATTCTACGGCTTCCGTCCCACAAGAGCATACCGATACCGGAAACCCACGTAGACACTATGACTATATTGCTACCAACGAGGAACGAATTGTTCAGTATCGGTTTGTCGAACTTCAGAAAGAGGGTAAAAGATATATTATCACGAGTAAATCGTTTTATGCAAACGATGGATTCCTCAAGCATATCCCATCTTTGCATTGGCGTTTACAGTTTCAATGCGACGGTCGCACAGAGCAAGTCCTAATAGGTGTTTCTGGTAAGCGGCCAGCTACACGTATGTCGATAAAGATAGGGGATAATGCGGATGTTCTGACATTACGGATGTTAAATTATGCCAATGGCTATACATGGTTTAAGCTCTCGGAAGTACAACTGCTGGCTATTTGTACAACACAAACCATCGACCTTTCCACAGACCTACCGCTTCCCACTAACGCACAATTCAATGAACTGCCAATTTTTGCCGCTCGCTTTTATAATACCGTATTCAACCGCATGAAATTTATGTATTCAACCCACGTCAATCTAATAAGTGACTGCGAAGATAAGTGACAAGCTAAACTATCACTATGAGCATTGGTAATATCTATCTTTACGAGGAGAACAGCGACTTGCGCATCCCGATAGAAGGAATGTTCCTCAGAATCGATTATCAATGGGAAGACAGGACGACAACGATACTGAACACAGGCGAACAGCAGTTTGTCCTTAACGGGAGATTCCTGCAGACGTCCTACCAAGGTGTGTTTGATTGAGGCAGATGACGGAAATTACCACATTTAAGGGCAACATATTATCCTAATTTTCTGATAGTCTATGCGGAAACTTGATTCAGATTAAATCTCCAATAGGGGCTTGAAAATATTGTGTCAGAATAAAAAATATTGTATTTTTGCAAAAGAATACTTTAATATATTCGGATAAATTAAAGTACATATTTATGATAACACGATATTTCAAATTGGAAGACGCTCAGGATGAAAGTGTATTTTTCTTTGGTGCACGTCAAACCGGAAAAACAACCATACTGAAACAGTTATTCCCTGAAGCTCGATATTACGACTTGCTGAAAAGCGAAGAGTTTGAACGGCTGAGCCGACAGCCACAATTGCTTCGGGAGGAATTGATGGCTTTACCCGAAGGGGCGTTGGTTATTATCGACGAAATACAAAAACTCCCTGTGCTGCTTAATGAGGTGCATTGGCTAATGGTGAACCGGGAGTTGCGTTTTATCCTCACAGGCTCGAGCGCACGTAAATTGCGTCGCAAGGGAGTGAATTTGTTGGGGGGTCGCGCCATGGTCAACAATTTTTATCCGCTTGTCAGTACCGAGCTGGAGGACTTCGATTTGAATCGAGCAGTGAACAACGGCATGATTCCGCGTCATTACCTTGTCGAAGATGCCTCGCGAAGACTGAGTGGTTATGTGGGGGTTTATCTCCAAACTGAAATAGTGGAAGATTCGGTGGTGCGCAACCTGTCGTCGTTTAACAGATTCCTTGAAGCTGCCGCACTAACCAGTGGAGAAATGCTGGTGTATACAAACATTGCCGCCGACTGTGGGGTGAGCTCCGTGACAGTTAAGTCTTATTTCGATATTCTGGTGGATACGCTGTTCGGATACATGATTCCAGCGTACACGAAAACGGTAAAACGCAAACTGATACAGGCCCCAAAATTTTATTTGTTCGACGTGGGGGTTACCAACTATCTGCTGCGGCGCTCTCACTTGAAACAGGGCTCACCCGAATTCGGTCATGCTTTCGAGCACTTGATTATCCAGGAGATAATAGCCTATCTCGGTTATCAAGGCAGACAGAAAGAACTCAGCTATTGGCGCACGGGAAGCGGTATGGAGATTGACGCTGTACTTGGCGATGCGCAGGTGGGCATCGAAATAAAGTCAAGTGCCGAAGTAAAGGACAGCCAGTTGCGAGGTCTCCGTTCTTTCGGCGGCGACTATCCGCAAGCAAGACTTATTGTTGTTTCTCTGGATAGGTATCGTCGCTCAAAAGACAACATTGAAATCATCCCTGTCCACGAATTTCTCAGCGATTTGTGGGCAAATAGAATTTACCAATAATTTTATCAAGTATAAGTTTAACCTCTATAAGGTATTTCCACATTATTCTCTTTTCCGGCGAGGAGGCCGCAGGCGGCCATGATGTCCTCTCCGCGGGAGGCGCGGAGGGTGCAGGTGATGCCGTGGCGGTTCAGGTGGTCCTGGAAGGCGCGGATGGCGTCGGCGGAGGCGGTGCGGAAGGGCATGTCGGGCGAGGTGTGGAACCGTATCAGGTTGATGCGGCAGGGCAGCCCTTTCAGCAATCGCAGCAGTCCGTCGGCGTGGCGACGGCTGTCGTTGAGACCGTCGAACATGATGTATTCAAACGAGACACGCCGCTGGCCGCTCCAGTCGTACTGGCGCAGCAACTCGATGGTGTCGGCGATGGGATAGGCCTTCTCCATCGGCATCAGTTGTGCCCGTTCGTCACCGAAGGGGTTGTGCAGACTGACGGCCAGATGGCAGCGGCTCTCGTCGAGGAAACGGCGCATCACTGGGGTGATGCCCACCGTGGAGACGGTGATGCGCTTCGGACTCCATGCCAGCCCCCAGTCGGCGGTCAAAATATCGGTGGCCGCCAGCACGCTGTCGAGATTGTCCATCGGCTCACCCATGCCCATAAAGACGATGTTGGTGAGCTGGTCCGCCTCGGGGATGCAGAGCACCTGACTCATGATGTCGCCGGCGGTGAGGTTACCGTGGAATCCCTGCTGTCCGGTGACGCAGAAACGGCAACCCATCTTGCAGCCCCGTTGGCACGACACGCAGAGCGTTGCTCGGTCGTCGTCGGGAATAAAGACTGCTTCAACAGGATGTAGGCCGTCGGCGGAGAAGAGATATTTCTTGGTGCCGTCCTTGGAGACCTGGCAGTGTATGGGCTTCGTGTGTCCGATGCAGGCCACTTCGCTCAGCTGGCGACGGGTGGCCAGCGACAGGTTGGTCATCTGGTCGATGCTGTCGACACGCTTGACGTAGAGCCAGTCGCACATCTGCTTTGCCGTGTAGCGTGGCAGGTTGAACTCGCTGCACAGCTGTTGCAGCTGCGGTAGGGTCAGGCCGAACAGATTGGTCATACGCTTAGAATAGCCATGGGTCAAACTCTTCCTGCTCAATCTCCTGTTTGAATTTCGAGCAGTCGAGCTCGGTGTCGAGCGGTATGCTGGGACGGTCGAAATCGCGCCGCGGGAACGCCAGCTGCTGGTCGCGGTAGATGTGCTGCATATAGTAGCCGAAAATGGGCAGCGCCATAGAGGCACCCTGTCCATAGGTCATGTTGCGGAAGTGGATGGAGCGCACCTCGCCGCCGGTCCAGATGGCGGTAGCCAGCTTGGGTGTGATGCCCACAAACCAGCAGTCGGAGTTGTTCTGCGTGGTGCCCGTCTTGCCGGCGATGGCGGTGGAATATTCGTTGAGGTGGTACTTGTAGTTGAGGCGCACGCCGGT
>CAMIVE010000040.1 GCA_946401725.1 uncultured Bacteroidales bacterium | reverse complement strand
GAGCATCCTGAAAGCTACCACAGCTTCATGTGGACCAACTTCTTCAACCACATCGACATCAAAAAGGAAAACGTCCATATCCTGGACGGCAACGCACCCGACCTGATGGCAGAATGTGCACACTACGAGGAGATGATTGCCCAAGCCGGCGGCATCGACCTTTTCATGGGCGGTGTAGGCCCCGACGGCCATATCGCCTTCAACGAACCGGGCAGCAGCCTTGCCAGCCGCACCCGCATCAAGACACTCACCACCGACACCATCCAGGCCAACTGCCGCTTCTTCGACAACGATGTCACCAAGGTTCCTAAACAGGCCCTTACTGTCGGCGTAGGCACCGTGATGGATGCCCGCGAAGTGCTCATCCTCTGCAACGGCCCCAAGAAAGCCCGTGCACTGCATCACATGATTGAAAACGGTGTCAACCATATGTGGACCTCCAGCATGCTGCAGATGCACCCCCACGGCACCGTCTTCTGCGACGAAGAGGCCACCGTGGAGCTGAAACGCAGCACCTACGACTACTTCAAGGACAAACAGCAAATCGAAAACACGCTGGAACGTTTCTGCGCCTATTTCCCCTGCTGATGTCCTCTTGACTGACACAAAGAGACGGTGGAACGACACCGTCTCTTTTTTAAATAAACAAGAGTTTAAATGATGCAAAACGGCTTCCGCCTTTTAAACTCCCTAATCTTTTAACTTTTTTATCATCATGAATTATCGAAATCTTACCCCCGAAGAAATCAGCCTGCTCAAACAGCAGGGCAACCGCGCCGAAGACTGGAATCAAGTCTTGGTAAGCGATCCGTTCGACCCTTGTTGCATCTATGCCACTTTCTTCGGCGGACATGTATATCTGGGTGCCCTCAAAGAGGGGACCCTGCAGGACGGCGACCTCGTCCTGCCCGAAGGGATCGCCAACAGTATGCTCCGCAACTGCTGCATCGGCGACCACTGTGCCGTCCATAATGTAAAGATGCTTTCGGGTTACGGCATCGGCAACCGGTGCCTTCTTTTCAACATCGACGAAATGACGGCCAACAGCGAAGGCGACTTTGTCTGGATGGAGCCCATGAACGAGAACGGCGGCCGCCGCATCCTTCCTTTCAATGGGATGACCATTGGCGATGCCTATATGTGGGCTCGCTTCCGCGGTCAGTCGAAATTCGTGGAACGGCTGGAGACGCTGACCCGCCAGGAACTGAAAACCCCAGAGGGCGGCTACACCCATGTGGGGGATTGCTGCGTAATCAAAAACAGCAAGTGCCTCCACAACGTGGCTGTCAACAGCAGCGCCGACGACCGCAGCCGCATCGAGGAATGCATCATGCTCAGCGACGGTGTGGTAGGCTATGGCTGCAAACTGGAATACGGTATCATCGCCCAGCGCTTCCTGCTCGGCGAACATGTACATCTGGAATACGGCCTGCGTCTGAACGACAGCGTGGTGGGCGACAACTCCACTCTGGCACGCTGCGAGGTGGGATGCAGCATCATCTTCCCCGCCCACGAACAGCACCACAACAACTCGTTCCTTATCGCCGCCTTGGTGATGGGACAAAGCAATGTGGCAGCTGGCGGCACACTGGGAAGCAACCACAACAGCCGTACCGCCGACAACGAAATCAGCGCCGGACGCGGTTTCTGGCCAGGCCTGTGCGTCAGCCTGAAACACTCCAGCCGTTTCGCCTCCTACTGCCTCCTTTCCAAGGCCGACTACCCGTCGGAACTCAATATCACCTTGCCTTTTGCCCTGGTCAACAACAACGCCGCCAAGAACCGCCTGGAGGTGATGCCTGCCTACTGGTGGATGTACAACATGTACGCCATGGACCGCAACAGTCGCAAATTCGCAGCACGTGACAAACGACACTACAAAGCACAGCACGTGGAGTTTGACAACCTCGCACCCGACACGGCGGAGGAAATCATCATCGCTCGCGACCTGCTGCACCTCTGGACAGAAGAATCCTACCGCGAGGGACGCACCGAGATAGAAGCGCACGGCATGGAGAAAGGCAAACGCAAGACTGTCATTCTCAAAGCCGGTGAAGGCTACAAGGCCTATTACGACATGCTGGTCTTCTACGCCATGAAGACACTGGATCCCGACGGCAATGGGCCGCTACCCGACAGTTGTCTGGGCGACAGCCAACGGGTCACCCGCTGGGTCAATATCGGCGGACAGCTGATCGCCGAACAGGACATGCAGCAACTGATCGCCGATATCGAGAACGGCACACTCGACAGCTGGAAAGCCATCCACAACCGTTTCGACTCCCTTTGGGAGGCCTATCCTGAAGCCAAGCGGCGTCACGCCTACCAAGTGCTCTGCCATCTCTCACAGAAACAACACCTCGACAAAGAGGAATGGAATCGCTATCAAGCCGACTACCAGCGTATCAAACAGTTTATCGCCGACCAGAAAGTGCTGACACGCAAAAAAGACGATACCAACGAATTCCGACATGCCACCTATTGGAACGACGCCGAGATGCACGCAGTGCTGGATTAAAACAGACAAATCCTTCTAACGAATTATTATATTATTTTGATTATGAAAAATATGCTTCCTGTAAACGGACTATTCGAAATGCCCGTACTTCCTTATGAGGAACTCGGAAAAACGATCAGCAAGGAGACCTTGAGTTTCCATCACGGCAAACACCTGAAAGCCTATGTCGACAACCTCAACAAGCTGCTGCCAGGCAGCGGACTGGAAGGTCTGCCACTCGCCGAGGTGGTACGCAAAGCCGAAGGCGGAATGTTTAATAATGCCGGTCAGGTGTTGAACCACGCAATGTATTTTGAACAGTTTTCCAACACGCCAAAACCGATAAGCACCCGAATGAAAACGCTGCTGGAACAAGCATTCGGCAGCATGGAATCCTTCCAGAAGGAATTTGAACAGAAAGGTGCCACCCTGTTCGGCAGCGGATGGGTCTGGCTTTCCGCCGACGCACAAGGGAAACTGGTCATCACACAACAGAAAAACGCTGAAAATCCTGTCACCATGGGACTCACCCCGCTGTTGACTTTCGATGTGTGGGAACATGCCTACTACCTCGACTACCAGAACCGTCGCGCCGACTACCTGACAGCCCTCTGGCAGATTGTCGACTGGTCGGTGGTGGAAAACAGAATGTAGGTATCGTCTCCGTTCCTCTTTTTTTCGTATCTTTGCAGTCCCAAACGCCACACCGAAATGCTTATCTCTATCTCTATCCTCCTCATTCTGACTGCGCTTCTGACGCTTTTCCGAGTGCTGAGGGGAGAAAGTTTCGGTGAAATACGCAAAGAAATCAAGGCACTTAAAGCCTTGGATGTACCTCATTATTTCCTTAAATCGCTGAAAATCGTCTTCTCATTCAAAGGACCGAATTTCAAAAGGAAGCAAAAGGAAGCACCGAAGGAAGAAACGAACGTCGAAAAGCTATAGGCTATTCTGCACTGTTCTCGTAGCGGTTGACCAAATGGAGATACCATGCCAGCAATGCAACCGAGACTGCCAACCCGGCCAACGAGAAAAACAGGATAGCCAAACGGAAATCGCCACTATAGATACCTGCCAGCACGGCTACAATCCGCAGAAGGAGCAACGCAATGTAAAAACCGAATTCGGTACGCTGGCGGGAGAAAACATTCGACAAAAACATCAGCGAGGTGGACGTCAGCATGACAAACACCCACGGGAGCAGGCAGCGAATATAGTAGCCGCATTCGCTCCATTGCCCCCCAAAGAGGAACCCCAGAATGGTGTCGCCAAAGAGAAAAGCAACGACGAACAACGGAAACGCCACCAAATTCACTATCTTGAAGAAACGAAGAATGTCGGACTTGATAGTCTGACGGGTACGCACTTTCTCTGCCACGCGGACATACATCAACCGTTCGAAAGCACTGTTGAAGATATTGATAGGCCTGAATGTGCACGTCAATGCCATGCCGAAAAGACCCACTTCCGCTTTATCGAAATAAAGTGCCAGCCACAGGAATGGAAGATTGTATGAAAAACTGTTAATCAAATCCTTGGGCATAGTGAACAACGGGAAATTGCGGAATTTGCGAGCCACCGCGCCACATTCTGCACCACTGATATCCCGCGGCAGATGCAACTTGCGTTTCCGAATCAGGTAGTTGATGTTGGAAGCCGCACGCCCCAGCACCGTACCTAATGACAGTCCCAGACTGTGTATCGCCAACCCTGCCAGACGGGGCAGACCGAAGAGCACCTTGGCCACCACACCCGTCGTCGCTCCCGCCACTTCAGAAAAAGCTATCTGACCGAACTGGCGGAAACGGTTGAAAAGCGCCGCATACACCCGGGAGGTGCCACAGAAAAAGACCATCGGTGCAATCAGTATGGAGAAAGAGTAGTTGAATACCGAAAAAGGAAACAGGAAATAGCACACCAGACTGAATGTCAATATAACACAGGAGACGATCGTATTGATGCGCAACGCCAACCGACTGACAGCGACAGCTTCACGGTCGTTGTCGGCCAGCACCACCGACATCTCGTACTTGCAGGTTGAGACGATTATCAGCACCTCGATATAAGAATAAAAGATATTATACAGACCGAAATCCTCGGGAGTGTATAGCCGGGCAAGCACCAGATAGGCGGCAAAAGCGATACCCTGTGCCCATACATTGCCTCCAATCAGGGCGACACCGTCCTTGAAAAAAGTCGATTTCCGTATGGTCTGTATCAATTGCATTGATTCCCCTGTTTCTATGGTGATTAGATTTCGCCGTTATATTTGCGTATCACCCATTCGGCAGTGAGCAATAAAATGAGCAGCCCGAAAATCCAGGGCAGATTGAGCATATCACTATAGCGTGTCTCGCTATAGATGAGTGTTTTCATGTCGTCCCGTTCCTTCAGCATCTTTTCCAGCCGACCCACCTCATGGGCCTCCACCATGGCTCCGCCTGTGGCGTCGGACAGCGTAGCCAGCAGCGAATGGTCAGCCACCAGTTGCATCGCCTCCAAATGCAGATTCTCCACCAGGAAACTGCCGGAAGCACTGTAAGTCTTGCCGTTGAAATGAGTGGAAGCCGTATAGCTGTAAGTCCCCGGTGCCAATGTACCCATATTGATAGCATAGCCTGAAGCCGTCCGGTTGAAGAGGTATCGTTTGGCTGCTTCCGGCGAATCCCCTTCGCTGTCAGCCTGTCGCCGAATCGTCAATTCCACATCGGGACTGTTGACCAACTCATAGTTGTCGTTGTAGAGTTGTGCTTCCATCACCACCGGTGCAGTCTCGCTAAAGACATGGTCCACCGTCACATGGAACCGTTCCTTGTTGACTCGCAGCGAAGTGAAAACCACCAACTTGTCCATCAGCTCATCAAAATGGTCATACGACTGATTGGCTTGATAGTCGGCCAGTCGCCAGCGCCATAGGCCCTCCCCTGCCACAAAGGCGTAGCGGCGGTCACCCTGCTGCGCCACCGACACCAACGGCAATCCCGAATTGACGGAACCGACTCTGGCGGAGAGCAGTTTCTGCCCGTTGCCACCCAGCCGGTACTCACCGAAAGGAGAAAGCAGCGGCGGGAATTTCTCCAACTGCTGGCGGGCATCGTCGGAAAGCGTAAAGTAGGTAAAATCGCTTGAAGATACGGCATAAACCTCATTCATACGGTCTATGCGGGCGAAAATCTCCAATCCTGCATGCAATGCGTTGAGTCGCGACAAGTCGCTTTGGCTGCCCAGCACAAACAGGGCGGGGGTCCCCTCTTTAAGCCATGCGGCGACATCCCCATTGGCTTCTGTCACCTTGGAGGGTAGCTGGTGAAGTATCAGAAGGTCGTAATCACGCACATTACCTTTGAAATCACGTGCTGCAAAGGCCTCCACCTCGTAATTCTGGTTCTGCTCCACCGAACGGCGTAAAGCCCCGACATCGGGATGGGGAACGGCATAGATAATCGCTATCTTCTGATGTCCGTCAATCACCTCTACCGGCACCACGCGTCGGTTGTTGCGTGTGGTCTGTTCGTCATTGAGGGGGGCTATCTCAACCACATAATTGTGCATTCCGGCACGGTCGGCGTCAATCATGAGACTCTCCGTGGTGGAGAAACGGTTGTTGTCGAACGCAATGACTTTCGAGAAAAGGGTCTTCCCGTCGCGGCGCACTGTCAAGGTGGAGCGTTCCCCTTTCAGCCGCGAAGCGTTGACCGTCACCTCCATGGGAAAACTGTTGCCCAGATAGGCTATGCGGTTGGTACGTACATTGGCCACACTGGCATCACGCCGCACCGTGGTGTCGCCCATGGCAACGGTATAGACAGGGAAAGAAAGTCCGCCGACATTGAGTGGATTCTGACCTTTGTTATAGATGCCGTCACCCGTCAAGATGAGTGCGCCCACATTGCGGTGGTAGTATCGTTCCATGACCGTGGACAACACCTCAGCCATATCGGTCGTCTTGTCGGCAAAAAGCGGCTGCGGCGACTCGCTGTCGTCCGAGGTGACCGACGAGCCATAACGATAGCGCACCACTTCGAAGTCAGAAGCCATGGCGTCAGCCAGATGCTGCATGTCCTCTTGGAAAGTGTCATGATAGAATGCCGAATCCGGACTGTAATCGAGCGACTGGCTGTTATCCTCCGCGATAATCACGATGGGTTTCTCCTTCCGATTGGTCTCTCGACGCAACAAAGGGGAAAGAAAAAGAAAAGCAATGGCTCCCACCGAAAGGGTACGCAGCAGGAAAAGCCCGACCGTCAGTCGGCGCGAAAAAGAGCGCTCAGACGCTTTTCGCAGGCGAAAAAGATAGAGAATAAAAGCATAGACCACGCCCAGAAGCAGGCACAGCACCATGAAGTACCAAGGATAATCTATGATGAGCGACACGTTGTTTATCGTATTAATTATGTTGAGTAACTCAAAAAAAAGCTTTTTATTGTTTGATGATGAAACGACCGACAACGACATTTTTCCGCTCTTTTTCTCGTCTGCTCAATAATCCAAAAAAAATATGTACATTTGCAAAAAATTTTAGAATCGTTTCTTATGAAAAAATTGATGACGCTGCTTGCTATGGCAGCCATGACTATCAGTGCTTTAGCCGATGAAGGCATGTGGATTCCCATGCTCCTCGGACGTAACGAGGCCGACATGCAGAAGGCCGGTATGCATATCTCCGCCAAGGATATTTACGACATCAACAATGCCTGCCTGAAGGATGCCATTATCCTGTTCAACCAGGGATGCACAGGCGAATATGTGAGCGACGAAGGGCTTTTCCTCACTAACCACCACTGCGGCTACTCCTACATCACCATGCACAGCACCGTGGAACACGACTACCTGACCAACGGTTTCTGGGCTATGAACCGCAGCCAGGAGATTCCCTGTCCGGGTCTCACCGCCACAAGACTGGTGCGTATGGAGGACGTGACCAGCCAGGTACTGCAAGGTATCACTGCTGAGACCACGGAAGGGGAACGCAATGCCATCATCGAATCGAATATCAAGAAAATCACTTCGCGCGCCACAGAAGGAACCCACTACAAGGCCATCATCAAACCTTTCTACTATGGCAACCAGTACTTCATGTATATTAACGAGGTCTTCACCGATGTACGACTGGTAGGAGCCCCTCCATCGAATATCGGCAAATTCGGTGGCGACACCGACAACTGGATGTGGCCGCGCCACACGGGCGATTTCTCCATGTTCC
>CAMIVE010000039.1 GCA_946401725.1 uncultured Bacteroidales bacterium | reverse complement strand
CTGCATCGCGACCGGCGCGGATGTCACGCATATCCTGCTTGTCGCCGCTGATGCCGATGAGACCGCTCTGTTTGTAGAGCATCTTGGTGAGCGCCTTGCTGTCGTAGCCCTGGTCCATCAGGTAGAGGAGCACACCGGGGTCGACATCGCCGCAGCGGGAGCCCATAACGAGGCCCTCGAGTGCCGTCATACCCATGGTGGTGTCGAAGGACTTGCCGTGGTCGATGGCGGCGATGGAGGCACCGCTACCGAGGTGGCAGGAGATAATCTTCAGGTCGTTCCAGTCGCGACCGATCATCTTAGCAGCTTTCTCGGCGACGAACTTGTGGCTGGTGCCGTGGAAGCCGTAGCGACGGATGCCGTATTTCTCGTACATCTCGTAGGGGAGACCGTAGAGATAGGATTTGGGCGGCAGGGTGCTGTGGAAAGCGGTGTCGAAGACAACGGTCTGGGGAACGTTGGGAAGCACTTCGCGCATGGCGTAGATACCGGCGAGGTTGCCAGGGGTATGGAGGGGAGCGAGGTGCTCGAGACTCTTGATCTGTTCGATCACCTTGTCAGTCACGATGGCGCTGTCCTTGAAGATCTCGCCACCATGAGCCACACGGTTGCCGACGGCGCCGATTTCCTTGAGGTCTTTGATAACTCCCAGCTCAGGGTCGGTAAGTGCCTTGAGGACGATTTTGATACCTTCGGTATGGTTGGGGATGGGGAGCTGTTCATAGTGTTTCTGTCCGTGGTATTTATGAGTGAACTCACCCATTTCCAGACCGATACGTTCGAGAAGACCTTTTGCCATGACTTCTGCGTTGTTTGCCATGTCTATCAACTGATATTTGATAGAGGAGCTGCCGCAGTTTAGAACTAATATTTTCATTGTTGGAATTATATAAGTTTAAACGTTATAAAGTTCAAAGGGGGTTGAAAAGGTTAAAAGGGTTTTAAAAGGTTTTAAAGGTTTGGGGTTCTATCAATAAAACACATCTATATGAAAATCTTTATCTTATAATCAACAGCTGTTTTTTCTTGGATTTTCAAAATTACAAATTATTTCGGGAATGTCAAATTTTTTAACATATTTCTTTTTTTTTGAGGGAGCATCCCAGCGGGACCGGCCGGCAGGTCAATTCGGGGAGAGAAACGAGACAATAAAAGAGGGGGAAAGGACGTTATAGGGGTATGAAGAAAATAGGTATTATATTCATTATTATAAGCAGCCTGTGCTGGACGGCACAGGGGCAGGACTATTCGAGCAAAAACAAGAAAGCCGTCAAACTGTTTGAAGCCGCCCTGCAGGCGATGGACAACGGGAAACGCGAGGTGGCCAAGGACAAGCTGGAGCAGTCGCTGAAAGAGGATCCCGATTTCATGGAAGCCCATCTGGTGATGGCGGACTGGCTGCAGGAAGCGATGGAATATGACAGCAAGCAGTCGGGAGAGACCGATTTCCCGTCGGCGCCGACATATCGCAAGGAGATACGGAAACACCTGCTGGCGGTGGTGAACCAACGACGCGACTTCTTCGTCCCGGCATGGCTGCAACTGGGGAAAACAGATCTTGCCGACGGACAGTACGACGAAGCGATCCGCAGCTATGAGACCTTCCTGGAGTTGGAAAAACGTGATGCGAAAAGCAGGAAAGAGGCCCAAAACGGACTAGAGGCATCGCGTTTCCGCAAAGAGGCCCTCGCCCACCCCGTCCCCTTCGAGCCGAAGAACCTGGGCGCAACGGTGAACAGCCAGTACGACGAGTATCTGCCGTCGCTGACGGTGGACAACAAGACGCTGGTGTTCACCCGACGGTTCCCCCGTACGGCGAACACCACGGCGAATACGAAAGAGGAGGAAGATCTGTATATGTGTACATGGAACAACGGCAACTGGGGCAAGGCGGTGCGGATGCCCGACCCGGTGAACAGCACCGACAACGAAGGAGCGCAATGCATATCGCAAGACGGACGCATTATGTTCTACACCGCCTGCAACCGCCCCGACGGCGGCGGACGGTGCGACCTATATATGTGTGTGAACAAGGGAGGCAGCTGGAGCAAACCACGGAACTTGGGACCCGATGTGAACAGCGGCGCATGGGAGTCGAACCCCACCTTCTCGATTGACGGCAAAACGCTCTACTTTGTCAGCAACCGCAAAGGGGGACAGGGCGGAATGGACATCTGGAAGACCGTCTTCGAGAACGGACGCTGGTCGGAGCCTGTGAATCTGGGTCCCGAGGTGAACAGCGAATGGGACGAGATGTCGCCCTTCATCCATTTCGACGACCGGACCCTTTATTTCGCCAGCAACCGTCCGACGGGCATGGGGGGACTGGACCTTTTCAAGGCGACACGCCAGGATGATGACAGCTGGAGCCAGCCGGTGAACCTGGGCTATCCCATCAACACCGAGGGCGACGAAAGCGGCCTGATAGTGAGCGCCGACGCACGGACCGCCATCTACTCGTCGAACCGGCAACGGGGCATCGGAAGACAGGATCTATACAGTTTTGATTTGCCGGTGGCGGTACGCCCGACGGTGACGATATGCTTCCAAGGCACCGTCACCAACGCCAAGACCGGACAGCCTGTGGGGGCAGACATCCGCATGACTGACATACGGAACGGGGTGACGGTGGCAAACACGACGAGCGACGGAAAGAGCGGCACGTACACCGTGAGTCTGCCAGCCGACGGGAAGTACGCTTTCCACGTCAGCGCAGAGGGTTACCTGATGCATTCGCAGAACGAGGTGTGGAACCGCGAAGAGCAGCAGAACAGTTCCTGGGAGCCCCTCACGGTGGACATCGCACTGCACCCGATAGCGAGCGGCGAACGTATCGCGCTGAACAACGTCTTTTTCGAGACCGGGAAATGGGAGATACTGAGCGAGTCGGCATACGAGCTGGGCAAGGTGGTGGAACTGCTGAACCAGAATCCTAAATTGCGTGTTGAATTGGGCGGCCACACCGACAACGTGGGCAAACCCGAGGCGAACCAGCGGCTGTCGGAACAGCGGGCGAAGGCCGTGTATGAATATTTGATATCGAAAGGGATAGCAGCGGAACGGCTCTCATATAAGGGATACGGCGAGACGCAGCCTGTGGCGGACAACGGGACGGAAGAAGGCCGAGCGAAGAACCGCAGGACGGAGATGAAGGTGATGTAAGGAAACTTGAATTTTTATATTTAAAAAACAAATAAACATGAAGAAAAAAGTAGTTGTTTTGACGGGCGCGGGAATCAGCGCAGAGAGCGGCATCAGCACGTTCCGGGACAGCGACGGACTATGGGAACAGTACCGCGTGGAGGATGTGGCAACACCTGAAGGCTACATGAAAGACAAAGCGCTGGTGCTGGATTTCTACAACCAGCGGCGGCGGCAGCTGAAAGAGGTGAAACCCAACGAGGGACACCTGCAACTGGTACGATTGGAGGAATACTTCGACGTGCAAATTGTCACGCAGAACGTGGACAACCTGCATGAACAGGCAGGTTCGACAAATGTGCTGCACCTGCACGGGGAGCTGACCAAGGCGCGCAGCGAACGCGACAGCAACCTGATAGTGGACATCGGATACAACGACATCCACCTGGGCGACAAAGGCGCCGACGGGGTACAGCTCCGTCCACATATCGTCTGGTTCGGCGAAGCGGTGCCCAATATCGAGCCTGCAGCGGCGCTGTGCGAAAGATGCGACTTCTTTGTAGTGGTGGGGACATCGATGAACGTGTACCCCGCCGCGGGACTGATACACTACGTGCCCCGGGAGAGCCCCTGCTGGCTGGTGGATCCGAAAGCCGTAGCAGTGTCGCGACCGGTGAAGATTTACCAGGAAAAGGCCGGGACGGGAGTAAAGAAAGTGGTAGAGGATTTGATTGCACTGGCATAAGGACACCGAAGGCTGCCAACCAGGAAGGGTTGTCAGAGATATTTTTTTTACAATCAACAAAAATTCGTACTTTTGCAGTTTGAAAATAATTGAATCTTAAGATGAAAAAAATTGTATTTATCGCATTTGCAATGCTTTTCAATTTCGGGATGCGTGCGCAGACCATCACGGTAAGTTATAACAGCGAGCCTGTGGGAACAAATGACACGCTGTCGCTGAAACCGGAAGACGATGAATTAGAATTCAAACCGTTCTTCACCAACAACAGTATGCAATCCATCGTGGCACGCATCAAGGTGGAGAAGCTGAACGAGACCACGACGAACGTGTGGTCGATATGCACGGGACAGCTGTGCGTTGCGGGCACCCAGTCGGCCCCTTTCAACATCATAGCCGGCATGACCTACACGGACGCTCATATCGACTTCTCCGTGCCGGAAGACGCTCCGATGGGACTGTTCAAGGTAACGGTGTTCGACACGAATTCGCCAAACAACAAGGCTGAATTCTTCGTGAAGATGTACAACAAGAACGCTTTGCTGGACATCTGTGACGTGGCCGAAGAGGCTTCATTTGTGGCCTATCCGAACCCGGCCAACGGTGCGGTGAACGTAGACTACAGCCTGAAGAGCCATTCGGGCGAGCTGCGGCTGTACAACATGTCCGGCATGTGTGTGAAGAGCGTGCCGCTAACAAATCAAGAGGGCTGTGTGCACCTGGATTTGACGGGACTGCCGACAGGCGTATATATGTACGGCCTGTGCGACGGCCAACGGACTGGTGGCATGAAGAAACTGGTTGTGAAATAGCGTTATTTTTCACAGAGACTTTGGAAGGGGTTCCCGCGCGAACGCGCGGGAACCCCTTTTCTTTTCGAGAGACGATTTCAGTCGGAGAAAGCGGGGTTGCAAGCTGATTTTCAAACGTGTTAAATTCTTGTTGATAAGTATACGGGGAGGGTGGTCGGGATTAAGAAATCTTATCCGTATTTTAGCATCTTGATTGACAAGGATTCAATAGTAGTTAACGTTTTGTATTTGTGTAATAAAAAAATCTTTTCGCTATGAAAGGGACTGACTTATTTTTGGATTTCGGCGACATGCCGGCCGCGACCCCCAAAAAGAAAGGGAAAGACGCGGTAACTGCGCAACATGACAAAAAACAGAAAGAGCGCGCGTTACAGAACCAGATACAGGACTCAACTACCATTGGACGTCCCGAGCCTGCTAAAACTACATCAACGGCAAAAAAGGAAGCACCCAAACCAGCAAGCACAAAGACATCTATGAATAAGCAAGAAGAGTACAAACAGTATACGCCCGACGAAATTATGCAATCGTCGGTGGCGTATTTCCATGGCGACGAACTGGCTGCGAACGTGTGGATGAACAAATACGCACTTCGCGACGGAGACAAAATCTACGAACTGAATCCCGACATGATGCACCGCCGACTGGCGAAAGAGTATGCCCGGATTGAGCAGAAGTATCCGAATCCGATGAGCGAAGAGGAGATTTACGGACTGCTGAAGGATTTCAAGTACATCATCCCGCAAGGCAGTCCGATGTCGGGCATCGGAAACAATTTCCAGGTGGTGTCGCTATCGAACTGTTTCGTGATCGGCAATAGCGGGGCGAGCGACTCGTACGGCGGCATCATGAAGATCGACCAGGAACAGGTGCAGATCATGAAGCGCCGCGGCGGCGTAGGTCATGACCTGAGCCACATCCGTCCCGGCGGCAGCCCGGTGAAAAACTCGGCACTGTCGTCGACGGGTATCGTACCTTTCATGGAGCGCTACTCGAACACCACCCGCGAGGTGGCCCAGGGCGGCCGACGGGGCGCACTGATGCTTTCCATCTCGATCAAGCATCCCGACTCGGAGAATTTCATCGATGCCAAGCTGGAGCAAGGGAAAATCACCGGTGCCAACGTATCGGTGAAGATTACCGACGAGTTCATGCAGTGCGTAATGGAAGGCAAGCCATTTGTGCAGCAATACCCGATTGACTCTGACACGCCGACCGTCCGCAAAGAGATTGACGCACGGGCGCTGTGGAACAAGATTATTTCCAACGCATGGAGCAGCGCTGAACCCGGTGTACTTTTCTGGGACACCATTCTGCGCGAGTCGGTGCCCGATTGCTATGCCGACTTCGGTTACCGCACAGTGAGCACAAACCCCTGCGGCGAGATACCGCTGTGTCCCTACGACAGCTGCCGACTGCAAGCTATCAACCTTTTCAGCTATGTGGAGAAGCCTTTCACCAAGGAGGCGCGGTTCAATTTCGACCTGTT
This sequence comes from uncultured Bacteroidales bacterium, assembly GCA_946401725.1. Taxonomy (GTDB): domain Bacteria; phylum Bacteroidota; class Bacteroidia; order Bacteroidales; family P3; genus Colimorpha. The sequence continues at coordinate 2,524 of CAMIVE010000039.1, read as the reverse complement.
CAAGAAACACGTGGCCATGGGTCAGCGTCTGATGGACGACCTTATCGACCTGGAACTGGAAAAAGTCGAAAAGATCATCTCCAAGATTGACTCCGACCCCGAAAGCGAAGAGATCAAGAGCGTGGAGAAAAACCTGTGGCTGAATATCAAGATGAAATGTCTGGAAGGACGCCGCACCGGATTCGGCATCACGGCGGAAGGCGACATGCTGGCCGCCATGGGACTGCGCTACGGCACGGACGAGGCAACCGATTTTGCCGTGCAGGTGCAACGCACACTGGCATGTGCAGCCTACGGCTCGTCGGTGACGATGGCCAAGGAGCGTGGCTGCTTCCCCATCTACGACGCCAACCGCGAAAAGCTGAACCCCTTCGTGCAGCGACTGGCCGAGGCCGACCCAGCATTGTACACAGAGATGCTGACACACGGACGCCGGAACATCGCCCTGCTGACGATTGCACCGACGGGAACGGTGAGCATCTGCACCCAGACCACCTCGGGCATCGAACCGGTATTCCTGGTTTCGTACAAGCGCCGCAAGAAAATCAACCCCAACGACAAAGACTCCTCCAAGCACAAGGTGGTTCAAGACCAGAGCGGGGATTACTTCGAAGAATACAATGTATTCCATCCGAAATTCATCGACTGGCTGAAAATCAACGGCTACGATGCCGACGAGGTGATGTCGATGAAAGATGCGGATCTGAACAAGATCATCGAGCAGTCGCCCTATTACAAGGCCACATCGGCCGACATCGACTGGGTGGCGAAAGTGAAGATGCAGGGAGCCATCCAGAAATGGGTGGACCATTCAATCAGCGTGACAGTGAATATTCCGAAAGAGACAACGAAAGAGATTGTGCGTGAGATTTACGAAACGGCTTGGCGTTCGGGCTGCAAGGGCTGCACCATCTACCGCGACGGTAGCCGTCACGGTGTGCTGGTAAGCAACGACGAACAGAACTGCTCTTCGCAGTTTGGCGAGACCAAAGCCCCGAAGCGTCCAAAGAAACTGGAAGCCGAAGTGCTGCGCTTCAAGAATAACAAGGAAGACTGGATTGCCGTAGTGGGCATGTATGAAGGCCGTCCCTATGAGATTTTCACCGGCAGGGCGATGAACTTCCTGCTGCCTGCGACGGTAGAGAAAGGCTGGGTGATCCGCGTGAAGGAACAGGGCGACGAACATGCGCGCTATGATTTCCAATTCCTCGATCCCGACGGGTACAAGGTTACCATCGAAGGTCTGTCGCGTACGTTCAAACAGGAGTACTGGAACTACGCAAAGCTGATTTCGGGCATTCTGCGCCACGGTATGCCGATACCGAACGTGGTGGACCTGATTTCGAAACTGACCTTTGACGAGGACACCATCACCACCTGGAAGAACGGTGTCGCTCGCGCACTGCGCCGCTATATCAAGGACGGTACCGCCACTGACGAGGTTTGTCCCGACTGCGGCCAGAAGAGCGTGGTGTACAGCGGCGGCTGCAAACACTGCACCAACTGCGGTTGGAGCAAATGCAGCTAAGACACGTACCCAGTGACAGATGAACAGCAGGTAGGGCGGCGACCGAAACCAGTCACCGCCCTACTTTTTTAGACAATAAGCACTCCTACGTAAAAAGATACCAACCTTACCTGATGGGATTTGTCTTGACCGTTGATCTCTCTAAGAGACTTGACAGACTTTGCTGGTATCCCAATGAACCGGTCGGCACATCCTTTTCGACCACAGAACTGGTTAAAATACCCACTTTATGGGATACAATCGTTCCCCTGTACAGGGAATGGGACAGTTTGATGGCTATTGCCAAACGATACGACGGCCACACGCCCGACTTTAACAAACAAATGAATTTCAGCGACAAAGACAAGAAGCTCAAAGCTTTGGAGAAAGCCAAAGAGAACTATAGCTTCTTGAAGAGATGGCTTCCGAAAGTCCGACTCTTCTGTGCGGTGCAGCCAACCGACCATGAAGCCTATCTGCTTCTGAAGGAGATTGAAAGAAAAGACAATCTGATTCCTGCCATGTCTGATTGCATCAATGGAACCAACGTTTACGCGGATGCGACCAGCGAGGAAGAGATACTGGCGCAGGGCAACAGCTTGAAACAATTCTATTCCGATTTGCTGATGTACCTAAACTTGGAAAAACAGCGGGTTCCCAATCACAATAGTATTATAGAAAAAAGGAAAAACGCGAAATATATTGTCGATCTGTATACCGAATACTACGAGACATTCACTCCCGAATGGGACAAGAACCACACCACACTGCCTACGTTGAAGAAATTGGTGGAATATCAACAAAAAATCATCAAAATGCTCGACAGGTCAGACATTGAGGATATCAACAAACAAGCCAAGAAAAGCAAGAAAACCTTGGACGAGATTATGGCTGAATAACCGTTGAATCTATGACGAAAATAAAATATGATGAATAAAAAAAGGGAACCACTTTCGTGATTCCCTTTAAAAAAATTGGCGGCGACCTACTTTTCCACAAACAAGTGCAGTATCATCG
>CAMIVE010000038.1 GCA_946401725.1 uncultured Bacteroidales bacterium | reverse complement strand
TCCACGTCGAACTCTTCGGCTTCGGGCAGCACCACCACGCCGGCGGCGCTGGTGTGGATACGTCCCTGTGTCTCGGTGGCAGGCACACGCTGCACACGGTGGACACCACTCTCGTATTTCAGCAGACCGTAGACCCCTTCGCCGCTAACGGTAAAGGTGATGTCCTTGTAACCGCCCGAAGTACCTTCGTTGAAGTCGGTAATCTCCACCTTCCAGTGTTTCTTTTCGCAATAGCGGGTATACATGCGGAAAAGGTCGCCTGCAAAGATACAGGCCTCGTCGCCGCCCGTACCGCCACGGATTTCCACAACGGCGTTCTTTGAATCCTGTGGATCGGCAGGGATGAGCAGGATGCGTATCTCCTCCTCCATCTTCTCACGGCGCTCCTGGCTGGCGGTGAGTTCCTCTTTGGCCATCTCTCGCAATTCGGCGTCTTTCTCGTTTTCCAACAGGTCTTTGCACTCGCTGATGGTCTCCAACAATGCCTTGTAGTCGCGATAGGCTTTCACCACGGGCTGAAGATCCTTGTAGTCCTTCGAGAGCTTCACATATCGTTTCATATCCGCAGTCACCTGCGGGTCGTTCATCTGCCCTTCAATCTCCTGATAGCGAGCATATATAGCCTCTAATTTATCTAACATACTAAAAACAAGTATTCTATATTATTTATATTCTATTCAAAACAAAATGCAAAAATACACAAAAAAAAGGAACTATAGACTTAATTCCCTTTTTCTGTCGGAAGATAGTCCTCCTCCCGGAATCCGTTCAACGGTTCCAATGGGAGGGGGGTATGACATCGGGGAAGTACCTCTGTGCGGATCAGCTGATAGCGGACTGCCCCGCCCCTACAGGAGACCGAATCGACAATGCCTGGGAAACGGGGAGCGTTAAGAACGGGATTGGCTTCCGACATGGAGGGACGTACAAAGACATGGATCGTATCGCGATCGAGACCGTTCTCCATAAGAAAATGCATCCGAGTGTCTGTCCGTTCCATCACACGCCAATGGTCGATACTTCGAAACTGGCGTTCCATTAAGGCTTTTTGCAGTCCTCTTCCTCCCGTAGGATCTGGAAAGAATACCCGATGGCCCGCCAAGTCGAAATACTGAACCGGTCTCAGCTGGAACTTCCGCGCCGGTGTTTCACCAGTGACATACGACTGCTGATTGAAACTATAGACGAAGCGGTAACTGGTGTCGGGGCACAGCGGGAAATCCTCATTGTGCTTGATAATTTGATAGGTGTACAGCAACGGCAGTGACGCATTCCGATTATAATAGAAGCGCGTCTCCGGAATGGGGAGCGGCGTACGGAATATGAGAAGCGGTGTACAGAGCGCGGAAGAGGTGTTGCGCACCACCGAAGTAACATGCTCATAAAACAGGCGCATCTGTCGTAAGGAGAGGTCCGAAAGACCATAACTGACAGGGTTTTCGAGAGCATCAGCCGCGGGGACAAGTATATACTGCCGTCGACCATCCACTACAGCCCGATCGACCCAGAAAGGCAGATAGGCCGCGTTGTGGAGCGTCGTTCGACCCGCCGACTTGCGGAGTTCCATCTCCACCATGATGCCACCGTCACAGCCTTTCTTCCGCTGGTTGGAGAGGTAGTTGCCCAGCGAATAGACCACCAGCTGTGGACTTGATGCAGCCGACCCATCCGTTCCCGAGACGATATCCTGCACCACATGCGGATGAGAGCCGATAATAGCGTCACATCCGTTTTGCAGGAGCCAGTTGGCGAGGGTTTCCTGTGTGGCGTTATGGTGATTCTGGTATTCGATGCCCCAGTGGACAATGGCAATGACATAATCGGCCTGTTTGCGACGGGCCGCATTGAGGTCGTCTCGCATCACAGCGGTGTCAATCATATTGACCACATTGGGTTGCCGCACACTGATACCATTGGTGCCGTAGGTATAGCAAAGCAGTGCCAGCCGGATGCCGTTACGTTCGACGATGAGCGGGTGCTGCTCCTGACGGCAACGGCTGTTCTTGTAGGTTCCCAGATGCTGAATCCGCAGAGAGTCCAGCACATCGATGGTTCGCTCCAGTCCCTTCTTGCCTCTGTCCATGCAGTGGTTGTTGGCTGTGGTCATGATGTCGAATCCCGCATCACGTGCCGCTGCGGCATAGGCGTCGGGAGCCGAAAAGCAGGGGTAACCCGTATAGGGAGCGCCTCCCAGCGTCACCTCCAGGTTGATAACGGCAAGGTCTGCACTTTGGATATAGTCTTTCACATACTGGAAACTGGGTGCATAGTTGTATGCGTTTTTCCCCTGCTGCGCCCCAGTGTGAATCGCCACATGCCCCATCAAGTCGCCGGCAAAGACAAGGCGCAGCGTGGTATCTGAAGGCTGTGCATTCGCATAGGAACCTCCTAAGAGCATAAGCAACAAGGCATAGAGAGGGAATGCCCTGACACGGCCGGACAGTTTGGGGGCAACGGTGTTCATCGGCGGACCAGTTTTTTGACAATCGGACATTTAGCCAAGGCTGCGTCGACACTATCGGAAATCTGCAAACGACAAACGGCGAAAAGCGCCAATGCCAGCATCACAAAGGTGCGGAGTACCGCGTCGGCCATCAGGGCCACCATAGGTGAGAAGGCACCGAACAGCGGCGTTATCAGTAATGTCCACAAGTAGTTAACGCCGAAAAGAACCAGTAATAGCGCCAACACCACCAAATGCTTCCCGCTAAACACATTGATACGCAGCACCCGCCATAAGAAGCCAAGCAGCAGCAGGAAATAAAGCAGGTAAGAGAACAGTGTGGCACAGGCAGAGCCGTTGATGCTCCAAACAGGAATCAACTTGTTGTTGAACAGGATGGCCGAAGCGGTAAGCACGGCAATAAAAAAGAGCGAATAGGGATATTTCTTTGAGTAGTTCAGGATGTCGGTGCCGATAGAGAGCGACGAATTGACAATCTTCGCCAATCCGAGGAAGAAGACCACACCCATACCGCCTACATATTCCCCGCCATGAGGGATGACGGCGAAGAGAGGCTCCAGATTGATCCAGATCAGAAAGAACACCAGCGAGCTGACCAGAAATTGGTGCAGCGACACCTGTTTGCCCAGACGGTTGACCTCCTGCCAGTTGTCGTCACGCACCGCCTGCGCCACCAACGGTCGCGAAATGGCACCCAACGAACGGTAGGGCACCTCCACGATATTGGCGATATAGAAAGCGATGGTGTAGACACCTGTCAGCGCCAGACCCGTCTGCGCCCCAAGGAAAAGGGAATTGATCAGCGGGATATTGCCCGCCAGCACGGTGGCAGTCATAAAAAGTGTGTAGAGCACTATCTCCTTCAGCCGGTGCCGGTTGATAAACTGCCAATCGATACGGAACGAGATCTTCCCCAGCGACAGCAGGTAAAAGAAATTGATGAGCATCGCCACGGCATAGGAGAGACAGAACAGCAGCACAAAGAGGTCGAGCGATATCACCCCATTGCCATACAGCAGATAGCAGATCAGATTGAACACCCGGATGCCCACCTCACGCACCAGACGAGGCACCGTGATACGCAACAACACGCTGGCGTTGGTCTCGAAAACGGTGAGGTAAAGCGCAAAGAAAGTGAGCGGAAGCAGCAGGTAGCAATAGTTGGCGATGAGCGGCGACTTCTGGGAATAGGTATCAACTATCTGTTCCTTGAAAAGGAAGAAAAAGAGCGCAAAAAGCATAAAACCGATGAACGGAATCAGGATGGACCAGCCGAAGATGCCATGATTCTTGTCGTCGTCCGACTTGAAAAACGGGAAGAAGCGGATGATGGAAGCATTGGTTCCCAGCTGTGCCAAACCGGAGAAGAGCATCGCCGCGTCAACCATGACACGCGTCAGACCGATCTCCTCCTGCGTCAGACAGTCGGTCAACACAAAGAATGTGGTGAAGAAACCTATCGCCACACCCAGATAGTTGGCCAATGCGCCACGGATGCTCTGTCTTGCTATTACGCCCACGGGATATTGTTTTTTACCCGCTATTGGAAAAGAAAACCCCTACAGGGCAAAGCCCCGCAGGCGTTTTCTTTCAATAGTCACGTTAACGTTAAAGTCAACGATATTTATCGTTTGGTCGAGATGATCAGGAAGTCGGTGTTCTGCCAGAATTTCTTGACATCCTTGATTACGAGCTGACGAGCCAGCTTGCTGTCGCTCTCATCATAGATGATTTCATAAGAACCCTTCGGATGGTCAGAAATCATACGGGCTTTGCGAAGGTTGATATCGATGGTGGTCACCTTCGTCTTATCAATCAGCTTGAAGTTCTGGACATTGACATTGCTGGTAGCGTGCTGCTGTTTGAAAATCAAACCGCCCTCTTTGTTGACGATACCTTTCTCCTTCAGTTCGCTATAGTTTCCAACCACATAGTAAGCCTTGTGCGACTGGTCGGCAAGATATTCCATCTCCTTGTTCTGCTGAGCGATGACATCGTCCTTGTCCTTGTTCGATTGGGTCAAGTCAGTCACATTGGCCGAAAGTTTCTTTATGGTCTCTTTGCTGATGGAGAGCTCCTGAGTCAACGCATTGATTTCATTCTCCTGTTCTGCCATACGGGCATTGAGCGATTCAATGAACTCCTGCAGTTTGGCGTTCTCACCACTCAACGTGGCAATCTTGCTGTTCAATGCAGCGATTTTCTCTTTGTTCTTGGACATCATGCTCTCGATGACAGCCAGCTGATCGGTGATCTGTCCCTTGACATTGGCGTTCTTCTCGGGATTCTGCTGACGCAACGTGGCAATCTGGCTGTAACGCGAAGAAATCTCTGTCAGATTGTTCTCGATGTCGCTCAACACTTCGAAAAGGGCATTGATCTCTGTGTCTTTCTGTTCGATGGCAGTCTTCAGAGAATCCGTGTAAGCACTGTTTTGGGAATCGTCACCTGCGCAAGAGGTGAAAAAGAGTGGCAGTACAGCCAATCCGATAACGAAGATTTTTTTCATAACAAAAGTATTTTTTGATATTTGATTAATCGAATAAATTAACAAAACTATTAATTGACAATATTTTATAATTGATTTTATACTAACGGTATCTTTCTATTGACAACGCAAATTTACAAAAAAACTGAAACATCGCTTATAAAGATTCATTAGGTTTTACGTGATACGTAAAAAAATGTTTCACCTGATTTCCATCAATACCATTTCTTTTTTTAGGATTTCTGAAATCCCTGGATGGAAGAATCCCCACAGGCATTTCAGCGCACTTTCTGCAGTTCCTGGAAAAACTCCACCGAGACATCCGCGTAGTTGAACTTGACCCCATGTCGGGGGAACTGTTTCTTGGCCATACAGGAGGCGATGCGATTCGGGGAACTGTCAATACCCGCATTGTAACGTGTGGCCCAATGGCGCAGCCGCTCCGTATCGCTCCTGAAATGCATGGTGGCAGTCTTCTGCTTCACTATGTCGACAAAAGCAGCCAAGTAGCGCACCTGCCACTCCAGGCTGCGGAGCCGGTCCAACCTGTCATGCCGACGGTAGCGTCCGTCAGGGTCATCGGCATCAGTATAGTGTATCACCAAGCGTCCGTGACGCTTACGCAACGTCTTGTCGGCGGCCACCAACGACTCGATCCGTGCAGCGAAACTGGGCTTCATCTGGAAGTAGCCGATGCTGTAATCGCCCTGTCCATGAACGATATAAACCAACGACATCGCCTTGACCTGTGCATAATCCTCCAACTGGGAGAACTGGCTCAATTCAGGCGACACGACCGACAGCGCCATCAACGCCTCTTTCTCACCCATAGTCATACGCAGCGAGTCGTAACACGCCGGATGCTCCTTCCAGAAGTCCATAGCGAAACGGGCCTTGTCAGGGTAGGTATTGAAAAAGCTGTTCAGGCAGAGCAGCGTGATGAGCGCAAGCCTCATACAGAGAATTTTATTGAATACTGCACCAGCTGACGTCCTTCTACCACAATCCAAACAAAAGCGTTATCTTTGTAGTCGAAGTAAGCCAAGATCGGGGATTGTTTGCCATAGGCCTTGCCGTCAATCTCCACATAGTTCTTGTCCCACGTCGACAAGAACTCATGCTTGCCGCTGCGGTCCCTGAGACGGTAACCATACCATTCCTCCTCCTCGCCGTATTGGTTGGTATGAGTGAATGATGAAGCAAAAGACTCATGGAAGAAGTACGAGCGGCGGCTTGCCGAATTCCGTGCACGGACATCCTTGGAGATAAAATCGAACGATTCGCTTTCGCGGAGCACCCGGATATCGCCGCCGGAGATGAACAATTCCATGTCTTTCCATTTATCGTCAACAAGCATGTGTACATTGTAATAGCAGCTGCCGTTATCGAAGAGGAACAAATCCGTCGGATAGGAACGGTTCATCTTTGCATTATACGGGAGAGGCAGTTCAAATGCAAGACCGTCAATCATCAGACGGCGTCCACCTTGCAGCAATTCCGCCCAGTGTTTGCCATTGGCGCTTCTAAATTCCGTTCTGCCATCCTCCATCCGGTATTCCTTGCCGTCCTGGTCATGAACGTAAGCATCACCATCTTCACTTCTTTTGTATACAAACCTCTTACCCTTATAATCCACATCGTTGTCACTGCTAATGGTTGAATAAACAGAATAATAAGGTCCGAACAAGCCTTCAGAGGTACGGATGTATTCACCTCTGTCTGTGTAATAGAGCTGAATTGACGACTCGTAGCGACTCAAGTCGATATATTCGAAAACGCCGGCATCTTCCTTGCGTTCGCCGTTCCATACGAAAGTCACCCGCTGTGTCAATGTGTCAACCACATAGCAGGCCCAACGGCCCTCTTTGAGATTGAAGTTGCAAATAAACTCACCATAAAACAATTCTTCTCGTGGTTGCATTGTGAAGAGCACCTTACGCATAGGGCCTCCCGGACCCATCGACTGTGCTTTCACAGGGACCGAAGCCAGAAGAATCATGCTAAAAAAAAGGAATACAATACGTTGTTTCATATCTGCCATATTTTTTTATTCGTGCAAATATACATTTTTTTCTAAAAACCCAACGCCCCTATCGGTCATTGAGTGCAATCTCCGCGTCATCATCCGCCCTGCTGGTTGAAAGCGGGGGAATAATCATCCTGCTGACCATAGCCATGGCCGTCTCGCCCAACATCGACAAGTATCGGAAATAACCGATGGCACAAGTTGCTGTAACTTTTTCAATTTATTTGTATGATATTAAAAAAATTGTGTATCTTTGCCCCCACGTTTCATGTCGCCGACCAAGGTGTCGGCGGCATGCAGTTTACTGATAACGAAAAAGATAATAAATAATAAAAATAATAATACACAATGAAAATTTACCAGACCTCTGACATCCGCAACATCGCCCTGGTAGGTGGTGCTAAAGCGGGAAAGACAACGATGGCCGAAGCTATGGCCTTTAACGGCGGACTTATCAACCGCCGTGGAACCGTTGATGGAAAGAACACCATCAGCGACTACCGCGACATCGAACTCGACCGCAAATATTCTGTCGAGACAACTTTGATGTACACTGAATTCGGCGGCAAGAAGATCAACATCCTTGACGTCCCCGGTTTCGCCGACTATCAGGGCGAATTGGTCTCGGCTCTCAGTGTGGTAGAAGCTGCCGTTGTGGTCGTCAACGCCCAGAGCGGTGTCGAGGTCGGCACCGAAATCGCCAACCGTTACGCCAATAAGCTCGACACCCCGATGATTTTCGCCGTCAACCACCTCGACGCAGAGAAGGCCAACTTCGACGAGAGCGTCAACCAGCTGAAAGATTTCTTCGGTGGCAAGTGCACCGTGCTGCAGTTCCCCACCAACGCCGGTCTGGGATTCAACCAAGTGGTCGATATCGTTGCCAACAAGATGTACACCTTCACCGACGGTAAATACACCGAGGCCGATATCCCTGCCGAGTATGCCGGTAAAGCCGAGGAGATGCGTATGGCCCTCGTCGAGGAAGCTGCTGCTGCCGACGATGAACTGATGGAGAAATACTTCGAGAACGGCGACCTCACCGCCGAGGAACTCACCAAGGCCCTCAAGCTCGCCATCGACAAACGCGACCTCTTCCCCATCCTCTGCACCAGCGCCAAAGAGAATTTCGGTGTCAACCGCCTGCTTGAATTCATCTGCCAGAACGTCCCCGCACCCAACGAGGTAGCCGACGCCAAGAAAACCAAGAACGGCAACAAGCTGGAATGCAACAACGCCAACCCCACCGTTGCCTTTGCTTTCAAAAGCGCTAAGGACAAGAACCTGGGCGAACTCACCTATCTCCGCATCTACAACGGAGAGCTGGCTGAAAGCCAAGATGTCACCAATGCCAACAACCAAGGCAAGGAGCGCGTAAGCCAAGTGCTCGTCTGCAGCGGCAAAGACCGTCAGCGTGTCGAAAAAGCCAGTGCCGGTGATATTGTCTGCACCATCAAACTGAAAGATGTCAAGATCAACCATACCCTCACCACTCCAAAAAACACGGACGACGCTGTCGAGGAAATCGAATTCCCGACTCCTATCTATTCCGTAGCCGTGAAGGCCGCCAACAGCAACGACGACGAGAAAGTCGGCGCCGCACTGAAAGACCTCGCCACCTACGACCGCAGCCTCTCGCTTGAGAACAGCCGCGAGCTGCGTCAGGTCATTCTGGGTTGCCAGGGTGAGCTCCACCTCAACACCGTGAAGTGGTACTTCGAGAACCAGTACA
>CAMIVE010000037.1 GCA_946401725.1 uncultured Bacteroidales bacterium | reverse complement strand
GACAACCTTGTTCGGAGTAAAGGTTACAAAAACTTCATGAGCAAATTGTATGGATGGGGTGCATCAGCAGTTATCATTGGCGCTCTGTTCAAAATCAACCACTGGCCCGGTGCTGTCCCCATGCTGATTTTAGGTATGGGTACTGAGTCACTGATCTTCTTCCTCTCTGCTTTTGAGCCGCTCCATATCGAGTGGGACTGGAGTTTGGTTTATCCCGAACTTGCAGGCATGAAAGGTGAAGATGTGGAAGGTATCATGAAAACCGAGACAGGCAGTGGTGCTACCTCTGTCACCGAGGAATTGGATAAAATGCTCGCAGATGCTAAGATTGGTCCGGATTTGGTGGAACGGCTGGGTCACGGAATGGAGAACCTCGCCAATTCAGCCAATTCGTTGAACAATATGACTACTGCTGTAGCCGCTACCGACAAGTTTGTTACCAATATGGATGTTGCTGCAGAGGCTGCCAACGACCTCTCGGCTGCATATAAACGTACTACGGAATCGATTAATAAAGATTTCGATCTCTCTTCCTCATATTCTGAGAGCCTCAAGGGTGCCACTGCTGCTGTTACCAACCTGTCGACGATCTATCAGGAAACGGCACAGACACTCCGTGCAGGCGATACTTCTTACGTTGACGAGCTGAAAAAGATGGCTTCCAGCCTCTCCTCTATCAACGCCATGTACGAAATCCAGATGCAGAACTCTTCTTCGCAGCTTGAGGCTACCAAGGAGGTTCAGGAACGGATGCAGACTATGGTTGCCAATTTTGCAGAATCTGCAGAGGGCGTGTTGAAGTACAAAGAGCAGGTGGATGCACTCACCAGAAAAGTTGCCGAACTCAACCAGGTCTATGGCAACATGCTTGCCGCAATGCAGACCCGCATCTAAGGCGTGTACTTTTCAACGTAAAAGTAATTCAACAAAGTTAGACCGTTTTCAATTTGTCAGACAAAAAAGACTGATTCTTATGTATGGACAGGAAAACGATTTTTTAAAAACCAAAAAAAGATAGAATATGGGTGCTACAAATTGCCCGGAAACCCCGAGGCAAAAGATGATTGCAATGATGTACCTCGTGTACACCGCCCTGCTGGCACTGAACGTTTCGGTGGAGATCCTTAATGGTTTTGTGACGGTCGGCGATGCTATGAACGAGTCCAATAAAAATATTGAAAGTCAGTTGGTAGAGGCGTATGGTCTGTTCGATCAGGCTATGGCCAACGACTCTTCCAAAGTGGCCAAGTATTATGAGGCGGCTCAGCAAATCAAAGGGTATACTGATTCGCTGAAACTGCTGATTGACGAGTCCCGTTACGGATTCCTTTGCTATATGCAGAGTACCGCTTCCGTGGAAAAGCACAATGCTGACGGTACCGTCACCAAACGTAAAATTCCACTGCGTGACGGCAATGGAAACTATCTGCTCGACAGTGCCAAGGTGGCATTGGATCTGGGCGGTCTTGAAATTATCGACAAGAAGGACAACACCGACATGGGTTCGCATTACTTCTATGGACAGAGTGATTCGCCCGACGGCAAGGCCATTGATGTAAAAAAGGCTATTATCGACTATAAAGAGAAAGTCTCTCAGATATTCCGTGACACCAATATCACGCACGATACCGTGGAAGTGAATTTCGGTATGGATGTCGAGAGCGAATTTTTCAGTTCTCATGCCGGCCGTATGGTCACCTGGGAAGAATACAATTTCGACGGTGCCATTGCCATTGCCGATATGGTCTGTCTGTCTCGTATGAAGTCTGAATTGATGAATGCTGAATACGATGCAGTAAAGAAACTGTTTGGCATGATTGGTAAGGAAGACTTCAAGTTTGACCAGATCGCGGCTATCTGCCGTCCGTCGGCCACCTATATCATTTCGGGCGGTCGCTATGAGCTGAAGGTCAATGTCGGTGCTTACGACTCGAAGCGTGTCTTCCGTGCCGTTATCAATGGACAGAACTACCAGAGCGGTCCCGACGGTACCATTACCTATACAGCCGGTGCTGCTGGTGAAGGCCAGAGAACGGTCAAAGGTACGGTCTATATGATGAAAGACGGTAAAGAGGAGGCTTATCCTTTCGATGAAAGCTACTTTGTGGCAAAGCCGGTCGCAGTGGCAGAGTTGACCAAGATGAATGTGGTTTACGCCGGTATCGACAATCCTATTTCGGTGAGTGTACCGGGTGTGGCCTCAAGGGATGTTATCCCCACCATCACCAGTGGTAACGCTACTATTGTCAAGGCCGCAGGCGATGGCAACTATATTATCAAACCTACCAAGATCGGTAAACTGTCGTTGAGCGTTAGCGCCAAAGTGGATAAGGGAACCAAGAATATGGGTACTAAAGAGATCCGTATCAAACGTATCCCGAAACCGTCACTCAGAATTGGTAGCTTCAAGAGCGGCGACCAGGCTTCGAAGGCAGAAATCACTGCCAACCCGGTCTTGCGTGCCTCCATGGAAGATTTCGACTTCCAGATTCCGGCGCTCCGTATCAGCACATTCGTGTTCAATGTTCAGGGCTCCGGTGCACTTGACCTCAACGGCAGCGGTAACCGTCTGACACCGGAAATGATCAGCCGTATCAACAATGCCAAACGTGGACAGAAGATCTATATCACCGATGTGACGGTTAGAACTCCCGATGGTCAAACACACTCTCTGGACTGCACACTTAGATTGAAGTAACATAAAATTACCATACAATGAAGAAAATATTGTTTTGCTTAGGACTGCTCATCTTCGTAGCTGGTAGCTACACCGCCAATGCACAAATTGATGATGGAGATGATCATAATTTCAACAACTTCTACAAGAAGGATCTGGCAAAAGGCAAACAAGCGATACCTTATGCCTATCTTCGTGAGACGGATGTTGTTTGGGAGCATTTTGTGTGGAGAACGATTGATTTCCGCGAGAAATTCAATCAGTACTTCTATTTCCCGACAGATCCTAACAAAAGCACTCAAGGTCGTATCAATTTGACCAATGCCATCATGAGAGCATTGGAAAACGGCGAAATTGAGGTCTATAAAGAGGATGACTTGATAACACCTTATACTTATGAGGAGATGAGGAGTCAGTTGACCCGTAGCTACAATTTCCATATCGCCGAATATGACGAATGGGGTGATGAGACGGAAGGTCGTGACACGATGATTACCGAGGAATTCCGCCCCGAAGAGGTCTATTCTGCCCGTATCAAGGAGTCTTGGTACATTGACAAGCAGGACACCCGTCAGAAGGTTCGTATTCTCGGTTTGACGCTGGTCTACAACTACTGCAGAGACCGCGACGGTGAACGTCAGTGCGACAATGTGGAAATGTTCTGGGTGCCGATGGATGACATGCGTGTGCGTAATGCGTTGGTCAAGATCTATGCTTACGACGAGAACAATTCGCATTCGGTCCGTACCTATGACGATGTCTTCATCGAGCGTTTCTTCGACAGTTTCTGCTATCGTGAGTCGAACACCTACAACCGTACGATTTCTTCCTACTTGACAGGTACGGATGCTATTCTCGAATCGCAGGCTGTTGAAAGCAAGATTTTCGACATTGAGTCCGATATGTGGGAATACTAATGTGCTGTTTTCGGTTGATAACAGACATCATCTTTTGAAAGTATCAATCATCGGATAACAAATGATAAGAGTTAAGGATCGTGTCGATTCTTAACTCTTATTTTTTCGTCAGACATGCGTCAGAGAATTCTATATGGAATAATACTGCTGGTCTCTTTTGCCGGTACGCTTTCTGCCCAAGAGGTAGAGGTGGGTGCCGGTCATTTCTATGAGCGTCGTCTGGCGAAAGAGCGTGAGGCGATGGTGCTTCCGTATGTCCGTGAGACGGATGTGGTGTGGGAGTCGTTAATTTGGCGCACCATTGACATGCGCGAGAAATTCAATACTTTCTTCTATTATCCCATTGAACGTAAAGGGTTCGATGGTCGCCGTAATTTCGCTTATATGTTGTGGGATGCGGTAGTTGCGGATGAGATACCCATCTATGAAGACGATGAACTGAAAATCCCATTGGACAATTATGCGTTTGTGGCACAATTCACCAAAGCGGACACGGTTATTCTAGAGATTGTGGATGACGATGAAAACTATGAGTACAAGACAGTTCTTGTGCCTAAAGAGTTCAATTCGGAAGAGATGCTTCAGATCCGTCTGAAGGAGGTGTGGTATATTGAGAAACAGGTCACAGACCAGTATGTGCGTATGATTTCGTTGTGCCTGACGAAGGAGCTGTATAAAGAACATGACGGCGACCTTGATTATATCGGTACCGTGGAGTTGTTCTGGGTCCCCCTGCAGTCGCCTCTTGTCAGACGTCTCTTGGTTCGTAACGAGGCTGTCTTTGAAGAGAATGCAGCACGCCAACCATCCTGGGAGCATATCTTTATGACCCGCATGTTTAACAGTTATGTGACCCGCGAGTCAAATACCTACAACCGTTCCATTCTGGATTATCTGACAGGTCCCGACGCCATCTGGGAGTCGGAACGTATCGAGTCAAAGCTGTTGGATATCAGTCAGGATATGTGGGAGTATTGAGATGAATAATTCCGCCATTTCTCCACTACCGACTTCATGTCGTCGGGTAGAGGCGATTCGAAATGCATCTGCTGATGGGTGGTGGGATGCTCAAAACCCAGAATCAGGGCGTGGAGCGCCTGACGGGGGAGCATCTGGAAACAGTTGGTGACAAACTGTTTGTATTTGGAGAAAGTGGTTCCTTTCAGTATCTGGTCGCCGCCGTACATGACGTCGTTGAACAGCGGGTGGCCGATGTGTTTGAGATGGGCACGTATTTGATGGGTCCGTCCGGTTTCCAGTACGCATTCCACAAGGGTGACATATCCAAAGCGTTCCAACACATGCCAGTGGGTGACGGCGTGTTTGCCGACTTCGGGGTCGTCGTATACGGCCATCACACGGCGGTCTTTGGTGGAACGGGCCAGATTGCCGTCAATAGTGCCGTCGTCCGCTGAAAAATCGCCCCATACCAGCGCGTTGTATTTGCGCTCGATGGTGTGGTCGAAAAACTGTTTCGCCAGATAGATCTGGGCATCCTCGTTTTTGGCGATAAGCAGCAACCCTGAGGTGTCTTTGTCGATGCGGTGCACCAGATAGGGGACGATGGGATTGCCCGATTTATCTTTCTTCCCGTCAAAATAGTATGTCAGTCCGTTGAGGAGCGTTCCGGTGAAATTGCCAAAACCGGGATGCACCACCAGTCCGGCCGGCTTGTCGATCACCATCACATCGTCGTCCTCGTAAACGATAGGGAAGGGGATGTTCTCTGGAATGATTTCCAGTTCGCGCGGCGGTGTAGGCAGCAGGATAGAGATTTCGTCGTTAGGCTTGACCTTGTAGTTCGATTTGGCCGCCTTGCCATTGACAAGGATACATCCTGCCTTTGCTGCGGCCTGTATCTTGGTACGGGAGACGCTTCCCAGACGCATCATCAGATATTTGTCCATCCGTCCCGTCTCTTGGCCTTTGTCGACGACGATATGGTGGTTTTCGTACAACTCCCGTTCTTCGAGAGAGTCGTTGTTCGCTTCGGGTGCCAGAGGAGGGTTGCTATCGTTGTCGGAAATCATTGGGTTGTTTTTGAGTACGGATGGTTTATTGGGTGATGATGATTTTGTGCATGCTGCGCTGACGGTTCTGCTTGTTTTCAATCTGAAGCAAATACACCCCTGCTGGAAGCGACTCCACATTCAGTGAGGGAGCAAAATCTTGTTGCAGCACACGTTTGCCATGCATGTCGAAAAGCGTAATTGTCAATTGCTCAGACTGTATGTTGTTGCAGCGGAGATGCAGCATGCCCCTTGTAGGATTGGGGAATACCGTTACGTCCATATTCGCTGACAGCGTGGGTCTGTTGTCGATGCCCACCAAATCGGGGTTTCGGAAGACAGGCCGCATCATGACGGCACCGCTCAGGATGCTCTGTAGCCATTCGTTGCCGGTACGGTAGTAGAGGAATTCCCGTGCGTCGTTGCTGCGGTCGAACCCCAGATTGATGAAGTCGGTGTTGAGCTGCTCGAATCCCACGAAGATTGTGTCGGAGACGATCTGTGGCGTCGAGAGCAGATAGCGGTGGAAGCGGTTCATTCCGTCGAATTCAGGCTGCATCCGGGTGTTTTCTTTGTAGAGTAGCGCTCCGGGCTTGCCGTGCTCAGCACTCCAGATACATATTTGAAACGGGATGTCGGTATTCTCGTCGTTGCGGGTACGGTTGAAATAAAGGTCTACGGCGGTCAGCGTATCTTCCAGACGGAGGTCGTAGCGTTGCGCCAGCCAAAGCCGGCTGCCGGTAGCAGTCAAACCGTATCCGTTCTCCGGTACGCCATCGTCATAAGCGTAGTAGTTGCTGAATCTCTGTGTAAATTCCAACGTGTCGTTGCAGACATGGTTGTCGCCGCCCACCCCTTCACGGACAACATGGACGACATGGAATTCGGCGGGGACTCCAGTCACGGGATAGGTGAAGTTGACAGGTGGGGCACAGTGAACTGTCATCTGCTGGTAATTGCCATTGGGAAAGAAGGGTACAATGTTTTCGAAACCGCCGTCGTAGGAACCTATGTTATTGTTGTCTTCGTCATATACCGTGTAAGCGTAGCTCGACGCCAGTGTTTGGTTGTAGCGATTGACGATTTTTATCGCCAGTTGGTCTGCCATATCGGAGGGCGCGAACTGATTGGCGGGCATGGCATAGTAGTGCTTCAGCATCGATGGAGCCCGTTCAACGAAAGCAATATCGCGGAAGATGGAGTCGCTGATCTGCCGGTTGAAGTGAAGGTAAACATAGTCGATGTTCCATTGGTCGCAGTTGCCTGCGATGCCGTTTTTCGGATTGGCGTCAAGGCTGGCATAGTTGCGGAAGCGGAATTGGAAAGACTTGGTGAAGAAACGGGTGTCAACAATGGGTATGCTGACGAAGCGCCAGGGCCAGCGGGATTGCATACCGCTGGTGTCGGCATCAAATCCTCCGGAACACCATACCGTGTGCCATTGACTGTCGCTCGGCGCGTAAAACTCCAGAAAGAGCGAGTCCTGTGGAGAGGGGGCACTTCCCACCCGTTCCCACATATTGCCGTACCACCCTCCAGGAAGGAAGAAGAAACTGAGGTAGACAGAATCGGAGGGCTGCAGTTTATGGTGTGTTGAAGTGATAGAGTCCAGCCGGATGATCTGCGAAGCCAGCGTATCGGCGGAGAAAAGATTTGTCGAGGCTTGTGGATAGAGGTTCCCTTCTTTGTTGAGTGCATCGAGGGTGACCATGCCGACGGTGGGAGGCTCAGGCGCGTAGTCTTTGTTGACGAAAGCATCGAATGAGAGCCATCGTTTAGGTGAAGGAATGCCTTCGTAATTGGAGAAATCGTCGAAAAAGGGCAGTTCCAAAAGAAGGGTGTCGTTGCTTTTGGGCATGTGGTGACGGGGGGCCGAACTAAGCGGAACCAGCGATTCTTGTGCCGATAGAGGGGAGTACAGCAGTACGGCCAGAAAAATCAGGATATGGGAGTTTAAACGTTTCAATTTGGCGTTCTTTCGTAAGGTATCAGAATCTGTTGATGTCGTCTTTCATATCATAAAATCCACCGCCGCTTCCAGAATAATCATCGTCGCCGGTCTGCAGTTCAAGAGACTTGATAGAGTCTTCAATCTGACGTTGCTTCATCCGTTGCAGTTCCTCCATGGCGACAACCGATTTGTCGCAGTACCATATCTCGACAGTGGAACCGTATTCTGTTTCGCTTCGTCCGGTATAGGCAGGAAACTGCTTGTATGCGATGGCACGACTCATATTGTTGATTCCGTCGAAATGTTCGGCACCGATATTCAGCGACGAAGAGAGGATATTGCGGCGAGCCTTTTCAGGTGACATACCGACCAGGTAAGGAACGATGGTTTGAGTCTTGCCGCTGCCGCGTCCCACCACCAAGTCGATCAACGCGCCTTTCTCCATCTGTTTTCCAGCAGCTACTGTGCGACCTTTGTATTTCTGTTCCAAGATGGTATGGTGAGGATCATCGACAAAGATGAGCTTGCCGCCATGCAATCCGGCATTCTCCAGTTGGGAGATGGCATTGCGCACGGAAAGGGAATGCAGGTCCGGCATATTGGTACTTTCAGGGTTGTAGGCGGTGATGGTGAGGTAGATTTTACGGCCTTTTTTAATCAATGAACCCGAATCGGGGTCTTGCCGCAGGATATAACCTCCTCGATGATTGGGTTGGTAGATAGAATCGATAATGACAAATTCCAGATCCAACCCCTCGTCGTTGAGTTCGTTGACATAAAGCCCCACCACATAAGGTGTCTCATATTCTTGTCCGACACGTCCATAGTGTTTTAAGACAATGAAGACAACGACAACGATAAACAATGATGCGGCGATGGCAATCAATGTATGTAATATCCACGGGTGTTTATTGAAAAATCCTGTCCTGCTCATAAATGGTCATAAATAATAAAAATAACGCAGTGGATTGTCAAATATTGTACTGAGTTTCAATTTTTAATTTTCCACTTCTCCGATAAGTGTCGCTGAGGTACAGCGGGTTACCCGCACACGGGCATATTGGCCGGGCTGCAGGTCGCCCCGGTCAAAGACAATGACCTTGTTCTGGCTGTTGCGACCAAAAAGCTGTTGTTCCGAGCGGTGCGAGACGCCTTCGATGAGCACTTCAAAAGTCTTGCCCACTTCTTTCTGGTTGTTTTCCAAAGCAATCTCGCCTTGCAGGGCGATGATTTCCTCCAGTCTGCGAGTCTTGACCTCGTCAGGGATGTCGTCCTGAAGATGCTTGGCCGCATAGGTGTTGGGGCGCATGGAGAATTTGAACATGTAGGCATAGTCGTATCGAACCTTGCGGAACATGTCGAGGGTGGCTTGATGGTCTGCTTCCGTTTCGCCGCAGAATCCGGCGATGACGTCGGTGGTGATGCTGCAGTCGGGCAGGTAGTGGCGGATGGCCTCGATGCGGTTGAGGTACCATTCGGGCGTGTAGCGCCGGTTCATCAGCTTCAGCATGCGCTCGCTACCCGATTGGACAGGGAGGTGGATGCATTTGCAGATGTTGTCGTAGCGGGCCATCACCTGTAGCAGTTCGTCGCTGAGGTCCTTGGGGTGGGAGGTGGCGAAACGGACACGCAGCAGCGGACTTACCTCAGCCACCATAGCCATCAGTTCAGGGAATCCCACCTCCCCTTGGTCCGAGTGCCAGCGGTAGCTGTTCACGTTCTGTCCCAGGAGGGTGACTTCACGGAACCCTTTCTCGAAGAGTTCACGGGCTTCGTGAACGATGGTTTGCGGGTCGCGGCTGCGCTCCCGTCCACGGGTGTAGGGAACTACGCAGTAGGCGCAGTAGTTCTG
>CAMIVE010000036.1 GCA_946401725.1 uncultured Bacteroidales bacterium | reverse complement strand
CTGCGCAAACAGAATTTCCAGGCTTACCAGAAAATGACTATGAACGACCTGGTCAGTTTCCAGAAACAGTACATCAAAGGTCAAAAGAAGTTCTACCTCATTCTTGGCAAGGAAAGCGAGATTGACTTCAACAAGCTGGCCAAGTTTGGAAAAGTTAAGAAACTGACTCTCGAAGAGGTGTTCGGATATTGATGACACCGTAACACTATGAAAAAGGCATTCTGCACCTAGGTGCAGAATACCTTTTTTCTTATTGTATTACGCTAAAAGCATTATGGGGAAAAGTGACAATACGAACAGCAGGGGATGGCTTGGAAGTGTGACGACCATCATTGTCGCTGTGGCGTTGGTTGCCCTGTTTTGGGGGCCAGCCTGGCTGGTCCATTGGGATACTATGTTCTTTTCAACAGATGGTGAGGATTTGGTCAAAGATGTGTACACCACTTCCTACCACGTCGCCTACGACGACGGTATGGCCATCTCGCACGCTATGAACTATCCATACGGCGAGTATTACATCTTCACAGGCTTGCATCCCTTGATTGCCGCACCTTTGCAATGGCTGCGCGACGCTGGTGTTGCACATACTGAAAGAGCTGTGCTGCCATTGATGAACCTTCTGTCGTTGCTTTCGATTGTCCTTTGTGCCTTGTTTCTATACCTATTACTGTATGAACTGAAACTGCCAATATGGTACTCCATTGTTGTTGCTCTGCTCATCACGTTGATGTCGCCCCAGTTGCACCGCATCGGGGCCCATATGTCGCTGAGCTACTACTGCGCGATACCGATGCTGCTCTATTTCACGCTGCGCCATCTTCGCAGCGGTGCGTGGGGTTGGGCATTGGCGATAGGAGTGTCGATGCTGTGGTTCGCATTGTGCCATCCCTATTATCTTGTGTTTTATGCTGTTGTCGCTGTCGGCGAGTTGGCGTATGTTTTTTTTCGCCGTCGAGACCTTGAATGGTGCAAGGATAAGGCGTGGCGCAAAATAAGCATAGCAGCATTGGTTGAGCTGGTGTTGCCGTTGGGTGTGTTCTATATCTTGTCGCACGTGGGGATGCCCGACGGCGAACGCATCGCGGTTCCTTCGGATTTCTTCACCTATCAAGGCAGATTAGAAGGTATTCTTTTCCCTTACGGACGCCCTTACTTCTACGAAGACAGCCGTCTGTTTGCGAGCGTGCAATGGGAGGCACGCAATTACGTCGGCATTGTAGCTGTGGTTGCTATAGTGTTGATAGTATGCTGCTTCTTTCGCAATCTTGTCAAGAAACACTATGCTTCGCTGCTACACCCCACCGACAGCCGCGAGCTTAACCTCTTCCTCCTTGTTGCCATAGTGCTGATGCTCTATGCCTGTGGAGTGCCGTTCAGCTGGTTTCCGCGCAACATTGTGACCTACATCGGCCCGCTGGCGCACTTCCGCGCTCAGGGACGCTTTGTGTGGTTGTTTGTATATGTCATCAATATTGTGGCATTCTATGGGTTGTTCCGCTGGATGCAGTCGAATCCAAAGACTCTTCGCAAGGTGGTACTTGTCGTCGCCTTAGTCGTTATGTCTGCTGAAGCCACCGCCTACAACTGGTACAACAAAGCTTGGTATTCAAACCAATGGGCTGAATGGACCGACTACGACAACCAGCTGCCTCAGAACCAATGGGTGAACGATATAGATGCATCACAGTATCAGGCTATTCTGACGCTTCCCGTCTTCAACGTAGGTAGCGAGTTGGTCTACCTGCCTTCGCAGGACCGTATGTTTGCCCGCAGCGCCTTGCTCTCGATGAAGACAGGCCTGCCGCTGGTATGCAACGAGAGCGCACGGTCCAACATCCGTCAAGCGTGGGACTGCATAGCCCTTTCGCGAACTGCGTTCGATTTCCTTCGGCTGGCCGACTCTTTGCCCGACGACAGGCCTCTGCTTTTGGCCGTCACCAAAAACAAGGATCTGCTATCCGATGCAGAGCGGATGATTCTCTCTTACGCCGACACGCTAATGATGCTGGATGAGATGGAACTCTATTCACTTCACCCGGATGTCTTGCGTCTCGTCAGAGTCGAGACAAGTAACAGGTTGGAATCCCTCTACGACAACGCCTCGTTGTCCGGCATTGATTACAACTCGGCAGTTCTCGCCGTTCCCGACACAATAAAAGGTGACATACACTCATGCATAACAGTCTACGATGGACCGCTGACGCTTTCGGGCGATGTGGAGATCAGTTTCTGGATATCGCCGATTCTTGACGACCAATACAGCCGTTCTGACATCAAGGTGTATGCTGTTGCCGGCAGCAGCGAAAGGAAACTATTCGCCTGGAGCGCCGATGTGTTACTCGACATTGTAGACATTGACCGCAACGAAGGTTTGTTGCGACTTCAAACGTCGCTGCCCGACGGTTGTGAGCGGCTTCGTATTGTAATGC
Source organism: uncultured Bacteroidales bacterium (assembly GCA_946401725.1). Classification (GTDB taxonomy): domain Bacteria; phylum Bacteroidota; class Bacteroidia; order Bacteroidales; family P3; genus Colimorpha. The sequence goes on along the minus strand of CAMIVE010000036.1, from coordinate 7,558 downwards.
ACAATCGACAGATGCGACCCTCGCCGGTGATGTTCCACCACCTGCTGGTGCGTCCCGAAGGTATGCACGTGCCCTTTGTTGACGGGCAACGCTATATCGATAACATACCGCTAAAAGATGAAATAATAAGAATTAAAGCACGACGATTATGAAACGTATACTGTTGCTGTCTGTAGTTAGTGTGCTCCTGCTTTCGTGCAAGCAGGGTGGCGATGGTGATATAATGTACAACGACTCACTGCCGCTCGTCACCGAAGGCTATGTCGGCTTGCAGGAGGGGCACTTTGTCCTCGACGGTGAGGAGTGGTTCCCGATAATGCTCAACTACAAGGCTTTCATCCGACGGGTGGGTGACTCGCTCGAGGTGGTGCCTGCCGACTACTATCATGGCAACTCCATTCAAGAGCATTTCGACACTATTGCCTCGTGGGGCTTCAATGCTGTACGCCTCTGCCTCGATGTCCTTGACAGCGATATGGACAGTAGCGCCATGTTCCGTGCCACACGCCGTACCATCCAAAAAGCCGACAGCGCTGGCCTCCATGTGATGCTGCTCACTAAGACGCCAGTTGACCCCTACTGGCAAAGTTACACCAAGGGTCTTCTGCGCCACCTGGCCGATCTGCCGGCATTGTGGGCCTACGATTTCTTCAACGAACCGCTCTATTTTGACCCTGAGCCGGAACGCGACAAGATGGATGCCGCACGCCTGGTGTCGCAGTGGCGCCACTGGGTGCGTCAGTATGCGCCTCATCAGCTCTTCACCGTCGCTACCGCCGAGCCTATTGAGGTCTTCGAATGGGACCCCGCCCTGCTGCCGGTCGACTTCATCGAGATGCACACCTACCATCCCTTGCGCGTCTTCTCCGAGATGTGGTGGTACAGCCAGTACTGCGGTAAGCCATGGATGGTGGGTGAGACGGGTCTGCCGGCTGATGGCGATTCAGTGCCGTATGAATGGCAAGCACAGTTCCTTGGGGAGACCTACCTATGGGCCGAATATCTGGGAGCCATAGGTTATGGCTGGTGGGAGTTTCAGGACCATCCCGACGGAGTTAATTTTGAGGCTCAGTATACAGGACTTCGGAATTCACAAGGCAAAGTAAAGCCTGCAGTGAAAAGTCTTAGGGGCGTGGCCTACACCTGTAACAGCTATCGTGTTGTCGATAGCAACCATCGACCAGTCAACTATTACAATATGCTTGCCTACAGTAATATCCGCCTCACCGGAAAGGTGGTTGACGAGGCGACAGGCAAGCCCGTAGAGGGCGCCGTCATCCGCGGCTGGAACGACGACTGGTCGGTGGGAATAAACACCTACACCGACAGTGACGGCCGCTTCACGCTCTACAGCAACGACTACAATGTCCATTTTGAGGTTTCCGCTCCTCGAATGTGCAAACAGAAGTTTGACCGCCGCAATATTCGCTATTCAAATCCGCAAGGCATCGATACCAAGAACCTTCCAGACCGCCAGCGCGAATACCAGCAAATTGATTATAAACCCTATTTGAATCACGCGAAGTTCAGTATGGACTTCGACTCCTCCCATTTTTTCCACTACAGCATTGAGGGAAATATGGGTGTTGTGAAATTGCGACCGTTGAAGTGCAAATGACATGCGGATGGGTTTTGTAACTCCTTATCGCTCTTTGATGACGCGACACCGGCGTAAACCTTCAACCGCCAGTAGGATAAAGAAAGGCAACAGGCAAAAAAGATAGCGCGCCCTTGCTTCGCAGAGCGTATGGAAGAGCGTTAGCAGTATAACTGACATCATAATGACGGTGAGCGTACTTGTATTGACAGGTGTGGCGGGTCGCGCTGTTTCTTTGCCGACATCCTTTTTGTTGCAAAGGCGTCTGAAAGGCCACGCTGAGACTGCCGTCAGCAGCAATAAGCCGAACCACAAGGAGGTCATAACAACACTCCATGTCTTGTTGTTACGCCCTTCATAGTCGCGGCTATAGTAAACGTTGCGGGTAACCTGTGACAATCGGCCGTGTCGCTCGGGGACAAGTTTGTAGAACGACCCCTCCCGTCCCCAATAGAAGGTGCCGTCGCTGAAGTTTAGCAATGTTTTGCGACCCCACAAGGTCAAAGTGCCTTTTGTCTTCAGTGTCTTATAACGATGCCAGGTCTCCGCAAGCTCGGCTTGCCGGCGCTCTTTCTTGTTAGGGAAGCTGCGTGAGAAGTCGACATCCTGTGCACTGTATATGCCGATAGACTGGTAGTTGGCTCCCATCATCAGGTAGTGTGATGGGCCAAACCCTTTCGAAGTGTGCAGATGTAACCCGCAGCCAGCTACCGCAAGGTGTGCAAGCAACACGGCGGAGACGATACCTCCCACGGCAATTCCTGTCGGTTTGAGTAACGATTTGAAGTTTTCTTTCCGGGCAAAGTGTTCCGTCAACTGTACCACTAAAAGTGATAAACTGACAAACACCACCTGTGGTTTGATGTAGTAGCCTATGGCTGTCAATGCGGCAACGACAAAGATACGCAGCCATCTGCGACGGAAGGGCAGGGTGGTGGCAATCCACAGAATCAGCACCGCGAGCATGAGTCCCCAAATGTCGCTGTAGGGGATGGACCACCAAGGAGAAAGCCATACCAGCAACGTGTAGAAAATGTAAGCCGTGACGGCATAGCGTTTGTCATGCCAGATATGCATAGCAGTCTGGAACAACATCAGTGCGGTAAAGGCAGCACCGATGCACTGCAGCGCCAGTAAGGGGAATAGTGACACTCGCAGACCCCACAACGGACCGGTGACGAAGAATATCGCTGCAAAGATACGTGCCAGCAATAGGTTGTTGGGTGCCCTGCGGAAATAGGAATAGAATTCATCGATGGGTTGCCCCGTGGCCATGGCCTCAGCCAAGCCGGTCAGCTGTTGAACATCCCAATCAGTAAAAAGATAGTAGCTGTATACTAATATAGTATGTATGATGGCAAGTACTCCGGTAATCAGCAGCAATCGGGTGCGGTGGACTACCTCGCTGCGGCAGCATTTGAGGCAAAGCCAACCGATAAGCAGAATGGCAGTCAAACCTGCAGCCATCATAGGCAAGTGGAAACGCCCTTCAAGGGGTATACACCATTTCCAGTCGGCCTGGTCGGGAAAGTGGCAGAATGCCACGATGGCGACGATGATAGTTGCAAGTGCCAACCAGCAGGCCTGCACAATTGTGTATGTCCGTTTTTCCATATTGAAGCAATATTCTTGAGACACAATAATAACGAAAGGTATGCATTTTTATTATGATGCAGCGTTACTATTCTCGCGGCACCATTCATGTTTCATCTATGGTGGATACAATATTAAGGTTCGTGGAACGTTACAATGATTCATCAAAAAAAGGGCAATCATGACAATAATGTACATCCACGGCTATGGCTCGAATGGCAACGCTACCAAAGGACAGCTGCTGCGTAAGATGTTCCCGGAATGCTTTGTTGTTTCACCTACTTTCGACTATGATCACAAGACCCCATGGCAGATACAGGAGCAGATACGTTTGACTGTTGAGAACGAGAAGGTTTCAGTGATTGTCGGCAGCAGTTTCGGCGGTTACCAGACACTCTGTGCCACGGCATTCTTTCATGGATTGGTATGGGTTGTGAATCCAGTGCATGAGGTTGTACCCACCATCCGTCGGGTCATCCTACAAAATAGGGATGCGGCGGATGATTTTATAAATATGTATAAAGACTTTGATGACAAGGTCTTTCGGCGTCAGTCGCAACGCAACCAAAGTGGACAATGGCCTGTGGACACACCGCTTCATTTCGCTCTTAGCACAGACGACGAGTTGCTGGGTGACCACCATCCGCTGCTGGAACTCTTTCCGCAGCATAGCAGTGTGGTATGGAAAGACCAAAGCGGACATCGTTTCTTCCGATTTGAAGAATTGTCGGAAGCGATGGATACGTCGATGAAAAACTACAAAGCTATTCTGGGATAAATCCGCAGCGGCGCAGCAAAGCTTGGTTGTCGGGGTCGCGTCCCATAAAGTTACGGAAGAGCACGGAAGGGTGCTCGCTGCCGCCTTTGGAGAGTATTTCTCGGCGGAAAGCTGTTGCTGTCGCGTTGTCGAAAATGCCGTTGTCCTTGAAACGTGAGAAGATGTCGGCATCGAGTACTTCAGCCCATTTGTAGCCGTAGTAGCCTGCAGCATAGCCACCGGAAAAGATGTGGGTAAATCCGGTACTCATGCAGGTGCCTTCAATTACGGGAAGCAGTTCTGTCATGCTGCGGTGTTCGAAAGCTTCTATTTTTTCATCCAAGGGTTCGTGCAGGGTGTGGTAGGCCATGTCGGTCATGCCGAAATTGAGTTGTCGCACACAAAGCCATCCAGCAAGGTAGTTCTCGCTGCGGCGGATTTTTTCGATGTATAGTTCCGGCAAGGTCTCACCAGTCTGATAATGAAAGGCGAATGTGTCGAGAAATTCCTTCTCATAGCACCAGTTCTCCATGACCTGTGACGGCATTTCTACGAAATCGTGCAGCACGTTGGTGCCGCTCACCGAGGGGTAGGTTATGTCGCTGAGCATGCCGTGCATGGCATGACCCATCTCGTGCATAAAGGTCTCCACTTCGTCAAAACTCAATAGTGAGGGTTTTCCTTCGACGGGTTTGGTGAAGTTGCAAACCACTTGAATCAAAGGGCGCTGTTCACTTCCGTCGATGTTGCTTTGGGCACGGAAATCGGTCATCCAGGCACCGCTGCGTTTGCTTTCGCGAGGGAACATGTCGAGATACAGCACCCCCATGAATCGTTTCCCGTCGCGTACCTCGTATGCTTTTACATCGGGATGATATACAGCAACTTCTCTGTCTTCGACAAAGGTCAATCCGTAGAGACGGTGGTAGAGATCGAAGATGCCTTGACGCACTTTCTCCAATTGGAAATAAGGCCTCAGCTTTTCAGAATCGAAGTCGTAACGTTCTTTCTTCATCTTCTCCGCCCAGTAGGAAAAATCCCAGTTTTGCAATTCGTAATCGGCACCGTGCTCGTGAGCGAACAAACGAACTTCGTCGAGTTCTTTCTTGGCAAACGGCAGCGAGGCTTGGAGCAGACTGTCCAGAAAGTGGTTTACAGTCTGTGTGTCGCGGGCCATGGTATGGGTCAGGGAATAGCTGGCGTAGTCAGGATGGTCCATCAAACGGGCTTTCTCCAGCCTCAGATTGACGATACGGTGAGTGATGTCATTGTTGTCGTTGCTGTTGCCCCTATTGCCGCGACTGTTGTAGGCGCGCCACATCTGTTCTCGCAGGTCGCGTTTGTCGGCAAAGGTAAGGAAAGGGCGGTAGGAAGGGGCGTGCAGTGTAAACAGCCACCCTTTCAGATGTCGTTTTGTAGCCTCTTCATGTGCGGCCTCGATTACATTGTCCGGCAGACCGGAAAGGTTATCCGGGTTGCTGATATGCAGCGTATATTCGTTGGTGTCGGCCAGGGTGTTTTGGTTGAAGCGTTCCGTCAGCAGGGATAGTTCCTCGGATATTTGGGCGAATTGTTTTTTTTGTGTTTTCTCCAGGTTGACGCCATTGTCAACAAAGTGCTGGTAATAGCGTGTCAGCACCTCTCTCTGCTCGGCGGTCAACGACAATGTCTCTCGTTGATCGTAGAGCGTTTTGACTCTTTGAAACAACACTTCGTCCATCCATAACCTATTGTTGTGACGCGTGATCTCAGGCATCAGTTCGATGACGATATCTTGCATCTCCGGGGTGGTGATGCACTCGTTGAGGTTAAGCAGCAGTGCCACGATACGGTCCACAGTCCGGTCACACAGTTCCAAGGCTGTGATGGTGTTTTCAAATGTCGGTACGGCTGTTTGGTGGGCAATTTGTTCGATCACCTTCTCCGATTCGGCGATGGCGGTACGCAGAGCGGGGGCATAGTGCTCGGTTTTGATTTGTTCGAAAGGGGGCGTTTGGAAGGGGGTAGACCATTCCTTAAGGAGTGGATTCTTTTGTGTAGACTGCTGTTGGCCATTGCCATCGGAAACAGTTGTCGAGATGTGTAACGGCTGGATTATTTTTTTTTGCATAACAATAATTCGGTTTATATAACGTTACTTTGTACCGTGTTTTGATAACGCAAAAAAAAGAAATTATTGTTGTTTTAAATCATTGCCAGTCATGAAAAAACTTCTCATCATCGGTTTAGCAGTTATACCTTTGTTTTGTCTGTCATGCAAGAATGACAATACTGAAGTTGTTACTGCCGCTCAGAAAAAAGTGGATTCGCTCCAGTCAATTATCGATGCCAAAGATGGAGAAATTGATGCTTTGTTCGAGGTCCTGAATGAAATCGAGACCAATCTCTCCGAGATTTCGGCTCGTTATAGTCAGGTCAACGACCTTAAACGGAGCAATCCTGAAATGAGTACCCGTGTCAAGGGTCAGATTACCGACCAATTGGCTGTTATTGAGAATATGTTGAAACAGAACAAAGAGAAAATATCTGCACTTAACGCAAAGATTGCCAACCTTGGAAAGGAGAATACGCGTTTGCAGGAATTTATCGAGACGCTTAATAATCGAATTGCCGACCAGGAGAATCAAATCAATGAGCTGATGAACGAACTCACCATCAGCAAAGCTACTATCCAGAAGCTCTCGGCTAATGTCAGTGACCTGACGCAGGCAAACCAAGAGAAGGATAACTATATTGCCTATCAGACTAACGAGGCCAATAAAGCATATTATATTGTCGGTTCATATAAGGAGTTGAAAGATATGGGTATTGTAAACAAAAGCGGTGGTTTTATAGGCATTGGCAAGAAACAGAATACTTCGGAGGATATGGATGTCTCCAAATTCAAGACAATCGATCGAACCAAAGTTTCCACTATTGCCATCAATCAGAAGAAAGCCCAGGTTATCTCTAAACATCCGGAAGGTTCCTATGAACTGGTGATGGATGAGAATGACGACAAGACGGTAGCGTTTTTGATTATCAAGGATGTCAATGCTTTCTGGCGCTACACCAATTATCTGGTAGTATCGACCAAGAAATAAATTGAACAATTGGAATCAAATATAGGGACGTTGTTAAACGTCCCTTTTTTGTTGCAATAAAACAAAAAAAGCCTTGCAATTGCAAGGCTTCCGGGGTGGGAGGTGGGGCTCGAACCCACGACCTCCAGATCCACAATCTGGCGCTCTAACCAGCTGAACTACGCCCACCATAATAATTTTGAAAATCGAATTTTGAATTCCGAAATCCGTTTCTCAAAATCGGCTGCAAAAGTACTAACTTTTGTCCAATTGACAAAATATTTTTTATTTTTTATATGTAAGATACTGGGTTCTAAATTTATGAAATCTGATAGAAATAGTTGTGAGACTTGTGTTAGTGTAGAATATTTGTTGGTTTTTTATTGTTTTGGGACCCAACTGGACAAAAAAGAGCGGCTGTAGTGCCGCTCCGGGTACCTCCTGGGGGATCGTGGCGTGCCGTCGGCTTGGCCGACAACCCTCATTTAAAGTTTAGGAAACTTCCGTTCTACAGAAAAAAAGAGCGGCTGTAGTGCCGCTCTGGGTACC
>CAMIVE010000035.1 GCA_946401725.1 uncultured Bacteroidales bacterium | reverse complement strand
TGCGCCTGTACTTCCAGAAGCTGGCCTGCGTGCTTCACGACGCCTACAAGCACGATGTATTACGGATTGCAAATCCTTATAATTTAGTGCGTCAGATTTCAAATCTGCCGCAACAATACGCAACTGGAACATCCGCCGCATCGGGGTGGTGTGATTCCTATTAACTACCAAGAGGTTCTGGATATAGGCATGGCAAATTTAGTACATGAAACCACACATGCTATTCAAGACTACAGAGGCCAGGTGTACGTTGGTAATTTAATGTCCTGCGAGAAAAAAGCTTATTCTACACAATATGCTTATTCTTCGGATAGCTTTAAACACATACTTAATAACATTATTCCTTCTCCTCGAATATCAGAAGAATGGGTAAGAGGAGTTTATTATTTTATACAAGGGAAACAAGTGTATCCTTATAGGTATATTAAATAAGACCATATTATGAATTGTTTGAAAAAAAAAATAGTCCGTCTGATTTCATGTGTAACGATTGCACTCGCTGTATATTTGAGTGTATCTGGTTGTATGTCTAAAAAATATAGTGTATCGTCTTTATATGGATTGTATGAGGAATATTCTGCTATTTATGGTCGACTGATGAGTTATCGTATTTCATTAAATCCAGATGGCACCTATATGTTCCATTATATGTATGATATAGCCGATATGTCATCTGATGGAAACTGGTGGATAGAAGGAAGATATGTCATCTTGAATAGTTTTATTCAGGATCGAGGCAGGTTCCCTGTGGATGTTCGTCAAGTAGGCACTTCCCAACAAACAGATGACGTTAGAATCCTGTGTGATAATATTGCATACCAAAAATGTTTGATGTATTACTTGACAGCTGGGGATTCGATTACAATTAATTCAGATACCATAAGCCTTAATTGCAGAAGTTTTCCGGATACAATCAACATCTGTATTAAAGCAAATGAGAAATCAGGGGTTCTATCCAAGTCTGACAATATTATAATTAAAGCTCCCGGTATTTATCGAATTGAGACAAAGGGTATCTTTTTACGGGAAAAGCCTTTGAACTACCTAGTGTTAAAACAAAAAAAATTCAAAATCTTGAGCAAAAATAGCATTCAAGACATCTTCTCCACGAACGCAACTCTCAAAAGAAGTAGCTCTGATAAAAAACCATGATGGGGTAAAGAATTTAATAGGAACATGTGGGCAGGTTCCTGTATTAACCGAGCAACTAACAAATAGCAATAACTAATTGAACTTTTAAGCACATGAAAACAAAGGGGTAACCCGTTGCAACGGATGCTCCATTTCGGCGGATGTTCCGATGGCAGACAAGTATTGTCTTATACTGAAATAGGTTGACACATTTAGGAACAAAATAAATGTGTTAAAAGTATGAGAATTTTAAGAGAACAAACCCAGAAAAAGAGACGAGGCGAAATTGCCCGTTGCGGCGAATGTTACAGTTGAGTATTGTTGTGGCAGATTTGCCTGCCTGCCCGTTACGGCGGATGTTCTCGGTGCGACAGATTTGAAATCTGCCGCAACAATTCGCAACGGGAGAATACATGTCAAAAAAAAAACACAGCTCCACAGTTTTTGCAAACTGTGGAGCCATAAACTTTTGTTTGGCTTCTCTAACAGAGCATTGTACTCTGACAGAGGCAGAGGCATTGTAATGTTCCCATAGTAATCTGTCAACTGCCGTGCAGCTTCATAATTACCTTTTTCCGCTTTTGCTTTCAGTTCTTGCAGATCATTCTCACTCATTTTGCCTGATCCACAACTAAATAATAGGAAAAATCCTATTAACACAGCAAAAACACTGCTTATCTTTCTCATGATTCAATACCCTTAATCCGTATCGGGCACAACTTCTAATTTATGAAATGATTAATAACTTAACATCATACAACCCGTCGCAACGGATGGTTTAATCCGTTCACTTGGTAATCTTGTTGCGTCAGATTTGCTTTTTATTATTTCATTTAGTCATTCTGGAATCATGTACCAAACATATTTGTAAAAAACAAGGATGCTGTTGAAAGACATCCTTGTTAGTTGGGATAAAACTTATAGTTCCTTAGATTGTCAAGTTACCAGTTCAGCATGCGTTTGAAGTCGTATGCCTCGGGATTGGGCAGGTACTTCTTGGCAGCTTCGTAGTCGGCAGGCGTGATGTAGTCCATGATGTCGTTGACATAGGACATCACCTTGTTGCTGTTGACATTGACCAGTCGCGGCGGAATCTTGCCGGTCTGCGGATCCTGCAGGTCTTTCAGGTAAAGCGGGCTGACTGCACCTTGGTGGTCGCAATAGACCATGCAGCCGGTGGCACCCTGGTTGTAGAGGGTGTGGACACCCATACCCATCAGGGAGCAATAGGTCAAGTCGAAAGCAATGGGCGTATGGCAGCGGATTTCGTAGCCGATTTCCACAGGACGGGACTTGACTTTCAGACCGAGTTCCTTGACTTTGCGTTCCAGCAGGTCGTTGAAGATATGGGCTTTCGAGACTTTGCCCAGCTCTGGATGGCCATGCTCGTCATAGCTGAAATGGATACCCGATTTGGCGATTTCCTCGTCGCTGAGACTGTGGAAAACACCTTCAGAAATCATGGCAGCACCGTAGTTGATGCCCATCAGCTTACGTTTCACGATGCAGGAGATCACCATATTGACAATCTTCTCAACAGTGATTTCGCTCTTGTTGAAGAACTCGGGAATGATCACCATCGGGTAGTGGCAGGCACCAGCGATACCCAATGCCAGATGTCCGGCCGAACGACCCATGGCACTGACCACAAACCAGTTCTCACTGGTACGGGCGTCTTCCATCACAGCGGTGGCAAGCACACAACCTTGTGCCTTGGCACTGTTGTAACCGAAAGTGGGACTGCTGTTGGGCAGCGGCAGGTCGTTGTCGATGGTCTTGGGCACATGGATGTTGGCAATGGGATAGTGTTTGCTCTCTAAGAACTTGGCGATGCGGTTGGCCGTAGATGCCGTATCGTCGCCTCCCACAGTCACCAACAACTTCACTTCGTTATCTGTGAAGAACTTCAGGTTAAAGCGTTTCTCGAAATCCTCGTCGGTGGGTTTGAAACGGCTCATTTTAAGAATGGAGCCGCCTTTGTTGAAAATCTCGTCGGCGGTAAGGAAATCGAGGTCCTGCATGCGCGGGGTATCGGTGAAAAGTGCCGAATAGCCGCCATGGAGTCCGATGACACGGAATCCGTCACGAAGGAAGGTTTTGGCTACCGAAGCCACTACGGTATTCATTCCGGGAGCGGGACCGCCTCCCGTTAAAATTGCGATTGATTTGCTCATGGTATATGTTTAAAAGTTTATGTTGATACGTTGATAGGTTGAAATGGGTCGCTACGCTTAAAATGGTCGTTTCACTTGAAAGGTTTAAAAGGGTCGCTGTGTGGGTTGATACATTGAAAGGTTGATAAAATCTCGCGAATCCGACTGCAAATATACACATTTTTTTGAAAGGACAGTGTTAAAAAGCAAACAAATAATTCAACAAACTAAAAACAAACCAATTACACTCTGGCATCCAACAATCCCGACCAACTGTTCGGACGGTTTGGGAATAAACGGGATGTCGTTTTGACTACTTTTGTCCGGTAGCCGTTCCGTCATCGGAAGCTGCACCAACCGGTTTCCGGAAGATTTTGTAACCAATCATGGCAACGGTGATGGACATCAGAGGGGATAGGATATTGAAGAAGCAGTACGGCAGGTAGTCGAGTGTGGAGACCTTCAGCACCATAGATTGGGTCATTCCACAGGTGTTCCAAGGGACCAGTACCGAAGTAACGGTGGCGGAGTCCTCGGTGGAGCGGCTGAGCAGACGGCCCTCAAAGCCTTTTTCATGATACAATTTCTTGTAGATATTGCCTGTAAGAACGATGCTGAGATACTGATCGCCCGTGGCGATGTTGGAGAAGAGGCCCGTTCCCACCGTGGCACTCACCAACGAACGGCGGCCACTGATGCCTTTGGCCAAGGCTCCCGTAAGGCTCTGCATCATGCCGCTTCCCGTCAACGAACCGCCGAAAGCGGAAGCGCAGAAAATGAGGAATACCGTACTCAGCATCCCTTTCATGCCACGGGTCTGCACCAGATTGGTGAGTGCCTCGTTGCCGGTGTCGAGCGATGTGCCGCTGTAGAAGGTGAGCATCAATCCGCGGAAAGCACTGCCTTCGCCGATTTGGTCGATGATGGAGGGCTGAACGAACAGGGCCACAATACCTGCCATCAATGCCGAGAGGAACAGGATGACTGCCGCCGGCAAACGCAACAAAATCAACACTACCGTAAAAAGCGGCACCAGAAGCAGCCATGGGTTGATGACAAAGGTTTGCCGCAGCCCATCGGCAAACGACGACGCCTGTGCGTCGTCTACAACCGGATGACCAAGGCTTACAACGAGGAATATGATCAATGCGATAGTGAACGATGGGATAGTGGTAATCAGCATATAACGGATATGGGTAAAGAGGGGCACCTCCCCCACTGACGATGCCAACACGGTTGTGTCGGACAGCGGCGATATCTTGTCGCCAAAATAGGCGCCTGAGATGATGGCACCGGCCGTCCAACCGACCGGATAGCCATGCGCCGTACCAATGCCGACAAGTGCAATGCCAACAGTGGCAACGGTGGTCCATGAACTGCCTGTAATCAACGACACCAGGGCGCAGATAAGGCAGGCTGCAAAAAGGAAAATGGAGGGAGTAAGCACTTTCATGCCATAGTAAATCATGGTGGGAACCACACCACTAACCATCCAACTGCCGGAAACGGCACCTATCAGGAAAAGCACGATAATGGCAGGCCCCACGGTCTTTATATTGTCGGCAATGGCATCATTGATGGAACTCCACGACACCTTGTAGCCTATCATGGCGATGGCGGCAGCCACCGCGGCGGAAAAAAGGAGCACTGTCTGGCTGGCTCCGTCGAGGGCGTCGGAGCCGAACTGGCGAATGACCAGAATCTGCAGCGCAATAAGCACGACAAAGGGAAGAAGCGCGATGCTCCAATGGATTCGAGTGCCGTGTGGTTTGTCTGTTTGCTTCATTATAATCTGGTTGACAGCTGATTGTATTATTATCGAGCAACGTTTTTTCCCATACAAATATAAAAAGAATAATGGAAACTGTTGTTTCAACCGCAAAAAATAACTATCTTTGCAGACATGAAAAAATTGATTTTCGCCACAAATAATAAGCATAAACTATTAGAAGTTAGCGAAATGCTTCATTCTATCGTCAAGATAGAAAGCCTTTCGGAATCGGGGCTGTCCGGCGAGATACCTGAAACGGCCGACACATTGGAAGGCAATGCGCTACAAAAAGCCACATGGGTATATGAGCGGACGGGGATGGACTGTTTTGCCGACGACACGGGTCTGGAGGTGGAGGCATTGGACGGACGACCGGGTGTCTATTCGGCGCGCTATGCCGGCGAACACTGCTCGTTTGACGACAACATCAACAAAATGTTGGGTGAAATGGAGGGGAAAACGAATCGCCGCGCCTGCTTCCGGACGGTCATCTGTCTGATGGAGAAAGGCGTACCCCGCTATTTTGAAGGACGCGTCGACGGAGAGATTCTCACCGAACGGCATGGCAAGGAGGGATTCGGCTACGATCCTATCTTCATGCCCGACCGTTTTGCAGTGAGTTTTGCCGAAATGCCTCTTGAGGTGAAAAACCATATCAGCCACCGCGGCCGCGCCGTTGCCAAACTGGTAGCGTACTTGAAAACGCTTTAAACACTTAAACCCTTACTGATTTGAACTACAAAAAAGTATATCCGACCGAAGTGCTGCAGGGGTTCACTGAGAACGCCATGTTTGTGCTGATGCTCTACGACCCTATCGGTGACAAGAAGGTCCCCGTGATGATTGGGGAGCACGAAGCGGAGATGATCATTCTGGAGCAGGAGCAACGACAGGCGTACCGCCCCATGACTCACGAATTGATCATCAGCCTGCTGAAAGAGTTCCATTTAGAGTTGGAACTGGTACGCATCAACCGATTCTCGGAAGGCATTTTTTACGCCTCGCTGATAGTCAGCGACGGATTCAACCACAAAGAGATTGACGCCCGACCGAGTGACGCGGTGGTTTTGGCGCTGCGTTTGTCGGTGGATATTGAGATGGCTGAAAGCGTGCTGGAGGATACCGGCTTCACGCCACAACACAACGACATTGACCTTGGCACGACTCTCTCGGGAGGGGAAAGCATTGAAGAGCTGGAAGAGGAACTGCGGCTGTGCGAGGAGAACGAAGACTATGAACGAGCCGCCGAAATCATGAAGAAAATCGAAAAACTGAAGAAATGACATCACCTATCACGCTTTTTGACGAAGCTGCAGCATATCTCCGCAGCCATACACATTACCGTCCAACGACGGGCATCATCTTGGGAAGCGGTCTGGGCAATCTGGCCGATGCCATCGAACAGGCCGACATCATCCCTTACAGTGAAATACCACACTTCAAGACAAGCACCGCCGTGGGCCACAAGGGCAACCTTATCTTCGGAATGCTCAACGGAACACCTGTAGTAGCCATGCAGGGCCGTTTCCACTATTATGAAGGGTATTCGATGCAGGAAGTCACGTTCCCTGTACGGGTGATGAGCCGCTTTGGAATCCAGCGGCTGCTGGTCTCCAACGCCGCCGGAGGCATCAATCCCGACTTCCGTGTGGGCGATTTGATGGTTATCACCGACCATATCAGTTTTATGCCCAACCCGCTGATAGGAAAGAACATCGAGGAGATGGGCCCCCGATTCCCCGACATGACGACAGTGTACAGCAGCCGTCTGCGGGAGAAGGCCCATCGCTTGGCACAGGAGATAGGCATCACCCTCCGCGAAGGGGTTTATGTGGCCGAGACCGGTCCGACTTATGAAACACCGGCGGAATACCGCATGTACCGCCTGCTGGGCGGCGACGCCGTAGGGATGTCGACCGTGCCCGAAGTGATTGTGGCACGACACTGCGGCATGGAAATCTTCGGCATGAGTGTCATCACCAACTGCGCCCAGGATCTGGGCGAGGACTGCCAGAACGACGGCGACGAGGTGGTACGCGTCGCCAACCAAGCTGCCGACCACATGACACGTATTTTCCAATCGCTGACAGCCTGACAAGTCAACCCGCATAGAACCATCCAGCCAACCCTCGTGAAAAAAAAATCTGTCCATAGAAGTCTCGTCTGCCTGCTGCTTGCCTTGCTCTGTTGTGGCTCGCTCTCAGCCCAAAAACTGAGTTACGGAATCAACCCGAGGCTGGACTCATTGGCCTTTGAGAACTTCAAACAGCATATGGACAGCATCCGCCAGCACCGCCCCACGGTGGCGTTGGTGCTTAGCGGAGGCGGCGCCAAAGGCGCCGCCCACGTGAGCGTCATCCGCTATCTGGAAGAGGCGGGCATCCCTATCGATCTGGTGCTGGGAACCAGTATCGGCGGACTGGTAGGCGGTCTCTACGCCTGCGGCTACAACGGGAAAGAGCTGGAAGACATTATCCGTTCGCAAGACTGGAACTACCTTATGCGCGACACCCATCCCCGCCGCTACGATGCACTGATTCAGAAAGACTACGACCGACAATACCAGCTGAGCATCCCTTTCGGCACCTACCAATGGGACTTTCTCGGCAACGAACAACGTACGGAACGTGCCACCCGCAGCCTGCTGAGCAGCGGCATGGTGCAGGGGCGAAATATCGAGAACCTGTTCAGCAGTTTGTTGGTGGGATTCGGCGACGAAATCGATTTCCTAAAACTGCCGATTCCTTTTGTCTGTGTGGCTACCGATATGGTGACGGCCCAACCCAAGATTTGGCACAGCGGCAGCATGGTCGACGCACTGCGCTCCACCATGTCCATCCCTGCACTCTTCACCCCAGTAAGGACCAACGGCATGGTGCTTGTGGACGGCAGCCTCCGAAACAACATGCCTGCCGGTATTGCCCGCCAGATGGGTGCCGATATCATCATCACCGTGGACATCTCCGCACCGGCGCTCAACGCGAAACAGATCAACAACCTGATCGATTTCATATTCCAGACGACAGACGTGCTGGGTCGTGAATCATACAACGCAGCACTGGCCGCCACAGACATCTATATCCAACCCAACCTTTCGGACTATTCGCTGCTCAGTTTCGATGCGGAAAGCATCGATTCCATCCTGTCCCGTGGACGAGAGGCCGTACAGCGTCATGCAAGCGAGATAAAGGTGCTGAAAACCACTCTTGACGACACGATGCATTACCTGACGGATAAGGCTGCCATCAACATGCGTTCCCGTCCTGTCGTGATCGACAAAATCATTTTCATGGGTATCAACCAAAAAGAGGAGGAATTCATCCGCAAACAGCTGAAACTGCATACCGTCATCCTGAAACACCAACTGGACGACGCGGTTGCCACCCTGATGGGAACGAAAGCTTTCGAGAAAGTGACCTACGAGCTGTTGGGAGAAGAGAGTCCCTACACACTGCAGTTCAACTGCTTCCGATCGCCCGTCAACCAATTGGATGCCAGTGCCCGGTTCGACGCCATCGACTTCGCCTCGCTGATGCTTCATGCAGGCTTTAATGCCAACCAGCTGATGGGCAGCCGATGGGATTTCACTGCCCGACTGGGTCTGAAATCAAGTCTTACTGTCGGCTACAGCTACCGCACCGGCAAAGGGGTGGACTTCTGTGGCGAGGCATCGTTCCAATCCATACGTAACGGTTCATTCCGATCGAACCCCTACGAGTTCCGGATTGATTTCAACAGAGGCAGGATGGACGGTTTCGTCACCTTCTCGCCATGGAAACAGCTGAACATCCAGACAGGCGTACGCATGGATTATTTCTATCGTGTCTCGATGCTGGCGGACTATGGGATGACGTTGGACCGCTGGCAACAGATTGAGAATTCGAATATCTACGCAGGAGCCTTTGCCAAGGTGCGCTCCGACTCCTACGACGATCCCTATTTCCCGACACAAGGATCCCAATTCAATCTTTCATACAATCTCTATTCGCGCGGCTTGCAACACCGGAGCCCGATCACGCACGCCTTCCAGTTCTCATTCAAATCCGCTATCACCACCCAAAGGCATACCTTCATTCCTTTCATCGAAGCCCGTCATGTGAGTTCGTCTATACTGCCTTTCTCCAACATGCTCGCCGTCAGTGAAGCCCATCGGAGTGTCGACCAGCAAATCCCGTTTATCGGCATCAGCACCCCTGTGGCGATGTTGCCGATGGTGGGAACGGTTGGGCTGAATTCGCGCCTGCATATCGTAGGCAAGCACTACATAATTACTTCGCTGCAGCTGATGCGCGAGTCGGACAGTTTCCGTGAATTCTTCAGCAAAGACTCCGAGACTTATTTGGGCATCTCGCTGGAATATGCCTACAAATCCCTCATAGGTCCTCTGCGCGCCAATATCCACTGGTCCGATTTGAACAAAACCGTCGGCTTCTACCTGGGCATGGGATTTGATTTCTAATATCTCACCCTATTCCTCGATGTTGCAATAATCCATGCGATGTTTAATTCGTCTTTACGCTCTACGCTTGACATAATCTTGGCAGGTGTAACGGAACATTACTAATTATATCTCACTCTTTTTACAGTACCTGTTCCACTACATCTATAACAACGTTGTCTTTTTTCCCCTGTACCATTACAGGTTGAACAACGAATCCATTCAACACTACTTTTCTCTCGACCGGTCCCATTACAGTATTCACATTTCCTACTCCTATAGACAGCTCTACCATCCACATATCCCGAAACCTCTTTCAAGACTCTTGTTCCTTTGCACGCACGACAATTTCTATAAGTATACCGTTCATTTCCTCCCCTACCCCTACAAGAACTGCATTGTGTCGCTGTATATCTTTTTCCCTTGCAATCGGGGCAATCTGTATAATATTCATGTTGTGCTAACGCATCTGAGATAAATACTCCTGTTAAAAAAAATAAAACCCAAAATAGTCTTTTCATAAAAACTATCGTCTGTTATATACCATCGACACGTCGGTTTTAAATTAGTCAAAATAATAAAATCTAAAGGCGTATTTCTGGCATAAGAGACTGTTTTAACACAAAATATTTTCTTATGCCGCGACCGGCCGCTTCTCGCCTTTTCATATAGAGATAGGCAACATAGATAACCAATCTATCATCTAAATGCAATTAAAAAGAAAATAATTGTAAAATTTTATATGGACTGCCACTAAATCAGTCAATTGAATAGATAATAATAAATAACCCCACACTGCGCCAAGCCAAGTGTGGGGTTATTGAATTATCGTGTCTCCGACAAGAGACCGATACCTATTTCTGCATGGTACGGAGTCTCTCCGTGAGCATGGGGACGATCTTGTGGAGGTCGCCGACAATGCCGAGGTCTGCAACGCTGAAGATGGGAGCGTATTTGTCTTTGTTGATGGCGATAATCAGGTCGCTCTCCTCCATACCGGCGAGGTGCTGGATGGCGCCGCTGATACCGCAGGCCATATAGAGGGCAGGGCGCACCGTCTTGCCAGTCTGGCCCACCTGACGATCGGCAGGCATAACACCGGCGTCGACCATGGCACGGGAGCTGGAGACTTCGCCGCCGAGTTCCTTGGCCAGGGCCTCGAGTTTGCCGAAACCGTCCTTGGTGCCGACACCACGGCCACCGCTGACGAGAATCTTGGCTTCGCTGATATCGGTGACGGACTTCTCTTCCTTGACGGTCTTGACAAGTTTCACACGGGCGATCTTCTTCTCATCGAAGTTGACAGCATAGTCAACGATTTCGCCCTGACGATTGGCGTCAGGAGTCATTTTCTGCATGACACCGGGGCGGACGGTGGACATCTGCGGACGGTGGTTCTTGCAAAGAATGGTAGCCATGAGGTTACCGCCGAAAGCGGGACGGGTCATACGGAATTCGTGTGCTTCGTCGTCGCTGATTTCGAGTTTGGTGGCATCGGCGGTAAGACCCGTACGGTTGCGTGCGCTGACGCGCGGACCAAGGTCACGTCCGATGGTGGTGGCACCGATAATCATGATGCTGGGCTTCTGCTCACGGATAATCTGAGTGATGGCCTGAGTGTAGGGCTCGGTCATATAGTCCTTCAACAGTTCATGGTCGACCACCAAGACGCGGTCTGCACCATACTGGATGAGGGTCTGGGCCTGTGATTTGATATCCTTGCCGAGAAGCATGGCAACAACTTTCTCGTTGTTGGCATCGGCGAGCTCACGAGCTTTACCTAACAGCTCAAGAGCCACATTTTGGATTTTGCCGTCACGTTGTTCGGCAAACACGAATACATCTTTATAATCTGCTAAGTTCATGTTTCTTATGGTTTAAAGGGTTTAAAAGGGTTTAAAAAGTTTTAAAGGTGACAGGTCGTTTGAATGAGCCTTTTTAACCTTTCAGCGACCGAAGGGAGCGCAACCTTTCAAACCTTTTCAACATTAAATAATGTGCTTTTCTTTGAGCTTGTTGACAATGAGTTCCACAGCCTCTTCGGGGCTGACCTCGACAGTCTGGCCGGCAGGTTTCAGCTGCTTGGGGAACGACTTGAACACGCTGGTGGGCGAACCGGCCTTGCCGATATGCTCTTCGGGCACGTTGATGCGGTCGGCATTCCAGACCTCCACTTCTTTGTCCCAAGCGGTGACAATACCGCTGACAGTCATGTAGCGGGGCTGCACCGCGCTGGCGAGAGCAGTGACCACGCAGGGGGCCTGCATTTCGAGAATCTGATAGCCGTCTTCGAGCTGTTTCTTGACGGTGAACGTCTTGGTAGCCTCGTCGTACTGCAGGTCGGCCATATAGGACACCTGCGGCAGGTCAAGATGTTCGGCGATCTGCGGTCCCACCTGGGCGGTGTCGCCGTCGATGGCCTGACGTCCGGTGATAACCAGGTCGATATCCATGGTACGCAATGCACCGGCAATGGCGCTGGAGGTGGCGAGGGTATCGGCACCGCCGAGTTTGCGGTCGGTCAGCAGGATGGCACGGTCAACACCCATGGCGAGCGCTTCGCGGAGGATGGCCTCTGCCTGGGGGAGACCCATGGTAATGACGGTGACGTGGGCACCATATTTATCTTTCAACTGAAGGGCGAATTCAAGACCGCCCTTATCGTCGGGGTTCATAATGGAGGGGACACCCTCACGGATAAGCGTACCGGTCACGGGATTGATCTTCACCTCAGTAGTGTCCGGCACTTGCTTTATACAAACTACGATATTCATGTTCTTTTTTGGGTTTAAGGTCTTTAAGGTCCTTAAGGTCTATAAGGACTTTAAGGTCATTATTTAAACAATTTACCGGCAATCACCATGCGCTGGACTTCGCTGGTGCCTTCATAAATCTCGGTAATCTTGGCATCGCGCATCATACGCTCGACGGGATACTCACGGGTGTAGCCGTAGCCTCCATGGAACTGGACAGCCTTGGTGGTCACCTCCATTGCGGTCTCGGCTGCAAAGAGCTTGGCCATGGCTGCATCGGCGCTGTAGGGGATACCGTGGTCTTTCTTGTAGTGGGCCGAGCGGCAGAGCAGGCGGGCGGCCTGCACCTTGGTCTCGAGATCGGCCATCTGGAACTGGGTGTTCTGGAACTGGCTGATGCTACGGCCGAACTGTTTGCGTTCCTTGGTGTACTTGACCGTCTCGTCCATGGCACCCTGAGCGATACCGAGTGCCTGGCAGGCGATACCGATACGGCCACCGTCGAGGGTCTTCATGGCCAGGCCGAAGCCTT
>CAMIVE010000034.1 GCA_946401725.1 uncultured Bacteroidales bacterium | reverse complement strand
CGTCAGCAGCTTCATCGACCGCGCCACGGTGCCCATCCTGAAGAAATACCTCAACAACGAGCGCCTGTCGCTCACGCAGATAGCCGACCGGATGAACTTCACCTCGCTGAGCTACTTCAGCCGCTACTGCACCAAGCACCTCGGCCAGTCGCCCAGCGACTACCGCCGCAGCCTCCAGCCGCGAGGATGAATGAAGATTGTCAGATTGTGGACAAGATACAGGCAGTGAGGCCCGCGACGGAACGTCGCGGGCCTCACTGCATTTTATGATTTTCTCAGTTTGAAGCGTTACGCTGACGGCTGGCGGCTATGCGTTCCTGGTTCTGGCGGTGCAGCTCTTCTTCTTCGCGGGCGATGCGGGCTTTGGTATCCTCAAGGGTCTCGCCGTCACGCATAAGGTATTTCTTGACGAAGGCGTCGCTGATGCGGGTGAATCCTTCAACCACTCCGTTCTCGATGGCTTTGTATCCTTTGACAACGCCATCCTCAATCTTCTGATAGCCGTTTTTCACCGTGTCGGCCACACGCTGCATTTTGTTCTCTTCCATTTTCGTTGCGTTTTGCGCTCCAGCTACACCGCACATTGTGGTGGCAGCAAGGAGCAGAATTTATAACTTAAAGTTTCGTTTTTTGTTCTTTGAATTTTGATGCAAAAGTACACTATTCAACAGACAATTGCCATAAATATAGCAAAACAAGACAATAAATATACCAAATTGAACAATTCGGCGTTATCTTAACATGGAAAACATCCACGAACAGTTTGAACAATCGGTGGCGTTGCTCCACTACGTCGACGACATATACCTGATTGACGAAGAACAACAGACGGACAATCTGATGCCTATTGTGGCGGGACGTGAGATAATGACCGACAAGATTGTCTTCCTTATGTGTCGTTCTGGTGTGATGCACCTGCTTCTCAACTACCACGAGTTGTCGCTCTCGGCAGGGCAAATATTCATCGCACTCCCCGGAATGATTATCGATACGCGAGAGGTAAGCCCTGACTTCCGCGCCACCACGATGCTCCTCTCCGAAAGGTTCACCGACAGCCTTAATCTTGGCAGTCCTTACCGTACCCTGCTCTCTATCCAGCGGCGACCGGTATTAACCCTTATGGCTGGAATGGAAGAAGCAATGGATAACTTTGTCGGAATGGTGCGAGGACTACTGCAGCAACCGTCGCATCCCCACCTCGACCGCGTGTTGCATCTGCTCTTCGAATCGTGGTTTTTCGGCTTCGGCCCCTACCTGCACAGCACAGAGAGCCAACGGATAGCCACAGCGGCAGAACAGCACACCGAGCAGTTCTTGCGATTGGTGGAACAGAACTTCCGCCAGCAACACTCGCTCGACTGGTACGCTTCGCAGATGAGCATTACCACAAAAAGGCTCGGCATCTGTGTGAAGCAGACCTCGGGGCGCACCGCTGCCGATTGGATAGAGCGTCACCGCCTGCACGAAGCCAAACGTCTGCTTCAAAGCGGCAAACTCTCAATTAAAGAGACCGCCTCTCGCCTCGGATTCCCAAACCAGTCGACCTTCGGCACCTGGTTCAAACACCTAACAGGCACCAGCCCCAGCCGAATGACAAGATAGATTCATCTCACACACTCACACTGCACCAAGCGCTTCGACCAGTCGCCCAGCGACTACCGCCGCAGCCTCCAGCCGAGGGGATGAATGCAATGTTTGTAATCACACATCATTTATTCCGTGCCGCCAGCCAACAGCCATAACGGTGGCAGCGAGGAGGAATAGAGGTGTCAGTGCCTCACCGAGCTTTGTATGGTTATACGGTGACATCGCCGGAATGTCCGGGAAACCATTCGCGGAGTTTGTTTTCCACTTCAAATTCAATGTCGGGTGTGACGTTGCCTTTGATTTTCTTGTAGGTGAGATAGATGGCGGCGGCTTCGTCGACCCATCCTAGCAGGCGCATCCGCTTGGCCGACAGCAGGTCGATGGGTAAAACAAGATAAGCCAGGGCGGAGTAAATGATGATCTTGTCTTTCTTGGGTGTGTCGGGCGCTTTGAGTACGTAAAACATGGTGAGCAGATACTTGGCTGAAGTATAGCCCGCTTTTTTGGCGTATTCTTTAAGGCGTCCCAGCAAATCGGAGAAGTTGATGTTTCCTATATCCATGGCTGTAGTTTTTTCTTTTTAACGATGAATGGATTCTTTTAGTATTTCATACTATCCCCCTTTTTTGGAAGGAAGTGTTGTCCGGTTTCATATTTTTTTTGTATTTTTGCATTTCTTTAGTAACGAAAATCGTGGTTTTATGAAACGCATAACATTTTTACTATCACTACTTGCCGTTTCTTTCGGCATGACGGCACAGCCAACCAAACAGATAACCCTTGAGGACATTTGGGCCAAGGGTACTTTCTCCCCCCGGGGTATCCAGTCTATCGAATCGATGAAGGATGGGGAACACTATTGTGTGCTGACCCGCTCGGGAATTGAGAAGTACGCCTACAAGACAGGCGAGAAGGTGACCACTATCTGCGCCTTCAACGGTCCGGAAATGAGTAAAAAGGCCAAACCGCTGCCTCCCATCGAGGGGTATACGTTCTCGGCCGACGAGCAGAAAATACTGCTTAGTAGCGGTTTCGAACCGATTTATCGTCATAGCGGCGTGTCGGACTACTATATCTATGATGTCGCCAACGGCCAATTCACCAAGATTTCCAATGGCGGCAAACAGCGTCTAACGACGTTGTCGCCCGACGGTACCAAAGTGGCTTTTGTCCGCGACAACAATCTGTTCTATATGGATTTGGAATCGCAGACCGAACATCAGATCACCACCGACGGCAAAATGAATGCCATCATCAACGGCACCACCGACTGGGTATACGAGGAGGAATTCTCCATCACTCAGGGTTTTTACTGGAGTCCTGACAGCAAACGCATCGCCTACTACCGTTTCGACGAGAGCAAGGTGAAGGAGTTTACGATGCAGATGTGGGGTGAGCTCTATCCTGACAACTACACCTACAAGTATCCCAAGGCGGGCGAGGACAACTCCGTGGTGGATATCTACATCTACAGTCTTGGCGACAACAGGTCGATGCGTCTCAATACGGGCAGCGAGAACGACCAGTATCTGCCGCGTATGCAATGGACACAGGATCCCAACACGCTGGCGTTTATGCGTATGAACCGTCTGCAGAACAAGATGGAACTGTTGCTGGCTGATGCTTCGACGGGTAAAATCAAAACGCTCTACACGGAGGAAGACAAGGCTTATGTGGAGGTTCCGGAGACCTGGAAATTCCTTGCTGACGGCAAATCGTTCCTCATCACCAGCGAGAAGGACGGTTTCAACCACATTTACCTCTATGGCATGGATGGTCAACTGATTCGTCAAATCACGAGCGGCAACTACGATGTGGTCGACATCTGTGGTATCGACGAAAAGAACCAGAAAATCTATTACCGCAGCCATGAGAGCGGCGCCATCAATACCGACCTCTATGTTATCGACTTCAAAGCGAAAAAGAAAGTCTGCATGAATCATCCGTTGGAGGGCGAGGTGGCTCGCATCGTCAAGGAATTCCCTTCGCAACACTTGGATAACGGCAAGATGTTGCTGGGCAGCTATTCAGCCAATTTCAGCGAGGGCTGCAAATACTACATCAGCATCTTCAGCGATGCCAATACGGCACCTGTCTATACGCTCCACGATGCCAAGGGCAAGCTGATAAAAGTGCTGCAGGACAACGAATCCTTACAGCAACGCTTGGCAGCATACGGCCGAGAACAGAAGGAATTCGGCACATTGAAGACTTCAGAGGGTGTGGAACTGAACTACTACATCATCAAACCCGCCAATTTCGACGAGAACAAGCAGTACCCGCTTTTCTTCTATGTGTATGGCGGTCCCGGCAACCAGCAGGTGACCAACAGCTACGGCTGGAGTGACTACAACTGGTTCCGCATGCTGGCACAGAAAGGTTACGTGGTGGCTTGCTTCGACGGACGCGGCACGGGTGGTCGTGGCGCCGACTGGAAGAAGATGACCTACCGCAACCTGGGCCACTATGAGTGCATCGACGCCATCGAGGCGGCCAAATGGTTTGGCAAGAAGCCTTGGATCGACGAGAACCGCATCGGCATCTTCGGTTGGAGCTTCGGCGGCTATCTCTCCTCACTCTGTATCCTCAAAGGCAACGATGTCTTCAAGAGCGCCATCGCGGTGGCTCCTGTCACCACCTGGCGTTACTATGACAACATCTATACCGAGCGTTTCCTCCAGCGTCCGCAGGAGAACCCGGCAGGTTACGACGACAATTCGCCGATCAACTATGCCAATATGCTGAAAGGAAATTATCTGTTGGTGCATGGTACGGGTGACGACAATGTCCATTTCCAGAATGCCCTCGACTTGGTCACCGCCCTCGAAAAGGCCGACAAGCAGTTCGAGTTCCGTGTCTATCCCAACAAAAACCACAGTATCTACGGCGGCAACACGCGTCTGAACCTCTACAAGCTGATGACCGATTTCATCATGCGGAAGTTGTGAGATAAAGACTTTTAAACATAATTTTTACAAAAAATCCCGATTTGTTCGGGATTTTTTGTATTTTTGTATCATCCTAATTTGGGCTAATTGTTGTCCAAGAGTTTGTGTATTAATAAAATATATCAAATGAAGAAGATAGTAACCCTTCTGGCTTTTGCCATATTGCTGCAAGTATCCGCTCAGGCACAGTTCGTTCGTTATGGTGCTCGATTGAGTAATGGTGTGTCGTATGTGTCGGACGATCTGCTCACGCATTCTCCTATTTTAGGCTTTAATCTGGGCGGCTATGTCGACTATATGTTCACCGAATGGAAGAACCCTTGGGCTGAGAATATCTATCTCGAATTCGGATTGAATATTGTCCGCAGGGGTACCAATTTCCAGCAGGTATGGGTCAACATGCTCTCCGTCCGTGAAGGTTTCTATCATAACTGGTATGCCCAAATTCCTGTTCTTGCAGGATTCAAATATGAGATTCCTCAGCTGCCGGCTGGCAATTTCGTTAGTTTCTATCTGGGTCCGACATTCAATGTGGGTCTCTTCGGCCGTTTGTGGGACCGTAAGGTGACGCCCGGTATGCCCCAGCGGACACACAACTACGACACTTTTATCACTGGCAACAAGGATGACCGTCGGTCGTTCAAGCACATGCGCCGCCTGGATGTGGGTTTGGTGATGGGCGTAGCCTACCAGTGGCATAACTTCACGTTTGATTTGTACCTTGACCATGGTTTTATTGCACTCATGAAAAAAGACGATGTGCTGAACGGTGTTGTCTATGGCGACGGTACAACAACGGACGATGCCACCACTACGACAGAAGATCGCAATGCCTATACGGGCACTAACCAAGCCATCATGTTGGGCATCGGTTACCAGCTCCCCATCAACAGATAGACTCTCTGTTCGGTTTTATTTTGACGGTGATGGCTGTCCCTCCTCCGGCTTGTCGGAGGTGAGTCGTGTTTATTAATCCTAAAAATAATAATAATGAAACGTTTATTCTTTTTTGCCGCCCTCTCTGTCTGTGTTGGCAGTATGTTGGTTTCTTGCATGTCGAACGCGAATTCCGAGATGAAGAAAATTTTGAAGGGGATTGATGAAAAATGTCCCATTCCGTTCGGCTCCTTTGGCGAATTCACTTCCGCCACTCTGGATGGTGACAATGCGGTGTTTACCCTGTCGTGCTCGGAGGAGGCTATGAATCTTGACAGTCTGCAGCAGCACGAGGATCTGGTGAAGACGGGTATCATACAGTCTTTTGCCACGTTGAACGATGAGAATGTCCAGCTGTTGATGGATGAGTTGGTCAAGGCTGATATGGGTATCACCTACCGCTTTATCGGCAAGACCACGGGAGGCAAATTAGAGGTCAATGTCTCGGCCGACGAGATCAAGGCGCTGAAACAGTCATCTGGCGGAAGCGGTGACCCTGACAAATTGCTAGAGACCAATATCCAGATGTCCAATGTGCAATGCCCTATGTCGATGGGTAATGGATTGGTGATGAATAAGGTGGTCCGTGAGGGCGATAATGTGGTTTATGTTTACGAGGTGGATGAGAACTTAATCTCCATTGATTTGTTGAAGTCTAAGGAGAAAGAGTTGGTCGCAGGTCTGCGCGAAGAGGTGAAGAATAGTGTGAACGACGCGGCGATGACGACATTCCTCAAGCTCTGCCGCTCAGCCCATGTGGGTCTGGGTTATCGTTATGTCGGTGCGACCTCAGGCAAGACGGTTACATTCTTCATTCCGGCCAACGAAATCTGATATAGTTAAAGTCTAAACAAAAAAAGCATCCCTGCAGGGATGCTTTTTTTGTATTGTAGGGGAAGTATTCTTTACTCTTTCTCGGCCTTCACTTTGGCGTATTCCTCGTTGAGACCTTTGACAATCTCGTCAGTGATATCCATGCCTTCGTCGCCATAGAGAATAGGGCTGCTGCTGAACGAACGGGCCAGAATAAGAGTGAACTTCTGGTTCTGGGCGTTGTACTCGCGGATGAAGTTGTACACGGCACGGGTCATCTTCTCGCTCTCGGCCATAGTCTTCTGCGCTATTTCCTGTGTGTATTGACCTTCAAGAGTCTGCAACCGTTGGGACCGTTCCTGCAGTTCTTTCTCTTTGGCCTGCTGTTGGCTGAGGGTCATGTTCTCTCCGCCGTTTTTAATATAGGCCTCATAGTCTTTCTGGAATTGAGTCATCTGCTGTTTATAGCTATTCTCTTTGGCGGTCTGGAAATCTTTCAGCTGTTTCTGCAGGTCGATGGCATATTGGTATTTCGCCATCAGTGTGTCGGTGTTGACATAAGCGATGGTGAGACCGCCTTCGCCTGCCACCACAGGCTGCTTGGCATCGGCGTTGACCAGATTGTTGCCTTTGGTTCCGATACCGGTGAAGTGAAGGATGTAAATCACGATAAGACCCACCAACAGGATGCAGTTGATGATGGGCAGACACTTGCATCTGCTTTTTTTCTCTTCGTTACAGTCGCAGCTGGGGGCAGCGGTTTCGGGTGGGATGTTCGTGGCCGGAGCGGCGTTGGTTGCCGCCTCGTTGACTTCAAAAGTGACGGTGGTTTCGTCTAATTTATTGTTTTCTTCCATTTTTTGAATGATTTGCATAATCTATGGTTATTTTTTTTCAGTTTTCTGTTTCCGGCTCGCCGATGGTGTCGATGGCACGCTGCACGCGACGGATAGTCTCCTCTTTGCCGAGCATCATGACGAGGGTCAGCATGTCGGGTCCAACGGTCTTGCCTACCACGGCCAGACGCAGCGAGTTCATCACCTGTCCCATATTCAGCTGGTTGCCGACGATGTAGTCGTCGAGCAGCGCTTTGTGGATGGCATCGTATTCGAAAGGTACGGTGTTGAGGATCTCGATGACTTTCGCCATATGGGTGGTCATGCCGGGTTTCCAGCGTTTCTTGATGGCGGCGGGGTCGTATTCCGTAGGAGCAACAAAGAAATAACTGGTGGTGTCCCACATCTCGCTGATGAAGTTGATGCGTTCCTTCATCATGCCGCAGACCTTGACGACATAGTCGTGGTCGGCCTGTATGCCGTGTTCTGTGAGGATGGGCAGGAACATGTCCGCGACTTCCTCGTCGCTGTGCATCTGCATGTATTCGTGGTTGAACCACTTGGCTTTCTCCACGTTGAATTTGGCACCACTCTTGCTGATATGGGCGATGTTGAAGAGTTTGATTAGTTCGTCCATGGAGAGTATTTCCTGTTCTGTGCCCGGATTCCATCCAAGCAGTGCCAGGATGTTGACCACGGCTTCGGGGAAATAGCCGCGTTCGCGGTAACCGCTGCTCAGCTCGCCGCTCTTGGGGTCGTGCCAGTCGAGCGGGAAGACGGGGAATCCCAAGCGGTCGCCGTCGCGTTTGCTGAGTTTGCCGTTGCCTTCGGGTTTGAGCAACAGGGGCAGGTGGGCGAATTGGGGCATCGTATCTTCCCAGCCGAAAGCTTTGTAAAGCATCACGTGGAGTGGGGCAGAGGGCAGCCACTCCTCGCCGCGGATGACATGGCTGATGCGCATTGTGTGGTCATCGACGATATTGGCCAGATGGTAGGTGGGCATGCCGTCGCTCTTAAACAGGACTTTGTCGTCCAGCAGGTTGCTGTTCATCGTTACATCGCCGCGTATCAGGTCATGGACGGTGATCTCGGTGTCGGCGGGGAATTTGAAACGCACCACGTAGGGCTCGCCGCTTTCCAGTCTGCGTTGCACTTCGTCGGCCGGCAGACTCAGGCTGTTCTGCATGCTGCCGCGTGTGTTGCAGTCGTACTGGAAGGTCTTTTTCTGTGCCTCGTATTCTTTGCGTTTGGCTTCCAGCTCCTCGGGCTTGTCAAAAGCGTAGTAGGCCCAGCCGTCACGAAGCAGCTGGTCTGCGTATTCTTTGTACATCGGCTTGCGGTCGCTCTGGCGGTAGGGACCGTAGGGGCCACCGATATGGACCCCTTCGTCAAACTGGATGCCCAGCCAGGTGAGGGCTTCGATAATATAGTCCTCGGCACCGGGCACGAAGCGTGTCTGGTCGGTGTCCTCGATGCGGAGAATCATCTTGCCGCCGTTCTGGCGGGCGAAAAGGTAGTTGTATAAGGCGGTGCGCACACCTCCGATATGGAGCGGTCCCGTGGGACTCGGCGCAAATCTTACTCTTACTTCTTGTGGCATGTAGTGTTATCTATCTAAAAAAATTACAAAAAACTCATCCCCTTTGCAGGCAGTAATGAAAATCATTACATATGTTATGTATTATTCTTGTTTTTTCAATAGGATTGAAACAGCGTTAATTAGATCTTTTGTTGGCTCGATAAGCGGTAATACATCATTTCCTTTCGTCATCGGATAGGCTCATAATCTAATTCTATCGTTCATTACATTTTTGTAAAAAGGAGTAAAACTATTTTTCTCCCAGTTCCCTTTTGTGTACAGAATAGGAATCACAGGGGCGTCGATATCCCACCCCAACTCAATAAATGGATAGGCATAAGAATCGTAATCGTCAAGAGCAATTTTGTCCTTGTCGAGCAGGATAAGTATATCCCAGTCGGACTCACTGTTGGCTGTCCCTCGGGCTTGTGATCCGAAAAGCCAAGCTTCGCCATTTGGGGGCAGTATTTTTTGTGCCTTTAGAGATATTTCCTGAAACTTTTCCTTATTATCCATATTTTCATAACGAAACAAATTTGGGAATATTGCAATTTAGAAAAAAAGTTTTTGGAAGTTTGTTCTTTATTAGTGGTCGGCCAATGATCTCAAAATCCAAAATAGTCGTATAATGTGCCTCTGGCACACAGGCCCGTCTCCATAGACACCATTATTATAGGATGGTTTTTATTGTGTCAAAAGATTATATCCCCAGTTGGCTGAAGTGTTTCTTGCCGCGGAGGTGGTAGTCCAGCAGCAGTTTGCCTTTGTAGACGCAACTGACGTCGTGGGGATTCAGCACGGCACGTTTGGCTTTGAGTGCGGGTTTCCATTGACGGTATTCGCGGTGGGCTTTGAAGACGGCACGGAATTCACCGAGATTGCCTTTCAGCAGGAACGACATTGCAGCCACCCAGTCCAGGACAATGCGCAGGGCAAGTACCCGTCCGCGGCGTTTGTCGGGCAGGTTCTTGTAGAGCATCGACAGGTTGTTGCGGAAATTGAGCTGCGTCTTGAACGGCGAACTTTTGGGCAGGGTGCCGCCGCCGACATGATAAACCACTGCCTCGGGACAGTACATCACCTTGTATCCCTTGTTCTTGCAGCGCCAGCAGAAATCAATCTCCTCCATGTGGGCGAAGAAGTCACCATCCAGACCACCCATCTCTTTCCAGACGGCGGCTTTGACATACATGGCGGCTCCGGAGGCCCAGAAAATCTCGCGGGGGTCGTCGTATTGTCCATGGTCCTGCTCCAACGTGCTGAAGAGGCGTCCACGACAGAAGGGGTAGCCGTAGCTGTCGATGAAGCCTCCTGCACCGCCGGCATATTCGAAAGTGTCGCGCTGGTCATACATCATCAGTTTGGGTTGTGCGATGGCAATCTGAGGGTCGCTCTCCATCAGCTGCACCACTTTCTCGGTCCATCCGGGCGTCACCTCCACGTCGTCGTTGAGCAAAACGTAGTAGTCCGCCTCGATTTGCGACAGTGCTTTGTTGTAACCCTCTGCGAATCCATAGTTCTTGTCCATCAGGATAAGTCGAAGCGACGGGTAGTGCTCCTTGAGAAATGCAATGCTGTCGTCGGTCGAGCCGTTATCGGCAATGATGACTTCAGCTTCGCCGGTGGTGTGTTGTGTCACCGATGGCAGAAAGCGTTCCAGCATCTTGCGTCCGTTCCAATTGAGTATGACTACGGCGATTTTCATGGGTGAGCGTTATGCGTTTGTTGTTGTATGGTCGGTCTTCCTTCCGTTGTTGATGATTTTCAGTGTGCCGTCCTTGAGGATTTTGCCCTCGTGGGTCAGTTTCCAGCGTCGGTGGCTCCAGAGCCAGTACTGCGGTGCCTGCCGGATGAGCTGTTCCAGATGTTGCGCATAGCAACGGGTGATATCGCCTTCGGGCAGGTCATTGGGACGGTCGGTGAGCAGCTTGAAATGCACCGTGTAGCGTCCGCGACGGGTTTTGGTGACGTCGTAGAAGAAAACGGGCATGTCGTATTTGCGTGCGAAATGTTCGGCACCGAACAGGAATGCGGTGTCTTGTCCGAAAAATGAAGTCCAAAGGCTTTTGTGGGGGTTGCTGGGCGACTGGTCGGAGAGCATCATATAGGCTACCGGTATCTTCCATTGGTCGTAGAAACTCATCGCCTGACGCACGTCGGTCTGGTCGACTATCTCGGTGCCGTAGCGGGCGCGGCGGGCGGTGATGAAGCGTCCGAAGCGTTTGTTGTCTAGGGGTTTGCCGACGCCGATGCCGTGATGGCTGATACGGTGGTCGAGCGAAGTGATCATGTACTCCCAGTTGTTGTAGTGGGCCGACATGAGAACCACGCTGCGGTTCTGGTTATAGTAAGGCTCCAGAATTTCTGCGTTTTCGAAGTGGTAGCGTTTGGCCACTTTGCGCAGTGGGGCACGGAGGTTGTAAAGCCCTTCGGCAAGCAGGTCGGCGAGGTGTTTGTAGTATTGCCTCTCCAGCTGCTTCCGCTCTTTGGGCGTCTTGTCGGGAAAGCAGCGCTCCAAATTGCTTCGCACCACTTTGACGCGGTAGCGTGCCACGTAATAAACCACCGGCCACATCAGGCTGGCAAAAAAGTAGTGCAGCCCCAGTGGAAGGTAGGCGAGTGGTAGCAGGATATAGTACATGAGCGTTAAGGGCCTTGCAGAATCAATAGCCTCTTTCAAACTGGTCGCCGACTTCGCCTTGCATGTCTTCGTTCAGCTGTTGCTGGCTCAGTCGCTGCTCCCATTTGGCATCGCGCACCTCGCCTTTGGCGTTGGAGTGAAGCAGTTTGTAAAAACCGGAGCGGAACTCGTCCCAGAAGATGAAGCACCGGTTGACATCGTCGCCAGGAAGCTGGTTGTAACGCCACAATTGGTAAGGAAGGTAGAAAATCTGACCTTGGTTGTTGACGTTGGCGGCTTGCAGGTCTTTCACTCGGAAGTTCTCGTTTTCGCCAATGGTGTGGACGTTGACACCGCCACCCATGTAACGGATGGAGACGAAATTCTTCTCGTCGCGCACGAAATCGGGCGGTCCGTACTGGAGGTAGACCCGTCCGCGGTCGGTATGGATGCCTTTGGTCTTGGGCCACGAGAAATTGGCGTTGACGTAGTCGATGCGGTCACGGTATTCGCGCCAGGCACCTTCGGCGTTCAGCGGTTCCCGTTTGGTCCAGAATTTGTAGAGGAACACCTGTTTCTCTTCAAGACCGGGACGATGGATAAGGTCATAGATGTCGCGCCGTTCCAGTTCGGTGGCGATTGGGGCAAGTGCCTCAATGTAGTCGTTCAGTTGGGCTTCGTTCTGCAATTGTCCGGCGAATGTCAGCGAAACAGGGGTTCGGTCCTCGATGGCAGCCGCTGACGGATTGCTGCGGAAGAAAGGAACGCGTTTGTAAAGCATCACGTCGTTGCTTTCGTTGCGCACCTCCACTACCATATTATAGTTGCCTGACGGCAGACGTGAAATGTCGAACGAGCCGAAGACGGGGATTAGCGAGTCGTTCTCGGTTTTCTGTATCGACATGGTGGATTCCAGCATCTTCCCGGTTTCCAGTATTTCGAGGTAGCTTGCGGTGTATACGAAAGGCTTGCGGGTCTCCTGGGTGAGGTTGTAGACTTCGTAGTAGTAGTGTATCTGGTCGATCTGCTCGGGCAGGAAATCGTTGACATAAGGCTCCATGTCGTAGCCGCCGCGGGAGAGGATGTTGACGGTCGTGGTGGGTTTGGCCGATGAAATCATCTGGACACTGGACATGGCAGGCTTTTTCCTGTCGTAATAGAAAGCCAGCTGTTGTTTGATGACGACAGGTTCGTCTGTGGTGTTTTTGTCGTGTAGCGTGATGGTCATCTCGTGTATGCCGTTGGGAAGTGCCAGACGCTGCATGTCGAGGAAGTTGAAGTGGTTCTTGTCCAGTGAGTTGATCTTGGGACTGTTGAGGTTGTATTTCTTCACCACCTCTATGGTGTCTTTCTGGCTGATGGTGATCAGTACCTCGACGGTGGCTTGGTAGTCGGCGCCGGTTTTGATGAAATTCAGATTCCATGCGTCGAACGAGATGTATGTTTCCACATAGGGTCCCGTCTTGGGATGGTAGAAGGTGGCATAAGAGAAAACGGCAGTGAGGTGCTGGCTCTCTTTGGGTGTCGGACCGCCTCCGTTGAATGCCATAGAGGGGAATGTCACGAGAAATGAAATGACTATTAATAAAATGCGTTTCATGGCGATACTATTATATATATATGGTGTATCTATAAATACGCAATCTCTGTCTGATTATTGTGTGACGAAGTGAAAAAAAACAGATTCAAGGGGGTTAGGGAGCTGAGGAGGGCATTTGCATGAAGAAATGACCGGTTGGTTTACCGGATTTTGTGGTAAGTGAGTTGGACCTCGTCTCTCATCACGGTGAGGCTAGAAGCGTTGATTTTGCGTATGTGTAGGGTGTCGGCAAAATCGGATACTTTTCGGTTGCTGAATTTTTTTCCTTTCAACACCAGTTGCTTGCCGTGTAATTCCCAACAGTTGTATTGAATGGTGTCATTATTGATGGATGCCGCGATACCGCCGTTGCCACAATGGAATCCGCGATCCGTTCCGTCAGACGAGATTACCCATACGCCAATGATGTCGCGCTGGGTGCGTCCGCCAAAAATCGCGTAGGCTGCCAGACCTATGGCGACAAGGATTGCGGCAATGGCAACAAAAGCATGTTTTATGTTGATTCGCTTCATCGATTCAATAACTTTTTTTTGAGACGATTATTGCATGTTGGATGAAAATAATATTATTTGATTGAAAAATAGTTTGGTAATGTCCACTTTTACTCCCACTTTTACTCCCACTTTTACTTCCCTTTAAACTCCTATATCAAACACTTTATTACTTATAAAACAGATTTGTTGTCTTTTTTCTACAGTCTTTCCCCTGGGAAAAGATCAGAAGAAATGATTATTTTTTCGTTCGTTTTGGTTTTTTTTCGTATCTTTGCATATTGTTATACAAAACGGTCGTATTTACATGACTGTTATGTATAACACTGTGATTCAATAAATAATAATTATTATAAATGAACCTAACAACAAAACTCTCAGTTCTTTTTGTGTGTCACGGTAATATCTGTCGCAGCCCTATGGCGGAGTTTTTCTTCCGGCGGCAGGTCAGTCGTGCGGGATTGATGGATTTTATTGATGTTTCTTCAGCGGGCATTAGCAATGAGGAGGCGGGAAATCCTGTCTATCCGTTAGCCAAACGGATACTGGCCACTCATGGTATAGGCTGTCGTGACAAGGTGGCTTGTCAGATGACGCGCAAGATGTATGACGAGAGTGATTATGTTGTAGTGATGGATTCCAGCAATTTGGCGGGTGTAAGGAAGTTGGTGCCGCAGGGCGACAAAACCAAGTTGTCGCGGCTGCTCGATTTTGTGAAGAGTGACGATCCAGCGTTCAATAGAGATATCGCCGATCCTTGGTATACGCGCGATTTCGAAAAGGCTTGGGAAGACATCACACTTGGATGTAATTCGTTGTTGGAATATCTGCAAGAGGCAGAGTCTTCGCGCCTTACCGTTGCTCATACGGTCTGAGACTGACTGTTTTGAAGGACGCTTTCCAAAAAAAATTTGCGTATTTATGAAAGAATGCCTAATTTTGAAAGTTCGTTATATTTCGAATAATACAAATAAATAATTAATAATCAAATTAATAGTTAAAGTTTATGCAACCAAAAGGTAACAAATACGGTGTTCACCGTGTACTCGAGCCGAAGGGCGTTCTTCCGCAGCCGGCAAACAAGATCGACAACAACATGGATGTTCTCTACGACAATGAAATCC
>CAMIVE010000033.1 GCA_946401725.1 uncultured Bacteroidales bacterium | reverse complement strand
AGGGCTGGGTCTACGACGAAGAGGTGAAGATGATCAACGCCACCGAGAACCCGCTCTTCCAGCAGTTCATGAAGCTGGTCGACAAATTCCGCAAGATGGGCGTCCGCACCAATGCCGACAACCCCGCCGACGCACAGAAGGCTATCGACTTCGGCGCCGAGGGTATCGGTCTGTTCCGCATCGAGCACATGTTCTATGGCGAAAACAGTGAGAAGCCGCTGGAGAAGCTGCGCAACATGATTCTGGCCTCCACCAAGGAGGAGCGCGTCGCCGCCCTCGACGAGCTGGAGCCCTATATGAAGGAGTCTGCCAAGGGTACCTTGAAGGTTATGGACGGCAAGCCGCTCACCTTCCGTCTGATGGATCCCCCGCTGCACGAGTTCGCACCCCAGGGTGAAGAGAAGATGCGCGAGGCCGCCAATCGTCTGGGCATCAGCTACGAGGATGTCAAGAAGCGTGTCGACGGTCTCCATGAGGTGAACCCCATGATGGGTCTCCGCGGCGTGCGTCTGGGCATCATCTATCCCGAAATTACCCGCGTCCAGTTCCGCGCCCTCTTCAGCGCCACCTGCGAACTGATGAAAGAAGGTAAGAACCCCATGCTCGAAATCATGGTCCCGCTGACCATCAATGTCGCCGAGCTGAGACACCAGAAAGCCATCGCCACCGAGGTGAAGGCAGAGGTGGAAGCCCATTATGGCGTGAAGTTCGAGTACAAGTTCGGCACCATGATTGAGATTCCGCGTGCCGCCCTCGTCGCCAACCAGATTGCCGAGGTGGCCGAGTTCTTCAGCTTCGGTACCAACGACCTGACGCAGATGACCTTCGGCTTCAGCCGCGACGACGTCAACGCCATCGTGAAGACCTACGTCGACGAGAAGATTATCCCCGCCGACCCGTTCAACAGCTTCGACCAGGAAGGTGTCGGTCAGCTGGTGAAACTGGGCATCGAGCGTGGCCGCGGCACCCGCGCCAACCTCAAATGCGGTGTCTGCGGTGAGCACGGTGGCGACCCGACGGCTGCCGAGTTCTTCTTCAAGGCCGGCATGAACTATGTGAGCTGCTCGCCGTTCCGCGTGCCCGTGGCCCGCTTAGCCGCCGCCCAGGCCGCCATCAAGGAAGCCCGAGAGAAATAAAGTATTAACTGGAAGTTCTAGGCCATCCTAGGATAACCTAGGAAAACCTAGGACTTCCTAAATAAAATAACAACTATGACCAACAAAATCAAAACCGACCTTGAAGCGCTGGGTATCACCGGCGTGAAGGATATCTACTACAACCCCTCCTATGAGGATCTGTTCAAGTTCGAGATGGACCCCAGCCTCACGGGCTACGAGAAGGGTCAGCTCACCGAACTCGACGCCATCAACGTGATGACGGGTATCTACACCGGTCGTTCGCCGAAAGATAAATACATCGTCATGGACGCGAAGTCGAAGGACACCGTTTGGTGGAACTCTCCCGAGTACCCCAACGACAACCACCCCATGAGCGGGGAGGTGTGGGCCCATGTGAAGGACCTTGCCAAGCAGCAGCTGTGTGGCAAGAACCTCTTTGTGGTCGACGCATTCTGCGGCGCCAACAAGGACACCCGCATCGCCGTCCGCTTTATTATGGAGGTGGCGTGGCAGGCTCACTTTGTGACCAACATGTTCATCAAGCCCACCGCCGAGGAACTCAAGAGCTTCACTCCGAGTTTCACCGTCTATGCCGCCAGCAAAGCCAAGGTGGACGACTACAAGGAGTTGGGTCTGAACAGCGACACCTGCGTGGCGTTCAACGTCAGCAGCCGCGAGCAGGTCATCCTCAACACCTGGTACGGTGGCGAGATGAAGAAGGGTATGTTCAGCATGATGAACTACTACCTGCCGTTGCAGGGCATTGCTTCGATGCACTGCTCCGCCAACACCGATATGAAGGGTGAGCACACCGCCATCTTCTTCGGCCTCTCGGGCACGGGCAAGACCACCCTCAGCACCGACCCCAAACGTCTGCTTATCGGCGACGACGAGCACGGCTGGGACGACGAGGGTGTCTTCAACTTCGAGGGCGGCTGCTACGCCAAGGTCATCAACCTCGACAAAGAGAGCGAGCCCGACATCTACAATGCCATCAAGCGTAACTCGCTGTTGGAGAATGTCACCGTCGATGCCAACGGCAAGATCGACTTCAAAGACAAGAGTGTGACCGAGAACACCCGTCTGAGCTATCCCATCGACCATATCGAGAAGATTGTGCAGCCCATCCACGGCAAGAGTGCCGGTCCCGCCGCCGACAATGTCATCTTCCTCAGTGCCGACGCTTTCGGTGTGCTGCCTCCGGTCAGCATCTTGACTGCCGAGCAGTGCAAGTACTACTTCCTCAGCGGTTTCACCGCCAAGTTGGCGGGTACCGAGCGCGGCATCACCGAGCCCACGCCCACCTTCAGCGCCTGCTTCGGCCAGGCTTTCCTCGAGCTGCACCCCACCAAGTATGCCGAGGAGCTGGTGAAGCGTATGGAGAAAAGCGGCGCCAAAGCCTATCTGGTCAACACCGGCTGGAACGGCACCGGCAAGCGTATCTCCATCAAGGACACCCGCGGCATCATCGACGCCATCCTCGACGGCAGCATCCTGAAGGCCGAAACCAAGAAGATTCCGTATTTCGACTTCGAGGTGCCCACGGCATTGCCCGGCGTGGATCCGAAGATTCTCGACCCGCGCGACACCTACGCTGCCGCCGCCGAGTGGGAGACCAAGGCCAAGGACCTCGCCGGCCGCTTCATCAAGAACTTCGAGAAGTTCACCTACAATGAGGCAGGCAAAGCCCTCGTGGCCGCCGGTCCGAAACTATGAGTGCCGCCGGTGGCGGCACGAGCCGCCGCCCTGCAAGTACCCACTTGCAGGAAAAAGCGGCGGACTTGGGATTGCGGAAAGTGTCAGGTTTTCAATCCGCCAACTATGAAGAGGATTACAAATCCTTATAGTCTCAACGGCTAACAACAAAAACACTCCCGAGGCTTCGGGAGTGTTTTTGTTATTCTTCTTCGTAGAGTTGTGACATTTTCTGCACCTCTTCGCGGAGGGTTTGTCGCAGGCTTTCGGGTTTGAGGACCTCGATGGTGCTGCCGAGCGAGAGCAGTTTCTGTCGGAAGTCGATGTTGGGCCGCACCCGTAGGGCGAAGATGGGGCAGCCCTCTTTCTCGCCAATCTCCATCTGGCTTTCGTGCAGCTTGGGTGAACGCAGATAGTTGGCCTGTAGCGGAGTGGCTTTTATCCAAACGCTCTCCAGGGGCGTCTCCTCGTCGATGGTGACGCCATAGACGCCGTCGTACATCTGTTCGATGTCGAAAGCGGGGTCGCGCTGGTAGGTCTCCTCCTGCAACTCGCAATGACTCATGCGGTCGAGGGCGAAACAGCGGTAGGGCTTGTTGTCGTTGTAGCGTCCGATGAGGTACCAGCGACGCTCGAACATCTTGAGGGCGTGCGGCATGAAGTTGTAGAACAACACTGGTTCTTTCATCCAGTAGGAGCCGTAGGTGAAGCTGACCATGCGTTGATCTTTCAGTGCTTCGAGCAGGATGGGCAGGGGAGTGTTGGCGTTGGCCCGCGGAATGTCGATATACTGTGCCACTTGCTGGCTGTCGGTGACAATGCGGTTGACGGAGATGGAGTTCAGCAGCCAATGTCGGAAGTAGTCACTCTTGCCGTTGTCGGCAATACGGTAACGGAACTCTTGTCCGATGCTGTAGCTTTCGATAGTGATGCCGAAAAGTTCCTCTATCTCGTTGCGGTGGCGGTAGAAGCTACGTTTGGAGAAGGCGCCGTTGCTGCGCATCTCGTCGTCGGCATCCCATTTGTTGCCAATCTGTTCGATGGTGAGGCCCAACTCGCCGCCGCGCATGATAGCGTCCACCAGCCAGATGTATTTTTTCAAAGGAGACATGATAGGGTAGGGTTAAGAGTTAATGGATTGAATTGAAATTGGGGCAAAAATACACCATGTGAACGCCAAATCATGTCACAGCGAAAAAAAACTTAATCACAGATGCCTTATATACTCCCTTAGTTATTAGTGAATAAACAGATAATAGTCATGCAAAAGTACAACTATTTTTTTTAATTTATACTATTTTAAGAATTTAATTGATGTTTGAATATAGTTTTGTTCTAATTGTTCTTTCCACTCATGAGTGCCGCCGGTGGCGGCACGAGCCGCCGCCCTGCAAGTACCCACTTGCAGGAAAATGCGGCGGACTTGGGATTGCGGTACGTGTCAAGGCAGAACGTTTGAAGCATCACAAAGAAGCCGTCTCGAAGAGACGCGATATCAAGCACTTATAGTAGCGGCCTCTTGCACAATTTGTCGCAGACATTTCAGCCGCTCCATCTGGCGATTGTATTCTTCTTTGAAGAAATACAGCGGTGATTCACATAGTGGCAGCCTCTGTGCCAGCAGAGCCTGGTCTCGGCTTACATGATATCGTTCCATCAATGCCTGGGTGCGCTCCTTGTCAGAGGGAAACTCCATGACTAGGTCTGCCAGCACCTGCGGTTCAAAGTTGATTTTCTCAAACACTTTTGCTTTGTCAATAAAAGAATCCAGAAACTCCGGCGTCAGCGCCATGAGTTCTTCATTCCCTGTGTCAATTCCCCACATTCGAGGTTCAAAGTATAGTTTCATGTTTTTGTTTGTCTTTAGTTTTTTTTTGGCTTATCCATTATTCTCCTTTTGTGCTCCTATACTGAAGCAACGCACACAATTATCCGTAGCATCATAGTATTGGTGATATTCATAGTGGTAGTATTGAATTCTGATGATATCCGGTACACTGAGGTAGTACTTCTCTGACAGTCTCCAGAATAATTCATTCACAC
This sequence comes from uncultured Bacteroidales bacterium, assembly GCA_946401725.1. Taxonomy (GTDB): domain Bacteria; phylum Bacteroidota; class Bacteroidia; order Bacteroidales; family P3; genus Colimorpha. The sequence goes on along the minus strand of CAMIVE010000033.1, from coordinate 10,087 downwards.
AAATGTCCTTCATCTGTGGAATACTGCTTAACTCACCAATATTCATACTAATATCGTTGTTTTCTGTCATTGGAGGAAGATCTTTTGCTCCAAATTTCTTTCCCATAATTTCGTGTATCGGTTTCCATTTTGAACCATAATCAGAATCCTCTTTCATCTTTAGTAACTCGCTGTCCATTTCTTCTCGCAGATTGGGTTCCAATTCTGTTTGTATTCGGATTGGATTTCCATTTACGTCATGCAACTTTTCAAATGACTCTTGGATATAATGTGCCCATTTGTGATAATCTTTCACTAACTGAGAAAATCTATCGTTAACCTCACACAAACGCTCAATCTCATTCTTTGTGGCATGTATAGAGAACATATAGTTCAGGATACTCTGCCGTATTTTCATTCTGTAATTCAAAACTTCGTGATTATCACTCTCATGGAGTATCTCCTCCTCGATTTGTGTTAGTTCCATCTTGAGTTCCTTGAACTGTTTTTTTTCTTCCTTGTCCATATCCTTTTCTATATTGTTTTCTGTAATGTGTCATTCTCCCAATTGCAGATTTCCTGATCGATTTTATAGTTCTTGATGCGCAATACATCAGGAATGCTGTATTTTCGCTCGGTGCATAGGGCATGGAATAAAAAGCAAATATTTACACCCTTCAGCCGAGTTATGCTATTGAAAGGAGTATCCCATTCATAATTATAAACTGCGAAATCAGGTATGTAATCACCCTCACAAGACAAAACTCCTCCACCTTTCAATCCAGATATGCACCAAATCATCTCCTTCCATTTTGATTCATAGAACGCATCTTCTTCCATTTCATCCAGTTCCGGTGCTTCTCCATATTTAATATAAGGATCAATACTGGTATGTATACTAAAACGCCAACCATCTGCACGGTGCATTAGCTTAACCTTTCTCTGCAACTTGCGATGAATAGAACATAGTTGTTCTGTTAAGTCAATCAACATGCTGTTCACTTTTTCAAATTTCTCCAGTTCGGCATCTGTTGCATGTAAAGCGAACATTTTGTTTAGGATATCAGCACGGATTGATAGTTTTCGGTCAATTTGAAACTCTTCCCATGAGTCAATACAATGAGAGTTATCGAATGGCTTTGAGTAATAGATTATATCTCGTTCATACTGTCTCAAGTACTTCTGGAGCACTTCAAATTTTTTCTTATCGTCAGTATTCATGATATTATTGTTGTTTTTCGAGATGCAAAAATACAAAGCGGGAGTGCCACATCGTGACACCCCCGCAAAAACGAACCATGATAAAATACTGTACAATTATAATCCCCCATAATAATCATCCTTAAATAGTTTGATTTGTGCTTGTTCAAGGACGATTTTGCCAAATTTACGAATCACCTCTTCTGTACTTTCTAAAGAAGCAAATCTTTGTAACTCATATCTATTTAATATTTGGAGTTCTTTAAGCTCTTCATTTAGTAAGACTTTTTGAGGATTATTGGATGATAAGTATTCTTCCATGAAAGAATCATCATTCAGCAAAAAATTAGATGTCCCTCCTTTGGGTGAAATAATGACATAAAAAACCAAATAACTATGCGATTCAACTGAACTTGCAAATGAAGAAACATCTATCCATTTCCCCCCTTTATCTGAATGCGATAAATATGGACCATCATCGGAAACCTGAAGTATACTCATTTGGACAATTCTGCTTTCGTCTTCAAAACTTCCAAGATTGTATTGGAACTGATATCCATAAAGGAAATCCCACCCCCACATATCCTTAGAAAGATTATTATAGCAATTCGCATTCATACTAATAGGACACGAATATTTTTTTTCTCCATTAATAATATCGGCACATCTCGTCTTCTCCTTAATAAAATATACAATACTAAGAACTTTTTCTTGATACTCTTTCAATAAACGAAATGCGTTTCTAACATCAATAAAAAGTTTGTCTATTTTTGTTTCTGTATTCATGATAATAAAGTATAAGCTGTTTGTATTATTTCAATACTATTTGGGTCAATTGAAGGAAATGGATAATCCAGCATGGTTTCAAACCATTCACATGAATAGATACTATTAATATTAAAGGCAAGAATGATATTGTCTAGTAATCGATCTCTTGCCGAAAATACACCGTCTTTTGTAACATAAGAGAGTTCCCTTTTGTATTTAATAACTTGATCTAATAGCGACTGCCAGCTGCAATTGTAAACAATGATGGGCATATTGCCAATCGTCACTATATTGTTATCTTTGGACGATGATCCTCCAACAGCAATAACTATAGGCTTCTTGCGCCCATATTCATTTTGATAAGAGATTATTTCTTTTTCCCATTGACCATAGTACTGTCCACAATTATCTCCGTATTTTGCCTCGATTACCACATCGAAATTCTCAAATTGAAAGAAAATATCAGGTTCTACGTATTTATCATTGTCAGTTCCTGTGGGATCCCATCGAGGCCAAAACTCGTACTTTTTTAACATTCCAGCCTCTGCCGGTATACTATAATTATCAAAGCAAGCACCTCTTAAAACACGCCAAAACACATTATCTGGGAGTAATATAAGATTCTCAAACACAGAAGAGGTTTTAGGATCTTCGTTTGTATCTTTGTTATGAAAAGTACTATGTAACATATTGTAAAAAATTATAAGTAATCAACTCTATTTAAAAATAATAGAAGTCCCCTTCTTCGATATCACATAGTTCTTCATAAACTTTAGTCAGAATATACTTCTCATCTTGGGTGTCGCGGAGTTTAACATATTGCAGGAACGCATTTATCTCCGCACCAAAGCGTTCAATGGTCACGAATAGCTCTGCTCTGATGGCTTCCACGCTTCGGTTGGGTATTAAATGGATTTGTATCTCCAAAATGTCCTTAGCAGCAGGCTCTATCTTGCATCTGTTGAATCCGAGTGCCATAATGCGAGTTAGCCATTGCTCAACCAATTCTGAATTGGAGTAGATATTGTCAATGTTCCCATGCCCAACAAGGCGTTTGTTGAGACTTTCTCTAATAAGGTCTTTAACTTTTTCTTCCATCTTGGCTGTGTTTTAGTTTATCTTTTGAACATCCAAATTCAAGGTATCAAGTGCGCAAGCCTTTTTCAAGTCAACGCCATTCTTGGCCAGAAATGCGTTTCGCACCAACTCTTGACCTTGAATATTTCCCAAAAGACTGGCTGACTGGAAAGAGACCTCAGCAGTCATTCCTTTTTCCAATCGGATGCCGTTTACATGACGGTTGTTCTTAATGGTTAATTTGTACAACATAATGAGTTTTTTTTAGGTTGATTATACTTTCTAATTCTATAAGCTCAATCCTTCTAATCCTGCATTCAGTATCATAGTTGCAAATTCAATGCCTGTGATTAGTCGAAGACCTGCTTCGTCTGCTTCATTCATTGCCCTCAGGCTGTAATGTTCGCACGACGAGATTACCCACATTTGTGTGTGATAATCGTCATAAGTATGATTAGTCTTATAGGCTTTGATCTGCTGAATAGCCCACTCGTCAGTTACACCTTCATGCTTTTTTACTTGAACCATAATGGCTGTCTTGATGTTCTCAAAGTATCCTATCACATCAGCATCACCTTCACCTTTGTCTGGAGCATTCTTACTTGGAATTTCAGTCCTCGCTCCTAACGATTTTAAATACCTTTCAACAAGATTCTCAAAACTGTCTGCACTTGTTAGATTTTCAATCAATGTCAACAGCTTTGGGGCCGTTTCTTCGATGAATTTCTCCTTCAGATTGATGGGTTTGTGTTCTTCGTATGCCTTTCGGACATTCTCTATAGAATCCTTCATGTCAGAAATATCCGCATTGGTCTGTCGGATTTTCATTCTTGAAATCAGTTTTTGATCGGCAAACCACATCCGAGGTATGTTATATAGAATTGGCTTCACCTTTCTATAGAAACCCAAATCTATTGGCTGACCGTCTTCATTGTAATAATAACCGTCTTCATGCAGAATGGCTTTCTTGTCATTCCAATCCATGAAAACAGAAGAATCTATGGATTCGTTTGAAAAGATAACGTCGTCTTCAATCTCAAACAGGCTAAATTCCTGTCTTGTGGGAACGAGAACAATGTCACCCTTCTTCATCTCCATAATAAAACGCCACAGGTTCCATCTGTTTTTAGGCAAACCCCATCCTTTGGCTTGCATTGCGCCTTCTAATGCAGCTTCTCCTCCTGTCTGCACTTGCCTCACAAAGGCATCTGAAGAGAAATCACTCCAACCGATAGATAAGAAGTGGTGGGTAAACAATAGCGGATGAGCGAACCCCAAAGCATTATCTCCACCTGTAATCCTGTGTAACCAGTACTTTTTCATAATTCTTCCATTATTTATTACCCAATCTTATCCCCACAATACTCCTTCCGTTTGCAACTCTTGCAATGGCGGCCTTGCCAGACGGCGTCGAGATGGTCGGCGGCGGCATCGACGAGCGATGGCTCGTCGGTGAGTATGCCAGCTTCGAAGTTGCGGTTGCCTTCACCCTTCATGCCGATACCGGCACCGGTGAGATTGGCGGAGCCGATGTAAGCAACGGCGCAGTCGAAAATCATCAGCTTGAAATGCACTCGCGGACATAGTCGCCGCTCAAGACGTGTCCACAACCCGGGATATTGGTCGAAATCCTCACGGAAGTTCTCGCCAGGCTCTTTTGCATGCAGTAGCCGAACTTCGACGCCGCGTTTCAACAGCCGGTCGAGGACGGCGAGGAACGGCTCCACTTTGCCAGCCGCTTTCCCGACATATAAATCTTTCAGGTCGGCGGTGCCAATCCACAGGTCGTGCTTCACCTGCGAACATCGGGCCAACACTTCGGTATAATGTTCTTTATCTGCGATGTACTTCACCATAAAACGACTGCAAGATACGAATAATTAGAGAATCTTCAATATTTATTGACCACGGATATCACTAATCCACACGGATTATCCGTTTTATCCGTGCAATCCGTGTTCTATTTACAGATATTTAGTGGTTGCTTAATTGTTTTTGGCTGCGAAGATACAAAACATGTGTGCCATATCGTGGCACTCCCGTATTAAAAGTTAATATTCCTTATTCTGCGATTCTCTTTAGCGCATTTTGCACATTTTCTCTCATACGCTGTGGGTACGACAGGTGTCAACGGTATGGCTGATGCGGTAGGATTTAAGGCGGAGGAGGTCGGGGACGGAGTAGTTCTTGTGGGTGCAGAGGTCGTGGACGGCGAAGCAAACGATGAAGCCTTTGAATTGTGGTATATCCAGACAATCTTCAGCCCAGGTTGTTCCGTCGTCAAGATTGTCGGACTCTGGCTTTTCTCCTATATATGTTGAACAGAAGCGTATCTCCAGGTCTTCGGTCCAGGCAATGGCTTCGGCCATTTTACTGAAGTCCGACCCATAGTCGGCATCGTCGTCGAACAGAAGTATTTCTCCGCCTTCATCAACATCCAGTTTGCTCTCCACTTGAACTACACAGCTGGGGGCTATGGTCTCGATGAAATTGGCACTGAGGAAATCCATCAGGTTGCGATGTGTGGCGAACATATCCCGGGTGAGTTCCAATAACTGGTCATTCACTTTGCGGAAGCGTGCCACCTCTTGCTCTGTGATGTGCAGTCTGAACATCCCGTTCATTATATAATGGCGATTATGGAGCAGTTCTTTTACCTGTCCGTAGAGGCATTTATCACTTGTCCAGCCATCTAAGTTCATGATATGTATTATCTTTTCCTCGACAAACTGTAGCTTGGCTTTCAGTTTAATCCATTCATGATTTGATATCAATTCGTGTTTCATAATGTTAATAAGAACTTCCAATATTTATTAAATACGGATTTCACTAATCCACACGGATTATCCGTTTTATCCGTGCAATCCATGTTCTATTTGCAGATTTTTCGTGGTTGCTTAATTGTTTTCGGCTGCGAAGATACAAAATATGTGTGCCACATCGTGGCACTGGTACAAAGGCTTTTTCCAGCTGCTGCTTTTTGAGGGCAGTGAGGGACTTTCAAGGCAGCGGTTAGCACCGCCACTGGCGGTGCATATTCGTGTTTTTTTTCTTGCCGGTTTCGGCAAAAAAAAGGTATGTCTTTGTAGGAAGACTTGCCGATAGTTATGGGGTATGTTATCGGGGCATACCTTGTTTTTGGCAAGGCAATGATATGCGCGGCAAGAGGGTGGTACCGGTGTGAGGGCGGCGCGTCGATGGGGATGGGACGCGCGGGGAGGGGGCGGGCGGTGTGTTATTCGGATGCTTGGTATAGCAGGGCCATTTTTTGCGTTTCGGCTTGCAGCGCCTGGCGGAGGCTTCGGGGTTTGAGTACCTCGACACCGCTGCCGAGCGAGAGCAGCCGCTGACGGAATTCGCTGCCGGGCCGCAGCCGCAGGGCGAAGAGGGGGTAGCCGTCCTGGTGTCCCATCTCGGTTTGGCTGTCGTGCAATTTGTTGGCACGCAGACTGCCGGCGATGGAGGGGGAGACTTTGAGCCAGATGTTTTTGGCGGGGATGTTTTCGTCGATCAGGGTGCCATAGACGCCGAGGAAGAGCTGCTGGATGTCGAAATTGGGGTCGCGCTGGAAGGTCTGTTCCTGCAGTTCGCAGTGGTGTATGCGGTCGAGCGGAAGGCAGCGGTAGGGTTTGCGGGTGTCGTTGCGGCCGACGAGGTGCCAGCGATGGTTGAAGCGTTTGAGGGCGTGCGGCATGAAGTCGTTGCAGGTGATGGGCTCGGTTGCGGTGTCGGGGTCGAGGGTGAAGCTGACTTTGCGTTGCTCGCACAAGGCCTCGATCAGGAGCGCCAGAGGTGAATGGGTGGGGTTTTGCGGTAGGTCGATGTGCTGTGTGACTTGCTGGTTGTCGGTGACGATGCGGTTGACGGCGATGGCGTTGAGGAGCCAGTGTCGGAAGTAGTCGTTTTTGCCTTTGTTGGCGATGCGATAGTGGAAAGAATGGCCGGATCCGTAGCTTTCGATTTTGATGTCGAAGAGTTCTTCGATTTCGTTACGGTGCCGATGGAAGCTGCGAACGGAGAAGGCGCCGTTGCTGTACATGTCGTCGTCGGCATCCCATTGGAGGCCGATTTCTTCGAGGGTGAGGCCTTCGTCGCCGCTGCGCATGAGTGTGTCCACCAGCCAGATATATTTCTTCAGAGGGGTCATGATTGTATGTGGTTTTCCGGTTATAGAGCATCGGTGCATCGCTTTTGGTGAAAGAAGAAGGGGGCTGTCAGTGCGATGACATGTGCACATAAAAAAAGCGTGGCACTTTTATGTTTTCGTTGGCTTCCTGAGGTCTTCGACTACCTAATCTACCCAATTACAACATATAGTTCCACGCCAATTGGCGAGAACGCGTAATGCAATTCTGGGGCAGATTCGTGAAGTTGTCGAAGTTTCAGGAAGGCCAGATTGTTTTTTCGCTTTTTTCTATTCTGCGATGTGCATATGTGGCTATGCGCTATACTTCATTGGCAGTTGTTTTAGTTAATAGTACGGTTGATTTTTGTACAAAGTTACAAATAAAAAATGAAAAAGAGGTGTAGGGAGGTGGAATTCATTGTATCTTTGCACTGTAAAAATACTTTTAACTATGGCTTTGATTAAAACCTATAAGGGACATACGCCCCGGTGGGGCAAGGATTGCTATTTCAGCGAGAATGCGACGATTGTGGGCGATGTGACGATGGGCGACCAGTGCTCGGTGTGGTTCAACGCGGTGGTGCGGGGCGATGTGGCGCCGATCACCATCGGCGACCGTACCAATGTGCAGGACGGCGCGTGTGTGCATGTGACTTTCGAGACGGGTCCCACGCATATAGGCAGCGATGTGACGATAGGTCACAATGTCACGGTGCACGCCTGCACGGTGCACGACGGCGCCCTCATCGGGATGGGTGCCACGCTGCTTGACGACTGCGAGGTGGGGGAGGGTGCCATTGTGGCGGCCGGCGCCTTGGTGCTGCAGGGTACCAAGATTCCGCCCCACGAGATATGGGGCGGTGTGCCGGCCAAGTATATCAAACCCACCCGTCCCGGCCAGACCGACAACGCGGCGCACTATGTGGAGTATGCCAAAGAGTATATGAAAGGGTAGGGTGAAAGATTTTTACCTGCACTTTTCATTTTTTTTCGTACTTTTATACTTTCCAAGTTAAGTGGAATTATTGTAATATTTAATTGACTATTATATGATTAGCAAGAATTTTACCGCTCGGCACAATGGTGTTTCCGCTGCTGCCGAGGAGAAGAAGATGCTGGAAACCATCGGCGTGGCGTCGATGGACGAATTGATTGACAAGGCTGTGCCTGCCGCCATCCGTTTGAAGGAGCCGATGCCGCTGGGAGAAGGATTGAGTGAATACCAGTTTCTGAACCGCTGCCGCAGCCTGGCCCAGAAGAACAAGATGTACAAGACCTATATCGGTATGGGCTACTACGGCACGGTGACGCCGGCCGTGATTCTGCGCAATGTGTTTGAGAATCCGGGCTGGTATACGAGCTATACGCCGTATCAGACCGAGATTAGCCAGGGCCGTTTGGAGGCTTTGATGAACTACCAGACCATGGTGGCCGAGATGACGGGTATGCCGTTGAGCAACGCTTCGTTGCTGGACGAGGCGACGGCCGCCGGCGAGGCGATGATTATGTTCTACAACAGCCGCTCGCGCCAGGCCGTGAAGGACGGCGTGTGCAAGATGTTTGTGGACGAGGGTGTGCTGCCGCAGACTTTGGCCGTGATGCAGACCAACGCCGCTCCGCGCGGCATCGAGATTGTGACGGGCAAAGCGGCACAGACGGAGCTCGACGCCAGCTATTTTGCCGCTTTTGTGCAGTACCCGAACCAGTTTGGCGAGGCGCAGGATTGGACGTCGTTTATCGCCAAGTGCCACGAGAAAGGTATCTTTGTGGGTATGGCCACCGACCTGATGGCGCTGGCGCTGATGAAGACCCCGGGCGAGATGGGTGCCGACTGTGCGGTGGGCAATGCCCAGCGTTTCGGTCTGCCGATGGGATTCGGCGGCCCGCATGCCGGATTCTTCGCTTTCACCGAGACTTTCAAGCGCGCGTTCCCGGGCCGTATCATCGGCTGGAGCGTCGACGTGAAGGGCAATCCCGCCCTGCGTATGGCGTTGGGTATGCGTGAGCAGCATATCAAGCGCGACAAGGCTACGTCGAATATCTGCACCGCCGCCGCCCTGGTGGCCAATATGAGCGGTTTCTATGCCGTGTGGCACGGTCCCGAAGGCATCCGCGAGATTGCGACGCGCATCTGCGCCCGCGCCCACCGTCTGGCCATGGAGCTGGAGCAGTATGGCTACAAGCAGCACAACCGCGTCTATTTCGACACGCTGGCGCTGCAGTGCCCCGTGCCGACCGCCAAGGTGCGCGAGGTGGCGCTGAAACATGAAATCAATTTCCGCTATATCTGCGACGAGTGCATCGGCATCAGCATCGACGAGACGACCGAGAAGTGTGACCTCGACGCTATTGTGGCCTGCCTGGCCGAAGCCGCCGGCAAGAAGGCCGCCGCGCTGGAGTGCAAGGGCTGCTGCTGCAAGTTTGCCGATGAGGCTATCCCCGCCGAGCTGAAGCGCCAGAGCGCCTATCTGACCAAGAAGGTGTTCAACAGCTACCACGACGAGACCTCGATGATGCGCTATATCAAGCGTCTGGAGGAGAAAGACTTGTCGCTGAACCGCGCCATGATTCCGCTGGGCAGCTGCACGATGAAGCTGAACGCCGCCGCCGAGATGCTGCCGCTGAGCTGGAGCAAGTTTGGCGGTCTGCATCCCTTTGTGCCCGCCGATCAGGCCGAGGGCTATTTGGAGATGATCCACGACATCGAGAAGCAGTTGGCGGTGGTGACCGGTTTCGCCGGTTGCTCGCTGCAGCCCAACTCGGGTGCCTTTGGCGAGTACAGCGGTCTGACGGTTATCCGCAACTACCACATTGCCAACGGTCAGCCGCAGCGCAATGTGTGCCTGATTCCGGCTTCGGCCCACGGCACCAACCCCGCCAGCGCCGCCAAGGCCGGCATGACGGTGGTGGTGGTGAAGTGCAACGACAAGGGCGATG
>CAMIVE010000032.1 GCA_946401725.1 uncultured Bacteroidales bacterium | reverse complement strand
CCTGCCAGATGGATATCAAGGTCGACGGCCTCAGCTACGACGTGCTGGCCAAGGCATTGGAACAGGCCCGTCAGGGTCGTCTCCACATCCTCGACCACATCCAGGAGACCATCGCCGAGCCGCGCGAAGACTACAAACCCTTCGTACCCCGCATCGTCCAGATTCAGATTCCCAAAGACTTCATCGGTGCTGTTATCGGCAAGGGTGGCGAAGTCATCCAGAAAATCCAGGCCGAGACCAACACCATCATCAATATCGAAGAAGAGGGCGACCTCGGCATTGTCGACGTTGCTTCGCAAGACAAAGAAAGCATCGAAGCCGCCATCAAGTGGATCAAGGACATCTGCACCGTTCCCGAGGTGGGTCAGGTTTACGACGCCAAGGTGGTCAGCATCGTCGAATTCGGCGCTTTCCTCGAATTCCTGCCCGGCAAAGAGGGCCTGATGCATATCAGCGAATACGACTGGAAACGCACCGACACGCTGGAGAACCTGCTTCACGAAGGCGACATCATCCAGGTGAAGATCATCAATATCGACGAGAAGACCGGCAAGCTGAAACTGAGCCGCAAGGCGCTGCTTCCCAAGCCCGAAGGCTATGAGGAGGAGAAACCCCGTGCCCCGCGTCGCGAAGGTTCACACGGCCCCCGTCGAGAAGGCGGCAATGGCGGTCCGCGCCGCGACAACGGCGAACGCCGCAGCTCCGGCAACGGTGGCGGACACCGCAGATAAGCTGACAGCGATATTTAACAACAAAGAGGATGCTCAACGATAGGGCATCCTTTTTTTTATTGTCTAACAACCACGTTTCTTTGGCTGATGGTGTTTTATACTTCGCTATTGAATGATTCGGTGGAAAGGGGAAATATATGGATTAAATAATTTTCGTAATTTTGCAAAAATTTTAAAACAAGAAAACGGAATGGTTTTCAAAATAAAGAAAGCAATATCACTCTTCCTGATACTTGTAGGTGCCTTATCCTTTGCCCTCGCCCAGACCCAGCAGGGGTATGTCAAAACAAAAGGCCGCATGGTCAACGGCAAATACACTGCAGGAAAACGAATCTCCGGCGTCACCGTTCAGATCAAGGACCGCTCCGCTGTCCTCAGCAAGGCTGACGGTAGTTTTTCTTTCCCAATTCCAAGCAAGAAATATTCTCTTGAAAAAGTAACGAAACAAGGTTACGTCCTGCTTGACCAAGACGTCCTGTACCGTCAGTACGCCTACTCCGCCAACCCACTCGAGTTGGTAATGGAAGACAAAGCCCAGTTGGATGCCGACCGCCGCGCCATCGAACGAAAGGTGCGTAAAATTACTGAAGATGAGTTGCACCGCCGCGAAGTGGAATTAGATTCCCTGAAGGAACACAACAAAATTACTGAAGAACGTTATCGCGAACTGCTCAACAAACTGAATAATGACTTTGATAATAATGAAAAACTTGTCAAAGATATGGTCGAACAATACAACAAGATTGACTTCGACCAATTGGATGAGTTTAACCGCCGCATTAGCGACTGCATTATCAACGGCCGTTTGGACGAAGCCGACTCATTACTGAGAACAAAAGGAGACATATCCAAGCGTGCCAGGGAATTAAGCCAACTTAGCGAAGCCAACGCCGCAGCTCAATCTGAATTAGACAAAAGCAAAGCCATGGAAACCAAGAAACGTGAGGACTTGGCTAAGGACTGCTACAACTGGTTTTTGACCTACAAAATGCGCCATCAGAACGACTCCGCGGCATACTATATTGAAATGCGCGCTTCACTCGACACTACAAACGCAGTATGGCAAGATCGTGCAGGAACCTTTATTAGTGAATACCTTGCAGATTATGACAAGGCATTGGAATATCTCAAAAAAACTTTAGCCATAAGAGAAAAAGTACTTGGAAAAGAACATCCCGATGTGGCAACATCTTACAACAACATCGGATTTGTTTACGCTAATCAAGGAAACTATGACAAGGCATTGGAATATTATAAAAAAGATTTAGCCATAAGTGAAAAAGTACTTGGTAAGGAGCATCCTGATGTGGCAACATCTTACAACAACATCGGATTTGTTTACGCTAATCAAGGAAACTATGACAAGGCATTGGAATATTACGAGAAAGCTTTAGCCATAAGAGAAAAAGTATTTGGAAAGGAGCATCCCGATGTATCAACATCTTACAACAACATCGGAGGTATTTATGATGATCAAGGAAACTATGACAAGGCATTGGAATATTACAACAATGCTTTAGCCATACAAGAAAAAGTACTTGGAAAGGAGCATCCAGATGTGGCGACATCTTACAACAACATAGGATTAGTTTACGCTGATCAAGGAAACTATGACAAGGCATCGGAATATTTAAACAAAGCTTTAGCCATACAAGAAAAAGTATTGGGAAAGGAGCATCCATCTGTGGCAACAGCTTACAACAACATTGGAGGTGTTTACGATAGTAAAGGAAACTATGACAAGGCTTTGGAATATTACAACAATGCTTTAGCCATACAAGAAAAAGTACTTGGGAAGGAGCATCCAGATGTAGCAAATTCTTACAACAACATCGGATCCGTTTACGCCAACCAAGGAAACTATGACAAGGCATTGGAGTGTCACAACAAAGCATTAGCCATACTAGAAAAAGTATATGGGAAGGAGCATCCAGATGTGGCAACATCTCACAACAACATAGGAATTGTTTATCATCGTCAAGGAAACTATGGCAAGGCATTGGAATATCTCAACAAATCTTTAGCCATACAAGAAAAAATACTTGGGAAGGAGCATCCCGATGTGGCTACATCTTACAACAACATCGGATTGGTCTACGATGAACAAGGAAACTATGACAAGGCTTTGGAGTATCACAACAAATCTTTAGCCATAAGAGAAAAAGTATTTGGGAAGGAGCATCCAGATGTAGCAATATCTTACAGCAACATCGGAATTGTTTACTCTAGACAAGGAAACACTGACAAGGCATTGGAATATTACAACAAAGCTTTAGCCATAAGAGAAAAAGTACTTGGGAAAGAGCATCCAGATGTGGCAGATTCTTACAACAATATCGGGGGTATTTACGACAAACAAGGAAACTATGACAGGGCTTTAGAATATCACAGCAAAGCTTTAGCCATTAGAGAAAAAGTATTTGGGAAGGAGCATCCCGATGTATCAACATCTTACAACAACATAGGAGCTGTTTACTATAATCAAGGAAACTATAACAAAGCATTGGAATATTCCAACAAGGCTTTAGACATACAAGAAAAAGTTCATGGGAAGGAGCATCCCGATGTGGCAATATCTTACAACAACATAGGAGTTGTTTACATGAATCAAAGAAACTATGACACGGCATTGGAATATTACAACAAAGCATTAGCCATACTAGAAAAAGTATTTGGAAAGGAGCATCCCGATGTAGCAACATCTTACAACAACATCGGATTTGTTTACGATGAACAAGGAAACTATGACAAGGCATTGGAATATTACGACAAAGCTTTAGCCATAAGAGAAAAAGTATTTGGGAAGGAGAATCCCGACGTGGCAACATCTTACAACAATATCGGAACTGTATACTATATACAAGGAAACACTGACAAGGCATTGGAATATTTAAACAAAGCTTTAGCCATAAGAAAAAAAGTATTTGGGAAGGAGCATCCTACTGTGGCACAATCTTACTACAATTTAGGATTTATTTACGACAAACAAGAAAACTATGACAAGGCATTGGAATATTACAAAAAAGCATTAACCATAAGAGAAAAAAAATTGGGAAAGGAGAATTCCGATGTAGCGGCATCTTACAACAACTTAGGATTTGTATACAATAAACAAAGAAACTATGACAAGGCATTGGAGTATTTAAACAAAACTTTAACCATAATGGAAAAAGTATATGGGAAGGAGCATCCCGATATGGCTGAATCTTACTTCAACATAGGATACGTTTACAATGAACAAGAAGATTATGAAAAGGCATTACAATACTATAACAAGGCATACGAAATATTTAAGAAGGTTTTAGGTGAAGAACATAAAAACACCATTTATGTAAACAATATAATAAAACAAGTCCAGCAGAAAATAGAGGAGAATAAAAAATAACAATTCTATGCAAACCGACCAATTCAAATACTTCGCATTTATTTCCTACAACTCGAAAGACCAGAAGTGGGGAAAGCAGCTGCAGCGCAAGCTGGAGCACTACCGCATGCCCTCCACGCTGTGCAGCCAGCACGGATGGAGTCGCAAACCTATCAATCCGGTGTTTTTTGCCCCGACCGACATCCAGCCCGGTGGACTCAGCGAGGAACTGCAGGAACGGCTGCGGGCATCGAGGAACCTCATAGTCATCTGCTCGCCCAATTCGGCACAGTCGGAATGGGTTGGCAAAGAAATCGAGTTCTTCCATCAGCTGGGTCGCACAAAGAACATCCATTTCTTTATTGTGGACGGTGTGCCACACAGCGGCAACCCCGAGACTGAATGTTTCAACCCAGTGATTGACCAACTGGGACTGCCTGAGATATTAGGTGCCAACATACACGAACGCATCTACCGCTGGCCATGGCTGAACCGCGAACGGGCATACGCACAACTCATCTCTAAACTCCTCGGAGTGGAATTCGATGCCATCTGGCAGCGACACCGCCGTATACTCGTACAAAAAACGTTAGCATGGACACTCGGAGTAATCGCCATTATTGTGGCATTGACACTTACTTGGAAAGCCAACCAACCATTCAATGCCGAAATAAGACTGAGCGAGGCGTCGGTACATAACGATTATCTGCCTCCCCTCTGCGACGCCGTAGTCACCATAACCTTCGACAACGAGACAAAGACTGACACCATCCGCAAGATAGATTCGGCGATAGTGTTCACCAATATGCCACACCGATACCTAAACAAGCCTGTCCATATCAACGTTGTATGCCCCAACTATTTGGAGACCGACACAACGCTGCCCTTAGGCAAGATGGTAACAATCCCCATTCAGCGAGAGCCCTCTGTTTATGGCAACATCCGAATCTTACTTAGGAATCCTATGAAAGAAAAGACCTATCCTGGCGCAGAAGTGCTGGTTGAGGGTCGAGCGGTGACTGCCGACGACAGCGGATATGTCAAGCTGACAGTCCCTCTTGAAGAGCAACGTGAAACCTATCATATCACATCATCAAAACCTTTTATTGACGATTCAATAGTAATGCCTCTCAGCCCCGACGCTGTGATAGTTGTACAATAACAATCAGTTTTGCAAGTGAGGCGCCCGCATTTTTTGAAAGTATCTGGGTGATTTTTTGTTTTTATCAAAACTTTCATTATCTTTGCAGTCAAAACTATTTTTACATCCATCATTGCAACTGGTTTGCAATGAACAACTAACATACAAAACCTCATCATGAGTCTCTTCAAAAGAAACCGACCCTCCCCCCTACTGAACGTACTTGAGACCGACATGCACTGTCATCTGCTTCCCAATGTCGACGACGGGTCAAGAGACATTACAGAAACCGTTTCCTGCCTACAAACCATGGCCGCAGCGGGATTCAAGAAAGTGTACTTCACCCCCCATTTCCAAGCCAACTATCCCAACGAAGAGGAAGATATCCACAACCGGTTCCAGCAGCTGAAGAAAGAATTGGCAAAATACGATGGACTTCCGGAAATTGCCGGCATCAGCGGCGAATACCGATTCGACGCACAATATATCCGCCGTCCCGGTATCGACAACGTAACGCCTTTGCCCGGCAAACTCCTGTTGTGCGAATTCTCACTCCACAGCCAAAGCAAGATCCCTCACGACCTTTTCAAAGGCTTCCAAGAGCTTCAGTACACCATCGTGCTGGCCCATCCGGAACGCTACCCCTATCTGGGACCCTTTAGTCCAGAAATCAAAAAAATGAAAGAATTCGGAATCCTGTTCCAAGTCAATATCCTTTCCCTGAACGGATTCTACGGACAGGTGGCCATGGACAAAGGCTACACCTATATTGAAAACAACTGGGTGGAGTATCTGGGCACCGATATGCACAACACAAACTATGCCCAGGAACTGCTCCGCACATTAGAGAACCGTACATTCAAGAAAATGTTGGAGAAACACACTTTCCGAAACAACACCTTATAGTAATAACGACATTATCTCAAAGACTTTTATTTATGAAAAAAATCTCAATCATCGTTTTGGCACTGGCATTTGTTTCCGCCATCGGTGGCGGTACCAACGTCCAGGCGCAGAACAAAGACACCCAAAAGAATAATATCACTGTAAAAGTGAGACAATATGCAGAGTTTCCATTGAAATTCGACATGGAGATATTGACTCCCCGAGAACAAGAGCTTGTCCATTTTTTCATTGAAATATCCCAAATCATGGACAATCTATTCTGGGAGCAATCGTTTGGAACCGACAACCGCAAGAAACTGAATGACATCAAGGATCCTGCCCTCCGTGAATTCGCCAAAATCCATTACGGCGCATGGGACCGTCTGGACGGCAACAAACCTTTCCTCCCCGGATATGGTCCCAAACCGGCCGGCGCCAATTTCTACCCAGCCGATATGACCAAAGAGGAATTCGAAAAACTCGACGACCCACAAAAAACCAGCCCCTACACCATCATCCGTCGCAACGAAAAAGGCGGACTGGAAGTCATCCCTTACCACCAAGCCTATGAGAAAGAGCTGAACAAGGTCGACGAACTGCTGGGGAAAGCCATTGAACTGGCCGAAGACGACGGGCTGCGCAAATATCTGGAGAACCGCCGCGAAGCCTTCAAGAACGACGACTATTTCGAGAGCGACATGCTATGGATGGACATGAAGGACAGCCGTCTGGATTTCGTTTTCGGGCCCATTGAAAACTACGAGGACGCCCTCTACGGATACAAGACCGCCTACGAAGCCTTCGTATTGGTCAAAGACTTGGAATGGAGCGACAGACTGGCCCGATTCACCAAGATGCTGCCCGAACTGCAGAAAAAGCTTCCCTGCGATCCCAAATACAAGAAAGAGGTGCCCGGCACGGAAAGCGACCTGAATGTCTATGATGTCATCTACTACGCAGGCGACTGCAATGCCGGCAGCAAAACCATCGCCATCAACCTGCCCAACGACGAGCGTGTACAGTTGCAGAAAGGTACCCGCCGCCTCCAATTGAAAAACGCCATGGAAGCCAAATTCCAGAACATCCTGATGCCTATCGCTCAAAAGATGATTTGCCAAAAACAGTTGAAGAACGTAAATTTCGACGCTTTCTTCAGCAACGTTTGCTTCCACGAGGTGGCCCACGGTCTCGGTATCAAAAACACCATTAAAGGGAAAAAGACAGTGCGCCAAGCGCTTCAAAACCAGTACAGCGCATGGGAAGAAGCCAAAGCAGACATTTGCGGACTCTTTCTTGTGCAGACCCTGATTGAACAAGGGGAACTCACAGACATCTCTGTCGAAGATGCCTATGTCACCTTTATTGCCGGCTTGCTGCGCAGCGTCCGCTTCGGGGCAACGGAGGCTCACGGCATCGCCAACATGATGTGCTTCAACTACCTGCAGGACAACGGCGCTTTCAGTCGCGACAAACAGGGTAAATACGTCATCGATATCAAGAAGATGCGTACCGCCATCGAAGGCTGGGCTGCCTTGGTGCTCAAGACAGAAGGCGACGGCGACTATAAAGCCGCCAAAGCCTACGCCGAGAAAAACGGCATTGTTCGCACCGACCTGGACAAAGACCTCAAAATCATCGAAAAGGCTAATATTCCCGTTGACATCCGCTTCAAACAGGGAGAGAAAATCCTCGGAGTCCAACCAATGGAAGAACCCGTCAAGGTGATACAGCCCACCATTAAAAGTCCAGGATTGAAATAAGGGAATCCCCAAACAACAGATAAGAGGTGCTTTTCAACATTTGCAAAAGCACCTCTTGTTATTTCATGGACGCAGCAACGTCACCGAACCGTCGGGCAGGCGTTTGACGATGCGCGACGATTGGCTGTTTTCGCCTGTTGCGAAAGTTTCCGGAACACAGTAATCCACCGCAGCGCACAGTTCATCGCTGATATCGGCGAAGCAAGCCGGCGAGGGCTGTCCCGACAGGTTGGCAGAGGTGCTCACTATCGGCTTGCCGAAAGCGCGGAGCAGCGACTGGCAGAAATCCATACGCGGGACGCGGACACCTATGGTGCCGTCGGCTGCCGCCAGATTACCGGCCAAAAGGTTACGCTGCAACGGCAGGATGACCGTGGTGGGACGGCCCTCGTCAAGCAGCAACGAACGGATTTCGGCATCGACCGGCGAAATGAAACGCTCCACCATGGCGATATCGGCGCAGAGCACCAGCATACTCTTGCTGTGGTCGCGCCGCTTGATGGCATATAACTTTTCAACCGCATCGGCGTTGGTGGCGTCACAGCCGACACCCCAGATGGTGTCGGTAGGGTAGAGCACGGTGGAACCCGACTTCAGAAATTCGATACAGACAGCAATTTTTTCATCCATAAACGGGTGCAAAAATACACAAAAAAATACAATTCCCTATTGTATGTAAAGTTTTTTTTGTATCTTTGCAAATTATTTGAAGTGCCGTTTTTGTAAAATTTAATTAACAACATTTATAAACCAAAAGTATTACATTTATGAACTTCATCACTAATTTATGGGAGACGAACAGGTCGGTATTCTTCCTCATCGTCGTACTTATTATTGTGACGCCGTTCCTTATTTTCTACCTGAACAAGGCAAAAAAGGAGCATCCCAAAGGACTTATCGCCGCTGCATTGAGCAACATGGGAGAGCGTTTTGGCTATTACATCATGAATGCCGTCTTGGTGCTGTTCATCTGCTCCAAATTCGGAATCAACGACACGGTTTCGGGCATCATGTTTGCCATTTTCTACTTTTTGATTTACGTGTTGAGTCTGCCCGGCGGTATCATTGCCGACCGTAGCCAGAATTACAAAAAGACCATCATCAGCGGTCTTTTCGTCATGGCACTGGGTTATGCCGTTCTCTCCATTCCCGTATTTGCCATCAACAATTCCATGGCAATCGCGCTGACCCTTACCATTATCGCACTGATTCTTATCGCCTGCGGTAACGGTCTGTTCAAAGGCAACCTGCAAGCCATTGTAGGCCAGCTGTACGACGACTTTGAAGCCGAAGCCGCCAAAAAAGGTCCCGAGGCCTTGGCCGAAGCACAAAGCAAACGCGACAGCGGTTTCCAGATTTTCTACGTCTTCATCAACATCGGCGGTGTCATTGCCCCCTTTGTGGCTCCTCTGATCCGTTCCTGGTATCTCAAGACCCAGTCCCTGTTCTACAACGCTGACCTGCCGCGTCTGTGCCATAAGTTCAACCAAGGCACCATGGAAGGCAACGACCTTGCCAACCTCGTGGAGCTTTCCAAAGTGCAGGAAAGCGGTCTGGGTGACTTCTGCACCAACTATCTGCAGACCTACAACACGGGCGTTCACTTCTCGTTCATCGCCTCTGTCGCCGCCATGCTGATTTCCCTCTTCATCTTCCTTGCCGTGAAGAAACGCCTGCCCAACCCTGTCCGCAAAGAGAAAGCCTCTGTTCAGGACTACACGAAAGAAGAACGCGAATCCATGGCAAAGGACATCCGCCAGCGTATGGCCGCCCTTTATGCTGTGCTCGGTGTCGCTGTCTTCTTCTGGTTCTCCTTCCACCAGAACGCCCAGTCGCTCTCCATCTTTGCCCGTGATTTCGTTGACACCAGCGCTATCGCGCCTGAGATTCTGCAGTGCATCAACCCCTTCTTCGTCATCGTCCTCACCCCCATCATCATGTGGATTTTTGCCTCGATGGCACGCAAGGGAAAAGAGCCTTCCACCCCGCGCAAGATTGCCTTGGGTATGTTCATTGCAGCCTGCGCCTACATCTTCCTTATTGTGATTGCCTGCATTCACAACTATCCTTCCGGTACCGAATTCAAAGGCTTTGAGGAAGCTGTCAAGATGAGCATGAAAGCCGGTCCCGGCATCCTCATCGTCACCTATTTCTTCCTCACCGTGGCAGAGTTGTTGATTTCCCCTCTCGGACTTTCCTTCGTATCGAAGATTGCACCGCGTCACATGGTAGGTATGTGCCAAGGTCTCTGGCTGTCGGCAACCGCCATCGGCAACCTCTTCATCTTCTTGGGTGTCACCATGCTGAACAAGTTCCCGCACCAGTGGATGACCTGGGGTGTCTTTGCGTTGTTCTGCCTCCTGTCGATGGGAGTCATGCTGGGTATGCTCAAATGGCTGGAGCGCATCACCTCCGATGCTCCCGCAGAAGAGAAATAACCAGAATCAGAAACGTTCCGACTTTGTCGGAATCCATACAGAAGGGATTCCCTCTCACGCGGGAATCCCTTTTTTCAGCTAACGACCCATGCTTGTATACTATTTCAACGATTTCGATGCTGTCGACGAACAGACAATCGAACAGATGCTGACCCTTGCCGCCCCCCAGCAGGTAGAGCTGGTCCACAGCATCAAGATGCTGTCACGCCAACGCGAACAGGCGGTGAGCTATGCCATGCTGGCCTACGCACTGCAGCACGACAGCGAGAAAATCAGAAGTTCCGACACTGTGGTAGCACCCTTCCCTGCGGACTGGCTTTTGCAGAAGACTTCTTTGCCTCCCACATGGGCTGTGGGGGGGCACGGAAAGCCGTACCTGACCAACCGCGAAGGTATCCACTTCAATATCAGCCACTGCCGCGAAGCCATCGTCACCGCCGTAAGCGGACAAGAGATAGGTGTGGACGTGGAAGGACGGCGGCGGTTCAGCGACACGCTGTTGCAACGCTCCTTCAACGAGGAAGAACAGGCATGTGTCTTGAGAAGCGACGACCCTGAACTGGAGTTTGCACGCATCTGGACACGCAAGGAGGCCTGGTTCAAATACACCGGAACGGGGATTTTGATCGACCATCTGAAAAGCGTGGAAAGCGACGCTGCAGAAGCCCATTGTCCTATCAAGACCACGTTGGTGACACCTCCCCCACCCTTTCAGGAACGGGTGTTCTATTTGTCTGTAGCGGAAGGGGAATCATTGAAACAATAACCTTTAACCTTAAAAAATGAATCAGCATGAACGGAAATTTCACTTATTACAATCCGACAAAGCTTTATTTCGGAGAAGACTCGCTGCAGTACCTCCACAAAGAACTGAAGAACTACGGTCCCACCGTGATGCTTTCCTACGGTGGCGGAAGCATCAAGCGCAACGGCATCTATGATGCCGTCGTCGCCATACTGAAAGAGGAAGGCAAAACCATCGTCGAAGATGCCGGCGTGATGCCCAATCCGACCGTGGAGAAGCTCTATGAAGGCGCCCGAAAAGCACGTGAGCACAACGTTGATCTCATCCTGGCCGTCGGCGGCGGTTCCACCATCGACTACGCCAAGGGGGTCAGCGTCTCGGCCTGGTGTGAGGAAGACCCCTGGGAGAAATACTACAACCGCATGGAGGAAGCCTCCTGCAAGGTCATCCCCGTGGGTTCGGTGCTCACCATGGTGGGGACGGGTTCCGAGATGAACGGCGGTAGCGTCATCAGCAACCACCAGCTGGGCGTCAAGGTAGGCAAAGTCTTCGGCGCCTACGCCTTTCCCAAGTTCACCATCCTCAATCCCCGTTTCACCTTCACCGTGCCGCAGTACCAGATGGTGGCTGGATTCTTCGACATCATGAGCCACATCCTGGAGCAGTATTTCAGCGACACCGACGACAACACCTCCGACTACCTTTCCGAGGGTCTGATGCGCTCGCTCATCCACAGCAGCCGCATTGCCGTCAAGAACCCGCAGGACTACGAGGCGCGTTCCAACATCATGTGGACCGCCACCTGGGCGCTCAACACCCTTATCGCCAAAGGCAAACGCACCGACTGGGAGGTTCACATGATAGGCCACGCCATCAGTTCCGTCACCGACGCCACGCACGGCATGACGCTAGCGAGCGTCTCGCTGCCCTACTACCGCCACATCCTCCACGACGGATTGCCTAAATTTGTCCGCTTCGCCCGCGAGGTATGGAATGTCTGTGCCGACGGCAAGAGCGACGAGCAGATAGCCCTTGAAGGCCTTTCCACCATGGAAGGCTGGATGAAAGAACTGGGATTAGTGCTACACAGCAGCGAATTGGGTGTCACCGAGACGAACATCCCCGCCATTGCCGATGCCACCTTCCTGCTGGACGGCGGCTACCGCACGCTGACGCGTGAGGAGGTGATAGCAATTCTTAGTGAGAGTATGTAAAATGACTCTAAAGAAAAAGAGACGCCTAGGCGTCTCTTTTTTTTTCGATGACTTGCTGTCAGAAGAGTTCAAAGAAGAAAAAGAGGGCGGCATAACGCATAGGAATGTCCTTTGCATAGCCGAGGGTGTGGTTGTTTCTGTCCCTTACGGCACCATCGGGATAGATCTTGCCCAGCGTGGAGTTGTTGGGGTTGCGTACGGTACCGTTGCTTTCAACTTTGCCCAGGTAGGAGTTGTTGCGGTCCCGCACCGTGCCGTCGCTCTCGACCTTGCCCAGATAGCGGTTATTGCCGTCACGAATCACGCCATCGCTATAGATGCGGGCAATCATGGAGTTGTTGCCGTTCCGGATGGTTCCGTCGCTCTCGATCTTGGCGACAAATGAGTTATTGGTGTTCCGTATGGTCTGTGACTGGCCGATTGCAACCATGCACATTACAAACGTCAGGATAGCGGCTATTTTCTTCATCGGATGGGGTATTATTTACTATTTAGTGGTTTTCGTTCTGAAAAACTTGCATCAATCCTATAGTATTTTTTCCGTATCAGCACCAGACGCAGCAGCCATACGACGAAAAATGCATCGGAGAGAATCTTGTAAAGCGGCGGAAGTATGACGAACCACGACACCACCCATGCTATGAGGTCCAAGTCGAAGAGGATATTCCACATCCGTTCACGGTCGCGAAAGAGGCACTCCACCTCGCCCGTACGAGGCACGCTGATCTGTTTTGTCGAAGAGAGCGACAAGTCGATGCTCTTGCCGCTTTTGCCTATCGGCAGACGGCCTCCTGCCTGCACCTTCAAGACATAGTCGCCCTGCGGCACCTCCAACTGTAGCGTGTCGTCCTTAAGCAGACCGGCAAACAAGCCGTCCAAGAATACCGCATGCGGCAGTTTCGGTTCATACCAATGGCGTATATGTCGGATGGTAAGCATGATTTGAGGGTGAAACTCGTGCGTGAGCCTTTCGTGGAGCTGGAGGGAGTCGTAGCAACGCCTGCCGAGCCTGTTGAGGCACCCCCGTCCAGACGAGGGTGAGACTCCCGCGTGAGCCTTTTGTGGAGCTGGAGGGAGTCGAACCCTCGTCCAAACAAGCGACTGAGTTGCTTTCTACATGCTTATTCCGTGGTTGGTTGTCGGGACAGCTCTGGACGCGGACACCCAAGGTCGACCTTAGCCTCTAAAACTTCACCGGCAGTGCGAGGCATTGTGCCGGCTATTCCGTCTTTGCGAGCACCTCCGGATCACACGCCGACGGTCGGGGCTTGTGGGAGATGTCTTGTCCCTGCAACTTTTGCGGGGATTAAGCCAACCTACTGTACTTCGGTTATGCAGCAAGAGCGTAGTTATTTTCGCCAATTAAATTTAGTGCATCGGTGGTCAAGGCTGCTGATGCGTGAGCCTGCATGCTTACAAATCCATCTCCTTGCTGTCAAAACCAGTCAGCCCCATGAGATTGTTTCGAATTTGTGCACAAAAAAAGCTCTCTGATGAGAGCTTTACTTTGTTTGGCGGTCCGGACGAGACTCGAACTCGCGACCCCATGCGTGACAGGCATGTATTCTAACCAAACTGAACTACCGAACCGTTTGCAATTTTAAAGACCTTTCCTTAAATGCGAGTGCAAAAGTACGACTTTTTTCGATACTGACAAATTTTTTTTCTTTTTTTGCCAAAAAATCAACTTATCTAATTATAAATCAGTAATAATTATTTTTCAAGAATCTATCCGATTCTGTCTCAAAAAAGTGACTATTCTGCGCGTTTTCAACAAAAATCGTACTTTTGCAAAAACATTCTATAAGAACATTTGCGTAAAACCATATTTAACAGCATATTACACATAACACAAATGATAAAAAACATCATATTCGATTTCGGTGGTGTCATCCATGACATTCGCTACGAGAATGTCGGCGAGGCTTTTGTGCGCCATGGTGTGACCCATCTCGGCGACTTCTACACCAAGGACTTTCAGACCCCCGAGATGGATCTCTTTGAGAAGGGGATGCTCTCCCCTGCCGAATACCGCGAATACATACGCCGCACCACAGGCCACAACCTCAGTGACAGCGACATCGACGATATCGTCAACGCCATACTCATCGACGTTCCCCGGGAGCGTGTGGAGCTGTTGTTGAAACTGAGGCAGCGTTACAAAGTCTTCCTATTCAGCAATACTAACCAGATCAACTACGACTGCTTCACCGTACGGCTGAAGGAACAATACGGTTTCGACATATTCTCCGAATGTTTCGATGCCGCCTACTTCTCCCATTTCATGCACCTGCGCAAGCCTGCCAAGGAAGGCTTTGAATTGATTCTCCGAGAACAGCATCTGGTGCCTGACGAAACACTCTTCATCGACGATATTGCGAAAAACCTGGAAGGCGCCCGCGCCGCCGGCATCCACGGCCTGCATCTTTCGACAGGGAGTATCCTCGATTTATTCAACGAGGACATGGAATTGAAACAAACAAAAAAAGGATGACTTCTAAAGTCATCCTTTTTTCTATTTACTCTCCACTATAATTACATAGCGTTGACCTGCTTCATCAGTTTGGATTTAAGGTTGGAGGCTTTATTCTTGTGAATAACCGAACGTTTTGCCAATTTGTCGATGATAGAAATCATCTTGGGCAGTTTTTCCGTAGCCACAGCCTTATCTTCGAGTGCTCTGAAATCACGCAAAGCGTTACGCATAGTCTTGGCGTAATATCTGTTAGCTACTCTTCTTTTCTCACTGGAGCGGATTCTTTTTTTTGCTGACTTGTGATGTGCCATACGATTAATTATCTTCTATTATTTTTTTATTGTTGTACTCCGTGCGGGATTCGAACCCGCGATTTTGAGAATGAAAATCTCACGTCCTGGGCCAGCTAGACGAACGGAGCATCCTATTCAAAATCAATGATTACTTCCTGTTTTTAACAATCAATTTTTCATTGATTTCGAATTGC
This sequence comes from uncultured Bacteroidales bacterium, assembly GCA_946401725.1. Classification (GTDB taxonomy): domain Bacteria; phylum Bacteroidota; class Bacteroidia; order Bacteroidales; family P3; genus Colimorpha. The sequence goes on along the minus strand of CAMIVE010000032.1, from coordinate 241 downwards.
AAAAGTACAAACATTTTTTTAACCGACAAAATTTTTTTTCACAACAGACGGTTACTTACCCCGCCTATTAATCCGTATCTGCTTGGAAACGAAAACCTAAACGTTTGGCGGTAACCAAAGATTTTTTGTCGAAATTATTACGCATCTCTCCAACCGAAACCACCTTGATTTCATCATATGGAGGGCTCAAAAGATCAAAATTGGTGGTATATTCGATAGCCGATTCGACTATGCCTTGCAC
>CAMIVE010000031.1 GCA_946401725.1 uncultured Bacteroidales bacterium | reverse complement strand
CAACAGCAATCCGTTATTATAGCAAATTTGGCCACACCAAGCAGATGGTGGAGGCCGTCAAAGACATTGTAGGGACGGAGCCCAAGACTGTAGCAGAGCCCATTACTGAGCCGGTCGACGTGCTTTTCCTCGGTGCCGGCGTAATGCTGGGAAAGGTGGACGGCAGCGTGGTTCGGTTCATCAACACCCTCACCCCCGACAAAGTGAAGTGCGTGGTGTGCTTCGGCTCGTGCGCCATCATCAAGTCGCCCGTACCGCAGATGCGTAAAGTCCTCGAGACCCGCGGCATCAAGGTCAGTGAGCAGGAGTTCACCTGCCCCGGTGCCATGGGCCCCGTCAAAGCCGGTCACCCCGATGCCACCGACATCGAGAACTTCAAATCATTTGTCCGATCAGTAATCGGCAAATAAACAACTGTAGCGAAAAAGTGGCTGCCGGCCAAGTAAAAGCATAGACATAAGTGCAAACGAGCACTTCCAGCGATGGGGGTGCTTCTGTTTTGTAAGTTTCTTTCCGCCAATCCAAAAATTCTTCGTACTTTTGCATTTTAAATATGAATGTGCGGGACGGGAGTCTTTGCACGCTGAAATAACCTACAGAAATGAAAAGATTTACAAAAATATTGTTGCTTATCGCGCTGCTGATGGCCGTGGTGCCTTGTCGGGCGCAGACCAGGAACTTCACTTGGCAGAACACGCAGCGGCAATACCTGCTGTTTGAACCTTCCGACCGCGACGGAGCGCTGCCGGTGATGTACTTCCTGCATGGTTTGGGCGACAACATTACGCGCTGCAACAACGAGATGCACTTCGACCAGCTGGCCGAGCGCTACGGCTGGGTCATCGTGGTTCCGCAGGCCCTCAGCGTACAGGGATACACCATGTGGAACGCCGGTCTCGGCGGTTCGACCGACGATGCGGGATTCCTCCTCGCGCTCCTCGACACGCTGGTGGTGGACGGCAAGGTCAACGACGACAGTGTTTTCTTCACCGGATTCTCGATGGGAGGCTTCATGACTCACCGTATGGCCATCGAGCATGGCGACCGCATCACGGCTTGTGCTCCCGTCAGCGGATTGATAGCCTTCGCCTTTGCCGACGAGGTACCGGTGGAGCCGGTGCGTATGATGCACATCCACGGCACCGCCGACAATGTGGTGGGGTGGAACGGCGGCTCGGCCTATTTCGGCACTATTGGCATCAGCGTGGATTCACTCGTCAACTACTGGACCGACTGGAATGTCTGCGACCCCACGCCCACCATCGACACCCTGCCCAACCGCGTGAACGACGGCCTCCGCTTCATTCGCTACACCTATTGCGGCGATGCCGAATTCCAACTGCTCAAGGTCATCGGCGGCACCCACGACTGGTATCAGGACACCAATGCCCACGATATCGACTATTTCGACGAGATACACCGTTTCTTCCTTGGCGACGGCTCCTCGCTGGGTTTCAACGACCCGACGGAGAACACACCCGGATTCGAAGTATGGCCCAATCCCGCTGCCGGATACCTTTACGTCCGACTCTCCGAACCCACCACACTGACCCTGTATGACGGCAAAGGTATGCAGGTCATGCAGAAGTCATTCGATTCTGGAGTCAGTCGCATCGATTTGCCTCACGCCCCCCAAGGAATCTATGTCCTCGCCGATGGCAAGGGCATCTCGCGAAAGATAATTACACATCAATAAATTATAAAAAAATGAAGAAAATTTACACACTTTTGCTGACTGCGCTTTGTCTTGTGGCTGTCGGCTGCAAGCAGCAGAAACAGACCGACATGAAATTCCGTCCGCTGGGCAACACGGGCCTGATGGTGAGTGAAATCAGCATCGGCTGCGGGGGCTTCGAGAAACTTGACAGCGCTGCATCGCTGGAACTGATGACTATGGCGCTCGACAGCGGCATGAACTACATCGACATCTACGATGCCAATCCCAAGACACGCTCCAACATCGGCTACGCCCTCCAGGGTCGCCGCGACGAGATGATTATCCAGGGTCATATCGGCACCATCTGGGCCAACGGACAGCATACTCGCACCCGCGACCTCGACTCGACAAAGGCAGGTTTTGAAGACCTATTGGCACGACTCGGCACCGACCATATCGAGGTGGGCATGATCCATATCACCGACAGTCGCGAGGAGTGGGAGGAGATACAGAACTCGCCCTTCCTCGACTATGTCTTCCAGTTGAAGAAAGAGGGCAAAATCAAGCATATCGGTCTCAGCAGCCACAACGCCGAAGTGGCCCTGATGGCCGCCAAGAGCGGCTGGGTGGAAGTCATCATGTTCAGCCTCAACCCCGCTTTCGACCGTCTGCGCGGCGGCGCCATCCCTTGGGATAAAGGGGCTATGGAGAACCTGCAGGCCGGCATCGACCCCGTGCGTGTGGAGTTTTACGACTACTGCGCTACGCACAAGATCGGCGTGACGGTAATGAAGACCTTCGGCGGTGGCGGAAAATTGCTCGACGCGAAGACCTCCCCCCTCGGCGTCGCCTACACCCCCGAGCAGTGCATTGCCTACTGTCTGGCCAAACCTTGTATCAGCACTTGCATCCTTGGCATCGACAACCTCGACGAACTGAAACGCGACCTGCATTGGTTACACGCCACCGATGAGGAAAAAGACTATACCACTGTCGGACAGCAAACAACTGCAGAAAAAGGTGGTGATTGCACCTATTGCAACCACTGCTCCCCCTGCACCCAAGGCATTCCCATTGCCAAGGTGAATGAGTTGCTTGACAAGGCGGAGACCGACGGTATGACGCCGGAGCTGCAATCCAAGTACGACGCACTGCCGCACCACGCCGGCGAGTGCACCCACTGCGGCGCCTGTATGAACCGTTGCCCCTTCGGTGTGGACATCCCTGCCAAAATGGACAAAGCCAAGGAGCGGTTTGGCAAATGATAAAAAGACTTTACTTTTTTTATGTGATGTATACATTATTCTTGAGCTGGATGCGTTAAAAAATGAAAATAACTTGTTAAGAGATAGAATTCTACCAATGAAGAAATTAACCGTAATCATGGCAGCGCTCATGGCATTCAGCCTCAGCGGCTGCGCACAGAAGAAAACAGCAAACCCACAAAACACCACCACCATGAAGAAAACCCTTGTAGCCTACTTCTCGGCCACCGGCACCACCAAGGCTGCCGCTCAAAAGCTCGCCAAAGAGTACAACGCCGACCTCTATGAAATCACTCCCGAGGTGCCTTACACCGCCGCCGACCTCGACTGGCGCGACAAAACCTCCCGCTCGACCATCGAGATGCAGGACAAGTCGTCACGTCCCGCCATCAAGGGTCGCTGCGAAAATATCGCCGACTACGACACTGTTTGGATTGGCTTTCCTGTGTGGTGGTACACTGCTCCCACCATCATCAACACCTTCATCGAGGCTCACGACCTTAGCGGCAAGGTGCTCTGCGTTTTCGCCACCAGCGGCGGCAGCACCGTCACCGGTTCCTACAACGACCTCAAGAAAGCCTATCCCCAATACACTTGGGGCGAAAGCCGCCTGATGAACTGATGAGGTAAATCATGCATAAACGATTTGCCCCTGTACTGTTTGTGTCGCTTCTTGCCGTTGTCATGGCAGGAGCCTTAACCGCGTGTTCTTCCGTCAAACGATCGGTGCAGAACCACACCGTCACACTCGACCTCCGTGAGCGCATAGGCGTGCAGGGACGTCTCAAATTGCATAAGGCAACAGCTTACCACGGCCGCTACTACTGCCTCTATTCCTATAACTCTAGCTTTGTGGGCAGTGGGTATATGATGGAGGTCGTGGACAAAAACAGTCTCGCAATAGAAGAGATTCTTCCTCCGGAGTCTAAAGGATACCACTATTGTGATGATCTTTTTGTGCGTCACGATACGCTTTTCTACCACGTCTATGGCTCATGGTGCGAGAATGATTTCTTTCTCGACACCCTCTCCCGCAAATGGGTGCCCTGCGCCAAATCGGACCACCTAATTGCCGAAGACGACGACTACCGTGTCTATGCTGTCGACCATGGCGAATGGGGACAGGCTACCTGGTTCGTCAATCGTGCCACCGGGCTCGAATACGTGGTGTGGGGGACTGGCGACGTGCGTCGGGTGGGGGATACCTATTATTTTGTAAACAATTTGAGCGTGTGCAGTGTGTCGCTTTCGCGCCTTGCAGCGGCACGTCCGTCGCCCGTCGGCTACCGTCAGGCCAAAGACTCCTATGACGCCATCAAGGAATGTTCCGAAGTGGCCATCGAGCCCGAACTGGTCTATCTCAACCCCCATTACGACGGCTTTCGGTATTGTACCGCTTGTTTCGACACACTGATAGTGGGTTCGCTGGTCGATCAACGCGGTCTGCTGTTGCTGGTCAACTGCTCCGATGGCTCCCTCTTGAGGCAGGATTTAGCAAACTCCATCCGTGCCCACACCTTGCAAACTTTTCAAGTGCGTGGAACGGTTCGGTTGATGCGGGTGGCCGACAGTACCCATCTCCTGTCTGACGACACAATGAGTTTCGCCATACAAGTCTCGGATCGTCGCTCCTTGGAACTGAGCCGCGCGGGGGTGCAGGCCAACCGCTTGGTGATTCCCTTCCAATCGGATGCCTTGAATTCCGGGCTGGTCGACATCTGCAACGGACAGGTCTCCATATGGCATATCCGTCATCTGGTAGACACCCTCCCCGTACTTGAATGCGACGGACTCGACACCCTGATAACTCTTCTCGTCTCATCGTGGGACGATTTCGACGATAGCCGTATTCTCGCCTTCGAGCGTGACGGCGGTGCCACTTTCATCGGGAAGGACTCGCTGCGCAACGGTTATTTCGAGGATATCGGTCTTACCGATTCCCTATGCTACGCTTTGTGCTTCAGAAAAAGAGTCGACACCCTCTACAACCTCGGCATCGAATACTGTCTCTATAAAGAAAGTCGCCATCTGGCAGCCCTCTTCCTCGATTTCGCTCTTCCGCAGCCCTACCTCTCCGAGGATTTGTGGAACAAGATGTCCTACGACGAACGCCAGCAGTGGAGCGCCCGCCGGTCCGAGGAGTTGGTTGCCCGTCTCGACCTCTGCTGCGGTCCGCACACCAGTCACGACAGAGAGATTGTCTGGCATTTGTGTCACCGCACCCTTGTCTACTACCCCTCCTCCAACCGCCTGCTGATTTATTAAGGAGACAGCACTTGGATTCAAAAACAGATTCTCACAGGTTCATCTTCACACCCGCGAAAAGGGTTCTTGGTAGCGAAGGACCGTATATGTATGTGGCGTCGCGCTCGGAACCGCTGTCAAGATCGCGCTGGTAGCTGTCAAACAGATTTTGGATGCCAATGCTCACTTCGAGTTCGCTTCGTTCGCCCAAAGGGATGCTGTAGGCTGCCTTGAGCGAAAGGTCGAGAAAAGCGTCGGTGATGACCTCCTGCACTTCACTCCCCGTGGTGGTGGCTAAATTGTGATACACCAGCATCGGACCCGTAAATGTGCCTGTGACGGTGAATTGTAGCTGCTTCACCGGCATGTACAAGCCTGTAAGGTATGCGTACAGGTTTGGTGTGCGCTCCATGCGGCGCTCAAACTTACCCTCGTCCCATTCCTTGCCGCGACCTGTGTATCGGCTGCGCTGCCAGGTGCCGCCTATCTGCAGCCGCATCTCGTCGATGGGAGATACTGCTAACTCGACGTTCACCCCCGCAACCTCTGCACCGTCTGCGTTACGCCGTTCGTAGAGCATGTAGCCGCTGCTCGTGTCGTCGAAAACGGGTTCGTTGACAAAAGCGTCGTTGATGCGCGTATAGAAACCTTCCACCAGCAAATCGGCCTCCAAACTGCCCAGATGAAGGCAGACATCGGCGGAACCGGTGACCGAATGCGACCGCTCCATACGGAGATCGGGCGCATTGGTTATCTTGTAAAGCTCGCCGTTGACGGCTCCCACGTGCAGGTCTTCGTCGTATACCTGTGGGGCGCGGAAACCTGAAGCATAGCCGGCTCGCAGGGTGAGGTGGTCGCTTGGAGCGTAGCGCAGATTGAGGCGCGGACTGGCCACCGGTGTCCCAATCATCGTGTGTTTGTCCAGACGGGCGCCCGCAAGGATGCTCCATCGGTTGCTCCGCCACTCGTTCTGCAGGTATGCGCTCATTATTCCGATATGCTGATACAATGTATCTGGACTGCCGAAGGTGTGGTCCTGCAAGCCATCAAGCGTATGCTCTACACCTACCGTCAGTTCGGCCGGCATAAACAGCAACGTGTCGAAATGGCGGCTGTAAAGCACACCGTAGTTCATCGTCAATCCCCGTGTATGGCCGTAAGCCGTGCCGAAAGGCTCGCTGTCTTCGCGTTCGCCGTAGTAACTTTGGCGGTCTACATGTTGCAGTGACGCAAACAGCGATGCGTGGCGTATGCCGCTCGCTGGCAGCCAATCCCATTTTATATTTGTGCTGTGGATGTTGTGCTCACCCCCCTCGCTGATGTGGGCCATGGGCGACGGTAGATCAAAACGGTCGCCACCACGGCGAAAATCATGGATGTTATGGTATTCCACGTTCAGTTTCGTGACGTCGGACGTGCGCAGAAAGCCTCGAAACCCCACCATGCGGGCCTTGAGCAGTCCCACCTCTGAATATCCGTCGCCATTGCGGTCGTAAGGGTTGCGCTCTCGGTTGTGACCGAAAACGGCAATGCCTGCTCGGCGGTTGTCAGCAACAACCGATGCGTTTAGCGTGTTGCTGAAATCCCACGCCTTGCCGCCCATAAAGCGCGTCGTGTTGCCTACACTGGCACCATTGCTGCGGGGCTCGTGTGTGATAACGTTCACGACACCGGCGATCGCGTTGCTGCCATAAAGGGCGGACCCTCCACCCCGCAGCACCTCTACCCGTTCAATCAGGGCTGTCGGCAATTGATCCAATAGATATACGCCCGCCAGTGCGCTGTTTACCGGACGGCTGTCAATCAGTATTTGGGAGTACGCCTGACCGAGACCGTTGATGCGTACCTCGTTGGCACCGCAGTTTTGACAGGTGTTCTCAACCCGCAGACCTGTGCTGTAGTTCAGCGCCTGACCGAGGTTCACTGCGCTGACAGCCTCCATCTCTCGGCCGTCGACAACACCCACGGCGGTGGGTGCCTTGCTGCGCGAGGTGGCATGCTGCGTCGCCGTCACCACCACTTGGCGCAAACGTATCGTGTCGCTGTGGCTTTGCGCTACAGCCACCAGCGGAAAAAGGAATATGATTGTAATGATTGTCTTCTTCATTGTTTGTTTGAATGCTAATAAATGAATAAAATGCCATGATACCTGTGGGTATCGGGCAGTGAAACCAGTTGTTTTCTTGACTGGTCATGTAACGTTTGATGGAAAACATATATGTCGCCGGTATGCGACAACTACGCCGTCGGTGGCGCTCTTAACTGGGCAATCCCGTGGCGGAACAGCGACATCAGGGTTGCTGTCGGTATGGTGATGCATTCCGTTGACGGGAGGAGGACTGCCCGTTGTTCTGCATCTTCGACAAGAAAGTTTAAACTGAGGAAAGTGCAAAACAGGCAGTCGTGGTCGTGATGATGTGCCGTTTTGAAGTGTCCGACACACTGCACACAATCGTCGTCGGCATCAATTGTTTCATGATGCACATGCAACGATGATAGTATTGCCATTGGCAAATAACTGGCCAATAATACATAAGGGGCAATATGTCGCAAAAAACGGTTCATCTTTCGGACTGCAAAAATACATCTTTTTTTATTAAGTGTTGAAAAAAACGATGGTTACAGACAACTAATCAATTCCGTGAAAGGGCCTTTTAAAGACAATAATTCCACTCCAATCCCGTTTACCTCTAAAATACACAAAAAAAAACACGCTTTATGGCAACCATCTATGATTACAAAGCCTTCGCCTCAAACGGAAAAGAGATTGATTTCGCCGACTTCAAGGGCAAAGTGCTGCTCATCGTCAACACCGCCTCCAAATGTGGCTTCACCCCACAGTTCGATGGCCTTGAGGCTCTCAATGAAAAGTACCGCGACCGCGGACTCGTCTGCATCGGCTTCCCCTGTAACCAGTTCAAGGAGCAAGACCCCGGCAGCGATGGCGAAATCGAGGAGTTCTGCCGTGTCAACTATGGTGTCACGTTCCAGATTATGAAGAAAGTCGACGTCAACGGCGCCGACACACATCCCATCTTCGAGTACCTCAAATCCCAGGCTCCCTCCGAGGAGTATCACGGACTCAAAGCCAAAGGTGCTGCTGCCCTTTTCAAGACCATCAGCAAGAGCGTCGAGAAAGATAGCGACATCAAGTGGAATTTCACCAAATTCCTCATTTCACGCGACGGCACTGTCGTGAAACGCTATCCCCCTACCACCGAGCCCAAAGACTTTGAGAAGGACATCGAGGCGATGCTATAAGGTCCATCACTTCCGACTTCGGCCCTGTCCGACTACATGGCGGAAACAAAAAAAACTACAAGAAAAACATGCTCGCACCTGCAACGCTTATTGCTGCACCGATGATTTCACGCACTGTTACCTTCTGGTGAAACAGCAATGCGGCGGGTGCGATAATCAGCACCGGCGTAAGGGCGAAGAGTGTCTGGGCAATGCCTGTGGAGGTGTAATGCGTGGCCATGAGTGACAGGCTCACTCCGATAAAGGGCCCGAATAACATCGATCCAAAGGCTGCTCTAACAGCTCTACGGTCCCTCAGAGCATGTCGGAGTTGATCGATGCCTTTCTTGGAAAACACCGTCAATAGCAGCATAAATCCTGCCAGTCCCATAATGCCTCGAATCAAGGTGGAGGCAAAGGGTATGCTGATGCTGAGAGGTAGGGGTATCACCGCCTCTTCCGGCACCAGGGTGTCTGCAATACCCAGCCCCGACAGGGTGGAGTAGTAGTGCTCAAGTCCTATCTTGCTCAGCACCAACCCTGCTCCTTGGCAGATGCCCGCCATGCAGGCTATGAATATGCTTTTGGGTGATATGGTTAGTTTCAGCCCTTTGTTTTTGTCTTGCTTCGACAATATCGACATGGCGATGCCCGTTAGGGTGACAACCATGCCTGCAAGTGCCAGCGGTCGCATCTGTTCTCCCATGATAATACGACCTAGTAGGGCTGCGGTGGGAGCGGAGAGTGTCATGAAAAGCTGTCCGAATCGGGAGCCGATAAGGATATAGCCTTGCATTAGGCAGTAGTCGCCGATGACGTAGCCTACCAGTCCCGATAGCAGTAGCCAAAGCCATGTGTCACGGTCGGCAAAGCGGGGCCAGGGAACGCCCATGGTCAACCATAGCAGAAGTACGAGAAACAGAAGTGATAGGGACATCCTGACAGCGTTGAACGCCAGCGAGCCCATCCGTTTCGATCCCACTTCTGCAAAGAGCGCCGTTACAGTGAACGAGACGGCCACCAGTATGGATAACAGTTCCCCAAACATGGTTACAAAGCATCTTTAGACAGCATCCCGAAGGCTTTGTCAAACTCTCCTTTTTCAATAATTGTCATGTGGAAGATGGAGATACTCGTCGAATAGTTCCAGACAGGCTTCGCGGTCGCTTTCCACCAAAAAATCGGACAGCTTGTCGCGTCCGCTGAAAAGATCGTTGAAAGCGTCGTCCCGGAAACCGATGATGGCGTTGTCCTTGATGGTGCAGCCGTAGTACACGCGTCGGATATTGGCCCAAAGGCAGGCACACAGGCACATGTGGCAAGGTTCGCCCGTGGTGTAGATGTCGCATCCCGTCAAGTCGTGGGTTCCCAGTCGCTGGCAGGCGTCACGGATGGCTTCCAATTCGCCGTGCGCCGTCGGGTCGTGGTGCCCTAATACCCGGTTGTGGCCGTGGCCCACCACTTGGCCGTCTTTTACTATCACCGACCCGAAAGGACCTCCGTCGCCTACCCTGATGCCCAGTCGCGCTTCGTCGATGGCCAGCTGCATGTATGGATTATTGGCTTGTTTCATAGTTATTGTTTATTTTTCATTAGTTTGCGAAATGGTTTTCTTATTGTTTTCATCCCAGTAGCACGTCCATCACCATCATCAGGACGAATCCGAGGGCGAAGCCGGTGGTGGAGAGATTGGTATGGCGGCCTTGGGCGGTCTCGGGAATGAGTTCCTCTACCACCACATACATCATGGCTCCGGCGGCAAAAGCCAGCAGATAAGGCAGGGCAACGCCTAGAATCGATGCCAGCAAGAGAATGGCCACCGAACCGAGGGGCTCCACCACGCCGCTCAGAGTGCCGATGAGGAATGACTTCAAGCGAGAGTTCCCCTCGGCGTGCATAGGCATCGAGATAATGGCTCCTTCAGGGATATTCTGAATGGCGATACCGATGGAGACCGCCAACGCGGCACTGAACGTCAGTCCGTGCGTCTCGCCGGCAAAGACTACGCCTACAGCCATTCCTTCCGGCAGATTGTGGATGGTGACGGCTAGAACCAGCATCATGGTGCGGGAAAGTTTCGATTTGGGTCCTTCGGCTTTCTGTGAGCCGATATGAAGGTGCGGCGTCAACTCGTCAATCAGCAGCAGGAACAGGATACCCGCCATAAAACCTACGGCAGCAGGGAGGATTCCCTTCAGACTTGAGGACAGCTCCCCAACGTCAGGGGAGCAGCCATTAGTCGCCATATCAATACTCGGTATCAGCAGCGACCACACGCTTGCCGCCACCATTACGCCACTGGCGAAACCTAACAAAGCCTTCTGAAGCCTGTCGGGGATCTCGTTTTTCATGAAAAACACGAAAGCGGATCCTAGCATGGTACCTGCTAAAGGTAGTAATATTCCGATAATTAGAGCATTCATGACGGGAATGATTCGTTTTGCAAAGGTAAGCATTTTTTAGGGCAAGTGCTCATGTTGACAAAAAAACTTGCACGCGTCAATGATTTTTCCGAATTTTGCAAAAAAGTTGTGCGAGACAGATTGATGCGATATCCTTTAGCGGATTTGTCCGTAGGGCTGCTGAAAATCTGAGGTATACATGACTTTTCATAGGTTTGTTCATCAATGCTATTATAAACATATTATTTCGCCAGCCGATTATGAAAAAAACAATTCTTGCAATTGCGTTAGCGATTGCTGCAGGCTTTTCGAGCCACCCGTTGAAAGCACAGATTGTAGACAGAGAACTGACCAATCTGGTGATTTTTATCCGTTTTGCCGATGATGCGGAGATTACGCACGATTTCCCGTCCATCGACTCCTTGTTCAACGGAAAGACCCCCGATTTCTTCAGTGTTGCCAATTTCTACGACGCGTTGACCTATGGCCATATCCATTATCGCACGGTGTATACCAACAATATCCAGAACAACCAGATCGTTTCGTATCAAGATGTGATGCCGCGCGGGTATTTCGAGCCGTACAGCCCGTCGAATCCGATAGGATATACCGGCGAGAATCCGATCAGGGGTATCAGTATGCGCGAGGCCGAGTTGCTGGCACGCGCTTTCAGCTATGTCGATTCCAACCATCTCGTGAACGACGATGTGGTTCTCGACGGCAACGGCGACGGATATATCGACAACGTGAGTTTCGTGGTCAAAGGCGGCACGGGTGCATGGGCTTCGATCCTCTGGCCCCACATGGAGTATTTCCCGCACGACTCCATCGACCATGTCGTGCAGGTGAACGGTGTCCGACCCAATACGTTTAACTTTGAATTTGAAGGTTCGTCGTCCTATTTCACGGCCAATGTTTTTTGTCACGAGATGGGACATTCGCTCAATCTGCCCGATCTGTATCATTATGTGAACTACACGAATGTAAGGCCGGTAGGAACTTGGGATATGATGGAAGACAACACTTATCCCAATCACACTGCGGCCATACTGAAGAGCAAAATACTGCATGTGTGCGACGCGCCCATACAGATTACAGCCGATGGCGACTATACCCTGAACAGTGTCGGCTCGAGCCAGTCACAGAACTGCTATTACATCAAGTCGGCTATCGACACCACGCAGTGGTATGTTCTAGAGTACCGCAGATATACAGACCCTTTCGACATGGGAGTTCCTGGCTGCGGACTCATCGTGGCACGGTGGAACGACACCGTCCCGCTTAACTATGACGGAATGTTTGCCAATGCATTGTTCGACAACCAGACCGTTGCACACCAATACTGGATATTCCGTCCGGGAGCCAACGACGATATTCACAACGGACAGCTCTACAACGCACATTTCTGCCAGGCAGAGGGCCGCACCACGTTCGGTCCGAGTACCAATCCGCATCCCTACCTCACCGACGGAACGCCCGAAGTCAGCTTTGAGATCACCGACATCCATGAGAATGGCGAACAGCTGACTTTCCACGTCCATTTCTTCAGAGACGGCATTGACGACGCGCAGAACGAAAACGTCGCGGTTTACCCGAACCCCGTCACCGACAGGCTTTTTGTCGAAGGCGAAGGGGTGAGACGGGTGGAGATATTCAACTCCATCGGGCAGCAGATGGCTTTGCAGGCTGTTGACAATGAACCGTCGGCAAGTATCTCAATGTCGGATTTTCCCGCCGGGATCTATGTGGTGAGAATCCTGAAGGACAACAACGCGAGCCGTGTGATGAAAGTGGTGAAAAAGTGAAGCAGATAGTCGTATGACGGAATCGGAGCTTTATAGGGAACTTGGCCTACTGACCAGGAACAAGGCTCAATGGGAGCAAAACATTACCTATGTCGCGTCGCTTTCCCTGTTGCGGCGGATTTGCAATCCGCCGCAAATTAATATAAGGATTTGTAATCCGGCATAAACAAAAAAGCGTGTGTCTCGATTGAAGACACACGCTTTTTTTACTTGGGGAATTTCCCCGCCGTGTTTGCTCCTCGGTACTCGACATTTGTCGCAGTTCTGACGGAAGTCTTTTGTTTTTACAATGGGTGAAAAATATTTTGCCAGTTGCGGAAAAAATACTATCTTTGCTAGACCCAATCTCTGAAAACTGAATAGGGTATTCGTTAATGTGGGTGGCTGATTTTGTTTGGTTTAGGAAGATTGACGGGATTTGATTTGTCATAGTGCAATAATATTTAAGTATTAACTAAATGATTTTATATAATATGAAAAAAAGACTTACTTTTTTGGCCGGTGTGATGCTGGCAATTGGTTTTTGGGCCACGCCTAAGGAAGCGTCGGCACAGTACGACTCACAACAGGGAGAATGGTCCTGTGGGTTGCGTCCGGTTGTGAAGTATGCTAAACATTTTGAGGGTGAGTCCTATGCACAATATTTAGCGAACACGGACAAATGGGGCTATATCAACAAGCAAGGGAAGGTAGTGATTCCATTAATATATGCTTGGGCGGATAGTTTTTCAGAAAAATATGGAGTTGCCGCTGTAGGCAAAGGCAAAAACAAGGGCGTTGGAGTCATCAATACCAAGGGAGTGGCAGTCGTTCCGATAATACCCGAACACACAGGAATATCACCCACCGATGAAATAAACAAAAAGGGATTTATAGAAGTATACAACAGAAAAGAAAAAAGTGCATGTTACTCAACCGAAGGAAAAAAATTCCTGGATTTTGGAAGCTATGATGATTGGAGAGTGAGAGGTATAGAAGAACCTTACGCTATGTTTTTTAAAGAACGTAATGGGGTTAGATATTTTGCTGTATATACAATTAAAGGAAAAATTATCATCCCATTCACCGCAAGTGAGAAACCTTATAATAACAGTTCTAACCGTGATCGTGTCGAAGTAAACGAAAAGGAAGGTTATGTAATCCTCGCTTCAGACATTCTGGAAATCGGAACAGGAAAGTTATTACACGAAAATGTAGGATTCAAAGGAAATGGAACTTTTATAGAAAAGGGTGGAAAGTATTATCTTTTAGGCAAAGGAGCCAAGATTGTTGATGGTTTTGTATTCGACGACATATTAAGTGTAGAGGATGAGAATGCAACTGTCTCCAAGGACGGAAAGACTATGTTTTTTAATATAAAAACAAGGTCTTTCTCTGAGGATTACGACGAAATTATAACCGTAGGCAGCGGTAAGTTCATCAAGCACGACAAAAAACTAAACAAATGGATAATCCCGTATACTGATGATGACAATAAACAACAGATAGACACTGTAAACAATATAGAAATAGTCAATAGTCTTTTCGTTTCGGAAAAGCATACGTACTGGAAATCGAATTACTACGGTTTAGCATTATGTGGTAACCAAGTCACGAGAAAGCATCAGCAATTCGGCGATATCGCGGTTGTATACGACATAAAGCCGGTGATGCACAACGGGATGAAACATAACAGAGTTTTGCAACACAAGGCGAAAAGTTATTCCCAATTGTTCTTTTTCGATTTTGACTCGATAATTGATGTAATAGAATCCAGAAATAATGACAGGGTAGATTATCAATTTGTCGTCTTGGGAAAAGGTAAGAAATACTACCTTTGCGGCGAGAATATGGGGATTATCAAGGAGTTTACGGGTGCGGAAATACCGCTGAAGAGGTTCCATTGCAATCAGAACAACACGGACTATACCTATTATTCCATATCGAACAGATTGATCGACAACCGTACGGGTAAGGAATTTAAATTGGGTAATAAAAGAATGTCCCCGATAGCAAATAATGGGAACTGCGATCATATTTTGTTATACAGCGTAGATGAGGAAAAGCGCCAAGAGAAGCGACAGGCGAATAACGGAACTACCTATATTGAAACTATCATCACCCATATCTACAAGATTCGTCTTGTCCCATTGGCAGAGCTCGTTAAAAATGAGAATGCTTATGCCAAGTATCCGGAATCGATAATCAGGGTGGATCCTCAGTTACACGTATCTATCGATTTCTCAAATACTCCCATTGAAATCGGAAACGGCATTGGGTATATAATGAGCAAAACTCACAAATATACACCAACTTCAACATCCACAGTCAGCGATTATGCTTTCGTTAGCGCGGAAAAAGGTTTTATCATTCCGCTTATCAACAAAGAAATTAAGGATGTGATAATCGTTGGTGGAGACACGCTGGGTGTGATATACGGTGATAAATCATTGTTCTCCTTCAAAAAAGGATATGGACTTGTTGACACAAAGGGTCAGGTTGTTGTAAAGACCAAGTATGATTCCATCGGAAAATTCGAAATCGTCAACGGTGAATATTGGGCACTTGTGACCGATGATGACAAGAAAGGTTATATCAACATCGCCGGTGAGGAAGTAATTCCCTGCAAATACGACGAGTTGAGCGAGTTCAAGAACGGCGTGGCCACGGCCACCAAGAAGGGAAAGACGTTCCAGATAGACACGAAAAACAATAAAGTGAAATAGGGAATAGAAATAATCTAGAGTTTTAATCTGATGCAAACTGTTGTTGCGGCGGATTTGCAATCCGCCGCAAAATAATATAAGGATTTGCAATCCGGTATAAACAAAAAAGCGTGTGTCTCGATTGGAGACACACGTTTTTTTTACTTGGGGCGTTTTCCCCGCCGTATTCGGATCGGCGGGGCGGTCGTTCCGACCGCATCGACCGCAAGGGTCGATTTCTCCGCTCCCGTTGGTCGCTATCGTAAAGAGCCACCGGCTCTTTACTTCACTTCCTCGTAGTCGGCGTCTTCGACGGTGTCGTTGGAGGAGCCGCCGTTGGACTGCTGACCGGCGTTGGGGTTTCCGCCCATGTTTCCAGGGTTGAATCCTGCGGACGAGCCGTCCGCGTTCCCGGTTTGCTGGGCCTGGTACATCTCTTGGCTGGCGGCCTGCCATGCCTGGTTGATTTTCTCCATGGCGCTGTCAATCTGTCCGACGTTGCGGGCGCTGTGGGCGGCCTTCAGTTCGTTAAGGGCGTTCTCGATGGCGCTCTTCTTGTCGGCGGGCAGCTTGTCGCCATAATCCTTAAGGTTCTTCTCGCTCTGGAAAATCATGCTGTCGGCAGCGTTGATCTTCTCGATTT
>CAMIVE010000030.1 GCA_946401725.1 uncultured Bacteroidales bacterium | reverse complement strand
ACCATCCGTCCGTTGCGTGGCGGTGTCATCGCCGACTTCGAGATGGCACAGCACCTGATTCGCGAACTGATCAAGATGACCAATATCAGCCGTAGTTTCATGCCACCGGCGTTGCGTATGGTCATCTGCATTCCCTCGGGCATCACCAATGTCGAGGAGCGTGCCGTGCGTGAGAGCGCCGAACAGGCCGGAGCCAAGGAAATCCGCATGATTCACGAACCTATGGCAGCCGCCATCGGTATCGGTATCGACGTGCTGGAGCCCTACGGCAACATGATTGTCGACATCGGAGGCGGTACAGCCGAGATCGCCGTTATCTCTTTGGGCGGTATCGTCTGCAACAAGTCCATCCGCGTTGCCGGTGACGAATTCAACGAGAATGTCATCGAATACATGCGTAAACAGCACAATATCGTCATTGGCGAGCGCACCGCCGAGAAGGTGAAAATCTCTGTCGGCTCCGCCATCTCCGAGTTGGAGAACCCACCGGAGGACTACGAGACCCTGGGTCGTGACCTGCTGACCGGTCTGCCAAAGAACATCCTGGTCAACTACAAGGAAATCGCCCACGCCCTTGACAAATCCATCGCCAAGATCGAGTCGGCTATTCTGGAGACCCTGGCCGACACGCCTCCCGAGTTGGCTGCCGATATCTACAAGAGCGGCATCTACCTGGCCGGCGGCGGTTCGTTGCTGCGCGGTCTGGACCAGCGTATCAGTTCCAAGACCAAGCTGAAGGTCCATATCGCCGAAGACCCCCTGCGTGCCGTGGCCCGCGGAACCGGCATTGCGCTAAAGAACTTCAACAAGTTCTCGTTCCTCATCAAATAGCAATTGTATCACATTTCAATAGAAAAGGATGCCCGACGGCATCCTTTTTTTTTTCGGGAAAACCCCTCCCCTACGAGGGTAAAAATAATAATGCATTATTTCATTTTCGCTATTTGTATTTCTATGAAAGAGATTTCTCCAGGACAGCGCTATTCCAGCGTGGCAATCTGACGGATGATCTTTTCCAGCTTGGAGCGTATCTGGGCGCCAGTGCAGTCATAGTTGTTACAGATGACAGCAAAGCTGTAGCGCGCCCCCTTGGCGTTGGCGACATAACCTGCGAAGGCACGGACGCCATTCATCGAACCCGTTTTCATGTGCACCTTGACACCCGAGGGGAGGTCCTTAAGCATACCTTTGACGGTGCCGCTCTCGCCTGCCACGGCAAGCGAGCCGAAATAGTCTTTGAAGAAAGGCTTCTGCGACATGGCGACAAGGAAGCGGCAGACGAAATCGGTCGTCACCCTGTCGCAGCGGGAGAGGCCGCTGCCGTCCTCCAGCCGGATGCCCTGGGTGTCGATATTGCTGCTCTTGAGGAAATCGCCGACCACCCGCGCCCCGTTGGCATAGGTGCCCAAGCCATAAACTTTATACCCCATGTATTTATAGATTGCTTCCGCATAGGTGTTGTTGGACGTCACGTTGGTATACTGTGCAATGACGCTGTAGGCTGGCGAGGTGAAGTCGACCAACGTCGTCAGACCGGACGGTCGCTTCGACACTTCCGACGAGGCGCCCGACACCGATATCTTGTGCGACCGGAGGTACGTTGTAAAAAGGTCGGCGCAGACCTGTCCCGGACGGGGCAGCGAAGCTCGGACGGCGAAGTTCTTCGCCTCGAGCGGCACGGTACCCGTGCAGGTGCGGATGGTAGCCACCGGATCGCCATAGATAATCACCTGATCCCCCGATTTGGCAGCACCAGTCGTCACTTCGTTGATTACGTTGACAGCAATCCCTTGAGGCGAGAGGTGGTCCACCGATGCGGAGGCACCCACTTTGCCGCCGGAATTATAATAGATGAAGAACATATTCTCATGGAAATTGATGCCCGACACACCGCTACCGTAATAGTTCCCGATGTCGCTCCACTGCCAGGAGTCGTGGACCGGATGGTTGTCGAAGACCGTTGCGTCATAACAGACATGACCTTCCACGGCACGGATGCCCGCGCGGCTCATCGCCCGCTGCCACGTGGCGAAAAGCGTGTCGGGGACCGTCTGCTTGTAGCGGTAGGAGCCCAGCAGCGGATCGCCACCTCCAAGGATATAAACATCCCCCCTCAGCGTTCCCTTTTCATCAATTACGCCCGAGTAGGCCAGCGTGGTGGTGAAGCGGAAATCGCTCCCCAGTTTGTCGAATCCCGCGGCGGTGGTGAAAAGTTTGGTGACCGATGCGGGGGCGACCGCCTGCTGCGAACCATAGCCATAGACTTCCTGCTGCTTATCGATGCTGTAGACGCTGACGGCAAGGACGGCATGGCTCAGCGACGCATCACGGGACAGCTCCTTCACCGTCTTGTCGAGCGAAGCGGTGTTCTGGGCCAAGAGAGAGAAAGAGAGGAAACAAGCTGTTACCAGAAAGAGAAAGAAACGACGGTTCATAAGCAGTTGAATGGGTTGAATGGATATAAGTCTGATCATAGGGTGGCGTTGACCGAGTCGATGAAGTCAAGCAAGTGGTCGCGTCCATAGCCCGTGGCGGACGAGGTGATGAACATCAGCGGCAGTTCCTCCCATGTCTCGGAGAGCGCCTGTTTGAAGTTGCTGACATTCCGAGCCGTCTCACGCTGGTTTTGCTTGTCCACTTTGGTGAAGACGATGGCGAGCGGCACACCGTTGCTGCCAAGGAAATTGATAAATTCCAAATCAATCTGCTGAGGAGGAATACGGGAGTCAATCAGGACGAACGTGTTGACCAGTGTCTCGCGGTGAAGAAAATAATCCGAGATCATCTTCTGCCATGCCGAACGGGAAGATTTGGAAACCCGGGCGAATCCATAGCCCGGCAAATCGACGATATACCACTTGTTGTTGACAAGGAAATGGTTGATCAGCTGCGTCTTGCCCGGGCGGACACTCGTCTTGGCCAACCCTTTGTTGCGGGTAAGCATATTGATCAGCGACGACTTGCCCACGTTGGAGCGTCCGATGAAGGCATACTCCGGCAGTCCCGTAGAAGGGCATTTGCGGTAGTCGCTGTTGCTGACAACGAATGTGGCGGTCTTGATTTCCATAGAGTCTGTTAGTTACGTTTGCGGTTTTTCAAGAAGTTGTCGAACATTTCGCGGCGCTGCTGACGGCGCTGTTCACGGCGCTGCTGGCGGCGCTGCTGACGCTGGAGCCGTTTCTCCTCGGCCGTCTCCGTCGCCTCGGACCGCATACGTGCCCGTTTGGCGTCACGCAGGCGCTGCAATTCGGCGCGTTCTTCATCCTTGACCGAGCTCTTCCACCAAGGCAGCTTCTGCACATTGATCTTAAATAGCTTGTGACGCTCAAAAGATTGATTGCGCACGTCATAGCTGTCGAAATGGCGGTCCTTCTTTTCAGGATAGATATCACGGAGTGTGAGCAGGATTCCCGTCTCGTCCGTCTCGCCAAAATCGTGGTTATAGGCTGTACCGAAAGAGCGCATAGTCGCCGAGAGGTTCATATAGGCGTTGACCAAGGGGGGCACGTAGGAACCCAGCTCCCGCACCGAGCGGAGGAGTATCTGGTAGTCCTCCTTGTAGTTGCGTCCGTTGAAGAGCGTATGCAGTTCGTTGAAGTCGGTAAGAATCTCCATTGGCTCCATCGGCCACACCAAGCCATCACGGTCGGGGAAATGCTTCTGATAGAAATAGAGAATCATGTCCTTGGCCCTGCGGTTCATGTGCGGATACATGGTAATCTTGCCGAAGAAATAGCGAGTCTCGGGCACCTCTACGCCAATGGTGGCGAGACCGTCCCAGAGGTTGTCGAGCGAATAGATGCCCTTGCGCATGTCGTTGGAGGGCTGGAAGGCCGGCTGGACGAAGGAGCGGCCCAACTCGATGGTGTAAGGGAGATAGTTCTCAATGAAATCGTCGGTATAGTGGAACAGCTCAGCGGTAGGCGTGCTGATGACACCGTCGACTGACCGGTACATGTTGCTGCCATGAATAAAACGGTAGCCTCCCACAATCTCCTCATCCTCAGGACTCCACACGATAAGCTGTTTGAAGCAATAGGGTTCCGGCAGGGAGTCGAACTCGTCGACATCGCAGGGTTTGCCCGTGCCGCCCCCTTCCGTGGCGAACGACAGTTCACGGAGGCGACCGATTTCGCGCATGATATTGGGTGAGAGATGTGCCGTGGTGACATAAATCTCCTTACCTCCGCGTGAGGTGTGACGAAGGAAATTCCGATTCGACAGTTCCGCTTTAATCAACTCGCGAGGTACCGGAGGGATGATATAACTAAGGTCTTTTTCCATTGGACGCTGTAATATGTGAGGGTGAAATAATAAGATTATCTGATTTTGGAGTAAAAGTGGAAGTTAAAGTGGACCCATCATAGATTTACTTCCTTATATTACTTCCTATTGTTTTACTTTTTTTATTTAATCGTTACTATGTTGATATGATTAAAAGGGGCGCTTCGCTTGAAAGGTTATAAAGGTTGGAAAAGGTCGCTATGATGATTGATTTGTTGATAGGTTCGTTTCACATGAAAGGTTTTAAAGGTTCGGACTGGTTTTTCGTTTTTTCATTGGAATGGGCTGTCGGGGTTGTCGGAGAGGCGGTAGACATGGTCGTGGAGGCGGCGGGCCCATTCCACGGCCGGTGTGTCGTCGGCCAGCGTCTGCCAAGGGACAGGTACTCCCACCACGATACGCATGGTCTTGCCCCGTTGAGCGAACATCTCGCCGGGGAGCAGCGCCATCTCGAAATTGAACTTAATTCCCAACCGCTTGCGCCAGTTGGCGATGGTATAGAAACGGCGGCGGTTGCGCGCCTCGATATATACCGGGATGATGTCCCTGTGGTGTTGCACCGCCTTTTTCACCACGGTGGGTTTCCATTCGAGGTCGGTGATTTTGCCCTTGATGCGACGGGAACAGAGACCCGCAGGGAAATAAAGCAGCACATTGTCGCCGGCGAAAGCCTCGTTGAGACCTGCGGCGGTATGGCGGTTGCCATGGACCTTGTCGATGGGCACAAACACCGGCCGGAGGCCCGGAAGATACATCAGAAAATCGTTGACCGGGAAACGGATATCGCTTCGACAAGCACCCACGGCTGCAATGAGCGCCATGCCGTCGGGACCACCGAGCGGATGGTTGGCGACCATGATAGGGTTGCCCTCCAAAGGGATGCGTTCCGCATGTTCCATCCGGACATCGACCTGCAGATCATCGAGAACCGCCTGAGCAAAAGCCGGACCTTTTTTTTCGCGGTTCCTATAGATGCCCGCGTTAAGTTCCTTGACATGCAACAGCCTGTTCAGGAAACGCACGACCCACTTAGGCGCCTTGACGCCTTTGGCGGCCAGCACCTTCTCCAGGTCGATAAAATTCTCGGTGATTATCGGTTCTTCTTCGTTTTTCATCAATCGATATGCAATGGAATCAAGATGCAAAAATACGCATTTTCTGCAAAAAACGCCTTAGAAAGCATATAAAAAATGCGGCCCGCAGATGCGGGCCGCTAACATTCAACCGTTTAAAAGTATGTTAATCTGAAAGGTCACCCCTCTTTGAGGCAGGGATTTATTCGATAGTGATGGTCTGAGCCAACTGTTTCTGCTCTTCGACCGTGAATTTGGGCAGGGTGACGGTGAGGATGCCGTTGTCGACCTTGGCACCGATAGACTCCTTCTTCACATTCTCAGGGAGCGTCAGCATCTGCTTGAACTGCATGGTGCTGAATTCGCGGCGCAGGAAGTGGCGTTTCTCATCGTTTTCCTTCTTCTCCTCTTTTTGTTGCATCTCGATGACCAGGTTGTTGTCGGGGTCAATGCTCAAGTGCAGATCCTCCTTCTTCATACCCGGGATGCAGAGTTCGAGTTGGTAATCCTTGTCAGACTCGCTGACGTTCATTTTAGGAGCAGCGGTGTGGTCTTCAGTGCTACAGAGGTTGTTCCAACGGTTCCAGTCCAAAAGTTCATTGAACATGGTACTCATCAAATCATTGTTTCTTCTTGCTAACATGGTTTTAATCTCCTATTTTTTTAATTGTTGTTTTATGCGTTTTTGTTTGTCTGCAGCTCCTTGTCGTCCGCAGACACCCCTTAAAGTACAAATTCCATGCCGCAAACGATTATATGTCATTTTGACCGATTTTGGCCAATTTCGGCAGTTTTTATACTGCCAAAATGACATGATTTGTAAAATAACCATCCGTCGAAAATGGAAAAAGAAAGCATAAGAATAAGACTCAAACCATTCAAATACAGACAAAAGGAGAAAAAATACCTGATAATGCAACAAAATTAATCAAAAACGGAAAACAAGGAGCCCAAAAAGCCAAAAAACAGCAAGAGAAACTGGCGGAAGAAGCGAAATAGGAAAAAAAATACATTGTTAGTAATCAGTATTATACAACAACAAAGAAAAATATTTTTCAAAAATAACTTGTGGAATAAAAAAATAGTAGTACTTTTGCAACTCCAAAAAACGAAAAAAAATGGCAAAGAAGAATAAAGACGCAAGAGTACAAGTGATACTGGAATGCACTGAGCAGAAGACCAGTGGCGTGCCGGGCATGTCGCGTTACGTTACGACCAAGAACAAGAAGAACACCCCGGAACGCTTGGAGTTGAAGAAATACAACCCCTTTCTGAAGAAAATGACCGTTCATAAAGAAATTAAATAAAATTTGGAGGGAATAGATTATGGCAAAGAAAGTTGTTGCAACCTTAAAGACTAGCACAGGTAAAAGTTTCGCTAAAGTGATTCGTATGGTTCGTTCTCCCAAGACCAACGCATACGTTTTCCAGGAAGAGATTGTTCCCTCGGACAATGTGCAAGAATACCTGAAGAAGAAATAAAATAATTTTTTTTCATACGCTTTTGTTTTGCCTCGCTGAGAAGCGGGGTTTTTTTGTTTCTTCTGAACACGAATCGAACGAATTACACGAATAAGTTGATATGATTCCCTTTAATATGTGATCTGCAAAAAAGGGATTTCATGGATAAAAAAGCGTTTTCAACAACCATTTGAAAAAAAAATATTATCTTTGCAAATTCATTCATTAGCGATTTTCTATCATGGGATTGTTTTCGATTTTCAGCAGAGAAAAGAAAGAGACCCTTGACAAGGGCCTAACCAAAACGAAAGAGAGCTTCTTCTCAAAACTCTCCAAATCAATACTTGGCAAGTCCACCGTCGATGACGAAGTGCTGGACAAACTGGAAGAGACACTTATCTCGTCGGACGTGGGAGTGGAGACTACCTTGAAGATTATCGAGAACATCCAAGAACGCGTAAAACGTGACAAATACATCAGCATTACAGAGTTGAACGGCATCTTGAAAGCCGAGATCGCCGAACTGCTCAACCAGCATCATGATGATGAATTTGAGGACTTCACCTCTCCCCTGCCGAAGAAACCCTACGTTATCCTTGTCGTCGGCGTGAACGGTGTGGGCAAGACCACCACCATCGGCAAACTGGCCTACCAATTCAAGCAGGCAGGCAAAAACGTTATGTTAGGTGCTTCCGACACATTCCGCGCCGCAGCCGTTGACCAGCTGACCATCTGGTCGGAACGGGTGGGCGTACCTATTGTCTCGCAAGGCATGAATGCCGACCCCGCCTCGGTGGCTTACGACACCCTGCAGTCGGCTATCTCCAAAGGGACCGATGTCGTATTGATAGATACGGCGGGGCGGCTGCACAACAAAATAGGGCTGATGAACGAATTGGGCAAAATCAAGAAAGTGATGCAGAAGCTGATACCCGACGCACCGCACGAAGTGCTGTTGGTGCTTGACGCTTCAACGGGACAGAACGCCATAGAACAGGCCCGTCAGTTCACCGCCGCCACAGAAGTCAACGCGCTGGCATTGACCAAGCTGGACGGCACTGCCAAAGGGGGCGTGATTATCGGCATCAGCGACCAGTTCAAGATACCCGTCCGCTATATCGGACTGGGAGAGCAGATGACCGACCTCCAAGTCTTCAACGCCGAGGAATTTGTCGACTCACTATTCAACGACACAGCCAACAGCTGAGAAACAATGAAAATCAACATCATCACGCTCGGCTGTTCGAAAAACATCGCCGATTCAGAGCATGTGGCCGGACATTTGAAGAAGGCTGGATTCCAAGTATTTTTCGACCGCGACAAGAACGATTGCGACATCGTGATTGTGAACACCTGCGGCTTTATCGGCGACGCCAAAGAGGAATCCATCAACACCCTGCTGGAACAGATAGGTGTGAAGCAGCGGGGACGCAAAGAGCGCAAACTCATCGCCATAGGATGCCTGATTGAACGGTACAAAGAGGAGCTGCAGCAGGAGCTGCCCGAAATTGACGCCTTCTACGGCGTACACCAATGGGGCGAGTTGGTCCGCTCGCTAGAAGCGGCATACAAGGACCGGTTAGAAGCCGAACGGCTGCAGAGCACACCGAAGCACTATGCATATCTGAAAATCAGCGAAGGCTGCAACCGCAGCTGCTCGTACTGCGCCATACCGATGATACGCGGCAAACATATCTCACGCCCCCTGGACGACATTGTCGACGAAGCCCGCCAGATGGTTGCCGACGGCGTGAAAGAGCTGATTGTCATCGCACAGGACACCACCTACTATGGTGTCGACCTCTATGGGGAACGCAAACTGGGCGCGCTACTAGAACGGCTGGCCACCGAGAGCGGTGCCGAATGGATCCGGCTGCACTACACCTACCCCACCTCGTTCCCCGAGGATGCCATCGAAGCCATCGCCCGCCACGACAACATCTGCAAATACATCGACATTCCGTTGCAGCATATCAACAGCGAGATACTCCGTTCCATGCAACGCGGCATTGACCGCGAAGGGACGCTGGCATTGATGGAGCGTTTCCGGAAGCGTATTCCCGGCGTAGCCATCCGCACCACATTGATTGTGGGTTATCCTGGCGAGGACGAAAAAGCCTTTGAAGAACTGAAAGATTTTGTGCGTGAGGCGCGGTTCAGCCGTCTGGGCGTGTTTGCCTACTCGCCCGAAGAAGGGACACCGGCATACCGCCTGGGAGACCCTGTCGACGAAGAGACCAAGCAGCGTCGCATTGATGAGTTGATGGCCATCCAGGAGGAGATTTCGCTCCAAAACAATAGCGCGAAAGAGGGAAAAGTTCTCAAAGTACTTGTCGACAGAAAGGAAGGTGATTATTTTGTCGGACGTACCGAGCACGACTCACCTGACGTGGACGACGAGGTGCTAATCACGCCACATCACTCGCTCCACATCGGAGAATTCGCCCAAATCGTCATCGACGAAGCCCTGGAACACGATCTGATGGGACATGTGATAATGTAGCATTCCCATGATGTCGCCATGAATGGCGAAATCAAAAAATGATGAACTTGAGACGGATTATAAATCCTTATAGTATTCTGTGTCGGATTGCAAATCCGCCACAACAGGTCATTGACCCTTTCCCTCTTTCTTCCGACCGGACTCCTTGTTTTTCACTTGGACATATTGCGAATATTCTGGATAATCATATCGACATATTCCTTTGGGTATCCCCATGCGTGGGCATCGTTTTTGCCAGGATTAGAACAGAATTTCTCAATCCAGTATTTCGCTTTCTCAGGATTACGGAAAGAATACGTATAGTTTCGCGCATAACCTAAAGCCTCAGAACCCGCATAAATACAAGCCAGTATTAACTGACAGTTGGCATCTTTGGGTGCTGCTGCGAGCAGCAAGGGAAGAACGTCGACTGCCAAGGCGTCGTCGACAGTCTTCTCATGACTGACAGTGACATCCGCCTCTTCAAAATAAATCGGTATCAGTTCGCCAAAGTAAAAAAAGGTTCTTAAATGACAATACTGACATATTGCTTCAAGATACCCTTCCTTTGCCAATCTCTCTATCTCATCAGGGTCCATCTTGATAATGTCAATTTCAGGTTGTGGACCGCCTTTGAGGGTTATCGGTTTTTCGATATTGGCAATTTTCTCGAGTTCCTCTGAAGCAGGACCGTATCCATATTCCTTGGCCGTGTTAAATGCATATTTTGCCATGGAAATCATCAGCGGCCTACCCTTCGCTTCGAAATAGCATTTCCCCGCGTAGTATAGCGGTTCTCCACATTTTACAGCCGAGGCTGTTCCAAATGCCCAAGAACAAATCAAGTCAAAATGATCCCCTAAGTAAAAACCATTAACAATTGTACACAAAGCTGGTGCATTGCCGACCGAGGCGGCCTCAAACAGTGTCTTTATTGCCAGATCTGTACGTTTTTCATCTGAAGACATCCTCTTATATTTGTTCCATTTCTCCGTACCCAATTTATTATAGTATTCTGCGAGGTTCGAAAAGTCGCTTGTCGTGAGTTTATTTCCCAGAACATCATATTTAACATATTCATCTTTCCCCAATACTTTCGCATTGATGTAGTAATAATCACGTCCATTTACCGACACGGTTTCATACGAAGAAAAGTCAAAAGGCCCTGTAAGAGTTGTAAAAACCTCATACACTGGCTGCTCAAAAATAATGCGCAAATCATACCCTTTTCCATCGCTTCGACCCAGCCCCAACATTCTCAAATTCGCGCCGGAAACATAAGACATCCATGCAACATTGACATCAAGTTCCTCCGTCAATCGCATGCCACTAGTTTCATATAGGGTGTTCTTTTTGCCCGACTTAGCACAAAAAACTATGTCAGAAGAGCGCTGACCACCCTGTCTGAAAAGGGGTACAGTGACAATGTCATCATATGATACGGGTACAATAATGAGACTTCGCAGTTCCTCTTTTGAATAATCGAGAAGCAAATCGGGATCAAAGTCTTTTTTTAAGATGCCGCGTTGATGATTGTCGTTTCTTTCGGCAGCATAGAATTGATCGTTCAACACAAGATTGAAACTAAACCCATGTTGAGCCTTGAGTGAAATGGGGAAAACCGACAATAAGAGCATCCAAATGCTCCAAATCTTCATTTTTTTCATCATTTTATTTTTATATTGTGTTAATGTAATATTTGGTTTTATTCGTTGCAAAGATACTAAAAACGTTTACATATATTTAAGCATCCGCTTCTTAATGTTTTCTACACCAGAAAATACTTTCGTTGAATTATCCATAAAGGTTATTTTTATATAGGAAACTTTTAACACTTTGATCAAATCCCTATCATCCCAAAACAATTCATCGAATGTGAATGTGGCAGGCATTCCTACCTCTATAGGACCAATACATTTGGCTTTTGACTCCTTGCGACCTACATCATCTCTCTGAATGTCATCCACTTGATTGTATGGCTTAACCGTAATCTCTATATATTTGATTGCCTTGTTGAAACAATTGAAGAAAGACCATTCCAACCCGAACTGTCCATAATCCCCATAGGCATATTCTTGACTGATGATAAAAATCTGTTTCCGTTTGCACATGTGGATAATGCTGTCAATCTCGAGCTGTTTCCGTTCCTCCTCTAACCGAGCCTCCTCTTCCTTGCGCAACCGTTCCTGCTCTCTCATCACGACAGCCGTGCTGTCGTATTTCCAAGCATAGTATTTTCTTATTTCCAAACCCCGACTACCTCTCCTTTGAAGAAACAAATCATCGTCGTTGTTTCTGAATTTGAGAGAATAATGGTCATAGGATCCGTCTTTTCCGTTACAGTAGCCTCGGTATTTCCGTGAATAACCGGTTCCGTCACACACATAGACCGCTACGGTGTCCTGGTAACGTGTCGCCAGAATCGGCTGATGGTCGCGGACAAAATCCAGACTGTCCTGAACAGCCTGAAGGCTGTCCTGGACTGCTTGCGCCCGACGCGCTTTTTCCAATTCACCATCCCCAACCAAGGCACCCTCTTTAATCAAGAAATGGAGTTTCTCGTACCCGATCCAGAATTCAGAATTGCCTACTTTCGCTCCAAGCATATATGGTGCGGTGCGGCTATCGAGAACCCTATACCCTGCCCATTCCAACTCACAGAAATAATCCTTCCCAACAGCGATGGTATAGTCGTCGTGAATCAAAGAGTAACTTTTGAACTCATCCTTTAGCTCCTTGCCATAGGGAAAACGGGACAGCGCCGTAAAGGTCTTGAACTCATTCAAGTAGCGAAATTTTCCCGTGATAGTCTTCACCTCGTTCTCGATGCTTTCCAGATTCAGCATCACGCCCGACGACAAATAAGAATTGACAATAGTTTTCGGAACGAGGAATACGACATATTCGCCATCTACCAATTGGCGAAAACGAACATAGACAGTTCCTTTATATTCTGTTTCGTCCAAGACATCATAGTAGACTTCTGTGAAGAAATTGGGCAATCCCTTGATACTGCGGAAAGTCCCGTAATACGTATAATCCACTTTTGCACTTTTGTACTTCCCCGGTTTCTTTTCAATAAGGGTCGCCTGCGCCGCCGCCGTTTTCTCATCGAAACCGATCCCGCTGGTGATAAAAACCGATTTACCATAGGCTTTCTCAATCTTATGGTACGACAGCGTGTCGATCTGTGCGAGAGCCATGGAACACACAAGGAAGAGTCCAATCAGAGAAAGTATTTTCTTCATCTTTAAGAAGTGTTTAAAGTTTATTGAAATAAAGACGGATTACAAATCCTTTTAGTAAGCCGTGTCGGATTACAAATCCGCCACAACCTGATCAGGCAGGCAAATCCGCCACAATGGTATCTTTATTAATTGAAAATTCAAAGTGCAAAAGTACGAAAAAAAAAACATATCACTGATGCTTGTTATTGGAATAGCAAAATAAATATCCTTTGTTTGTAAATTTCAGATGAAAACTGTTACATATACCGATGTAAAAAAAGTATTCATCCTAAAATTTAAAAACAATGAAAAAAAGAATCATTCTGGCAAGTATTGCCTTGGTTTTCCTGGCTGTGGGATGCAACAAAGCCAAAGACTGCAAATGCACCATCACCCAAGAGTGGCAGAACATCGGCGAACCTATGGTCACCACCACCAACCAACACATCGACAAAGGCGATTGTTCCGACTTGAATGTGACTCAAACCATGAACGGCGGTGGCGACACCTATGTACAAACAATCGAATGCGTTGAGATTTAATAGTAGTTGCATCTATTTACGACACAAGACCGCTACACCGTTGTCGGTGTAGCGGTCTTTTTTCGAGATACAACAAAAGCGAGGCAGTGCCTCGCTTTTAGTGTATCTTGACAATAACGATTTGTTATTTGTCATCTGCAGAGGAGCGCACCGCGCGGACGGATTGTCCAGCCCAGCGTTGGCTACGAGTCATGGTTTGCAGGTCTCCGCCGAGCTGAGTAGCGGTGAAGCCAAGCTGCCAAGCGTAGTTCGGCCCGTCTGTGCCAAGTGTCGAGGTCCAGTAGTGACCGGCCTGGTATATATCATTCACATCGGTGGTCTTATAACCGGCGGCGGGCAGGATGATGCTATTGCCGTTAGGGGCGGTGAACTTCCAGCCACTGACACCTTCCTCGGTGATCCACGTGTGGGTGGTGTTGTTCACCAGCTCCTCCCACTCGCTCTTGGTGGGGATACGTGCGTTACCGAAAGGATTGTTGAAGGCGGCATCGTCGCCGATCTCGAGGGTGGTCAGGTTGTCTGTATAGCCGTTGAGTCCGTAATCGGGGTCATCGCAATACTTTGTCAACTGGTGAGAACCGTGTCCATAGAGGTAGTTGTCCCACGAGTAGGTGCTCTTGGGCTGTGTCTCGCCCCAGGCAAAGTAGTCGCCGAAGCCTAAGGGGGTTCTGGCACCGACGTTCATCACAGCCCATCGGGTGCCGCTGGGCAGCCCGAGGTCGACCCAGTAGATAGAGGGGTCGTAGATGTTGAGGGTTGACATAACGGTAATGTTGCTGATGATGGGCTCGCTTTCGGGCGTGAGCCTGAGCCAGGCGGCCACCATATAGTCCTTGGTAGGCTCGAGACCAGAGAGGAGTAACGTGAAGGTGCCGTCCTGATCACGATTGTAGCAGGGAACAGCGTTATGATCTATCGACGGAGGGGCGTCGCATGAGATGATGAAACCGAAGGTGTAGTCGGGGAACTGGGACAGGTAGGTTTCGAGGTCGCCTGTGATTTGGGATCTCATTTTGAGCGAGGTTACGGTGCTTTCTATCATTACTGGCGCGCTGACGCCGAGGTTGCCGGGATCAGGGTCGCCGGGGTTGTCGCCGCCCATCTTAATCATGTGGAAAACAATGTCGCCAGTGATGTCGTTTTCGCCAAGCTGAATGCGGTTGCCGTGGAAGGCGCACTCGGTCGCGGTGAGGTTGTCGATGACGAAAGTGAACTGGTTGTTGTCGGTGGTTACGCTGATGTTGCTGCCGCTGATGGCCCACGTGAATTCGTTGTGCTCGCCAATGCCGTCGCCGTTCATCAGACCGCTACCGTTCTCGTAGAAGGAGAGCTGCATGTTCGGAGGCGTCATGCTCTGCCCGTCGACGGTCATCAGGTCCACCTTCCAAGCGCCGAGGATAAGGGTGCTGTAGTCGCCGTCACCACCACCAGGGTTGTCGTTCTGGTTGTCCAATTCGTCGCATGCTGCAAACGATACAAGCAGCATCGCGGCGCAGAGAAGTCTCATAAGTTTTTTCATAATGAAGAGTTTTGGGGTTTATTATAACAACGGCATTACAGTCATTTTATTATGCAATTTAGGAATATAAATATACCATTCCTATTTCTCAAGTGTTCACAAACCTCCATTGTAGCGTGTCTTCGACACGCAGAGTGAGTGGTCTACAGCATCACCACACTGCGCTGCGCTTAGTGTGGTGTTATGGAGAGGAAGCCTCTTCGAGGCATTGCTAACGGAGTGAGGT
Organism: uncultured Bacteroidales bacterium; assembly: GCA_946401725.1. Lineage (GTDB taxonomy): Bacteria > Bacteroidota > Bacteroidia > Bacteroidales > P3 > Colimorpha. Next base: position 1,670 of record CAMIVE010000030.1, on the reverse strand, counting down.
TGGTCATCTGAATATAAAAAAGCGCGAAAAAAAACTTTTTTTTCTCAGATTATAAAAAAGTTGTATCTTTGCAAACTCATAAGGAGTGTGCGAATGGAGCATAAAACCGACACGACAATACAGTTCAGTGGTTTAAAATCAGGAGTTTATGACTACGATTTTACTCTGGACAACAGTTTTTTTTCAGTATATAAAAATGAAAAAATACTGGATGGAAAGGTCGTTTTTAATGTGCGATTGGAGAAAAAAGAGCGGTTGTTGATGTTTTTTTTCGACTACTCCGGAGAGGTGCTGACGACGTGCGACAGATGCCTAGGTGAGATGACGATGCCGGTGAAAGGAACACAGACACTCTATGTGAAATTCAGCGACACCGAACAGAGCGACGACGAGGATGTGGTGTTTCTCCCTGAGAAGGCCCACTCCATAGACCTGGCACAGTGGATGTACGAATATGTGGCGATAGCAATGCCGATACAGTGCATCCATGAAGACGACGCCGAAGGCAACCCCACCTGCGACCCCGAGATGATGCAATATCTGACCGGTGCGAGCGACGGGGAACGACAGACCGACGAGGAGGGTGAGCAGGAGCAGGAAGCGCTAGAGACCGACCCTCGGTGGGATGTCCTCAAAACACTGAAAAATAAATAAAACAATAAAAAATTAATAATTATGCCACATCCAAAACACAGGTTCTCACAGACGAGAACAAGAAAGAGAAGAACGCATGACAGCCTGGAGACTCCCCAGCTGACCACATGCAGCAACTGTGGTGCGCAGATCATGATGCATCACGTATGTCCCGAATGCGGATATTACAGAGGTAAACTCGCCATCGAAAAGAACGTCGAGGCATAACCTCCCAGGTTGCAAGAAAAAGAAAAGAGCCGCTCGGATGAGCGGCTCTTTTCTTTTTTGACTTATCGTTCTTATTCCCCTTTGCGGGCAGCAAGGAGGAGTTCCATCATCTTGATGGCGCTGACGCTGATAACCGTTCCAGGTCCGAAGATAGCAGCGGCACCGGCTTTGAAGAGGAAGTCGTAGTCCTGCGGCGGGATGACGCCACCGACAACGACCATGATGTCTTCACGGCCCAGCTTCTTGAGTTCTTCGATAACCTGCGGCACGAGGGTCTTGTGACCTGCTGCCAGCGAGCTGACGCCCATGACGTGGACGTCGTTCTCGACGGCCTGCTTGGCGGCTTCGGCGGGTGTCTGGAAGAGGGGTCCCATATCGACATCGAAACCGAGGTCGGCATAACCGGTGGCGACCACTTTGGCGCCACGGTCGTGACCATCCTGACCCATCTTGGCGACCATGATACGGGGACGACGGCCTTCGAGCTTGGCGAATTCGTCGGTCATGGCCTGAGCTTTCTTGAAAAGCTCGCTGTCTTTTGTCTGCGTATTGTACACGTTGGTGATCAGATTGATTTTTGCTTTGTAACGACCATATACTTTTTCAAGGGCATAGGAAATCTCGCCCAGGGAGGCGCGCTTGCGGGCGGCGTCGATGGAGAGTTCCAGCAGGTTGCCTTCACCCGTCTCAGCGCAGCGGGTCAGCGCGTCGAGGGATTTCTGCACCTCTTCGCTGTTACGCTCGGCGCGCAGTTTGGCCAGACGTTTCAGCTGTGCCTCGCGGACGGCGGTGTTGTCGACTTCGAGGGT
>CAMIVE010000029.1 GCA_946401725.1 uncultured Bacteroidales bacterium | reverse complement strand
TTTTTTGTCAAAAAACGCCATGTGCGGTTTTTTCCAAATCAGTTGATTTTACAGCTAGTTCCGAATATTCTTTCCTCTTCACCTTCACCGGCAAGGAGTTAGATGCGGAAACAGGGTATTCATACTTCGGTGCGAGGTATCTCGACCACACCCTTATCACCGCCTGGCTGAGCGTGGATCCGATGGCGGATAAGTACCCGAGTATTAGCCCGTATGCTTACTGTGCATGGAATCCATTGAAACTGGTAGATCCAGATGGGAGAGATGGTGTAAAAATTGTCGATAAGGAATCCAAAACTATTACGGTTAGAGCAGACTACTATGTCACAACAGAAAAGGTCTCTCCTGATAGCAGGGAAATAGTATTTGCTGCAAAGGAAGTGGACCGCATGAATAATAAAATCAATGAATGTCTTAACAGTGGTAACTATCAAGTACAATATGAGGGAGAATATTATCAAGTAGTTTTTGATTTAAGATTCTTTGTAGGTGGTGATGATAATTATTCAAAGTATCTGGCTGAAAAAGATTATTATGGAGATGTTCCTATTGGAAATACAATGCGAATAATGGAATATTGTGAGTGGCTACGTGTCAGCAAGGACCAATTAAACACACAAAGTGGTTCCGATTCTTGGTTGGGAGGAATCACAGTAGACAATAAATACATACATATGAGCCCTTGTTTTAATTATATGAGGAATAGAATCCATGAAATATTTCATACTTTGTTTTTTGATAATGACGATGCACCTTCTGGTATTGGGAGTTATCAAAAACTTGATTTGCCTAACGAGGATGACATAAAAAAATTAATATCGAATGAAGAATTACAAACAATAACAATATAATTTATGCGATTAAAATATTTGACAACTTGCTTATTGTACCTATCAATGGTTGTGCATTGTTTTCCTCAACAATCGGCACGACCTGACAAACTGTTTTGCATAAGTATTTGGGATGTCAATTATAAAAGCAACGAACGCGTGAGTATTCATAATGTTTTTGTAAATAATCTTAATGATTTTCATATAGATTATTCGAACGAAGATTCTATTGTTTACAGCATTTACAAAAATTCAATTCCTGCTGCAGGAGACTTTAAAAAACCATTTTATCTTGACTCTGTCATGAGGAAGAATATTATTGGGGATTTATCGGACTCATCATTTGAAATTCGAAGAAATGAATTGTTTTTTCTCAACTGGTACAAAATAAATCAAATTGAGTGTCAGAATAGTACGCCGCTGTATGTATATCCATCCAATAGTAGAAAGCTGATTGTTGACATATACTTAATAAAAGCGGAATTCTTTGAAATACCAATCTCATGTTTGCGGATTTATAGATTCGTTAAGAAATACCTTCCCGACAAAATGCAATCATCAAACACATTCATTCTTGACAGTTTTGAATACGTTGAACCGATTGAAATGTTGGACTCTGATATTGACACTGTGGAAAAATGTGTTCGATTTCAATATAGACCAAGGGTAAGGTATGAATGGTCTGACACTCCTCTTGAAAAAACTAAATGAATACATCCTCCGTTGCGGCGGATGTTCCAGTCGCGTATTGTTGCCCGATGCGGCGGATGTTCCAGTTGCGTGTTATTACGTCAGATTTGTAATCTGACGCAAAATATTATAAGGATTTCCAAATCCACAAAAAAGCAATATAATAGTCCATCAAACGTTATATCAATAAAATCAGTATTTTGAGAATATTTGAAAACTCAATCCAATTCTTATGGAAAATGAGGAATTTTATACATTTTCAGCAAACAGACAAGGATTTGTATGTAAAACCTATCCTTCTGGAGGTACTGTGTTATATTATCCAGATAAGAGATGTTTGGATTTCTTAGAAAATCAATTTCTTGTAAAATTTAATAAAAGGGAATAATTAATATAAACAACCATTTCTCAATAAAATAATATCATTATTGATACTTAATAAAATTATCTTATGGGAATTAAATACATCTTTGTATTGATAACCTGTTTAATACATATTATAGGGCAATATCCTCATTTTGAGATTGTTACATTGGACGATTTCTCCTCAGACAATCTAATAATAAAAGGAACCTATAATGATATTATTTCTTCTTACGGATGTCCAAAAAAAGAATTCCAATCAACGGAAATATTGCATAAGAATGGGCAAAATGATACCATTAAATATAGTTATATTAAATACGAAAACTTTTCATATGTGCGTTACAAAGATAGCGTCCAACTGTTTTTTGTTGATTTGAAACGCTCGCACTATACCCTTCGGTTAAAAGATATTCATTTGGATGCAAATACTGATGCATCTATATTGGTATGGTATTTGTATTTAATCGGGAAAGGGAACATAATCGGACCTGAGGGTGAATTGTTCAGCCATATAGAAGGACATTATTGCACTTATAATAAAGTCAATTGTCTCTGTCTGATAAATCCAGATGACAGATTTAGTCCTATTACAATATGCTTTTCTAATTCATTATTCGACAAAAGATTATGGTATATAGAATTGCCCATGTCGATATCTCACGGTATTATCTGTCCTCATAAAAAAAAGATAAAATAAAAAAAAACAAAGCTGAGATATCAGTCCTTTGGACGGATACTGTCGTAGCTGTGCCCGTAGGAACCTTTTGAGGCTTGGCAAAATATAGTCTCCGTAGGCTTTGCCATCACTCCTCTGACAACGAGGACACAAAACGACGGTAGGCGGAGAATGTATTGGCTCGGGAGAGGAATCCTTGGTAATAGCCGTCATCGTCGATAACGATGAGGTTGTAGCGGTTGCCCACTTTGAACTTGTTGACAATCTCGGCAGGCGGGTCACTCAGCCTGACAATGTCGCCTTCGGTGATATCACGCATAAGCGACAACACAGGCGTCGTGTCGTACAATTCAGGACGGAACATGATCTGACGGACGTCATCAAGATGGATAACACCCAGGAATTTATCATCGTCAGCCAACACCGGAAACACATTCCGTCGCGAGAATTTGATGGCTTCCACCAAGTCGGACAGCATGTCCCCTTCACGCACAACGACAAAATTGGTCTCAATCAACTTGCGCAAATCCATCAGCTGCCAAGCCGATGTGTCCTTGTCGTGGGTCAGCAGGTCGCCCTGCTCCGCCAGCTTACGGGCATAGATGGAATGGCGTTCGAACGGAGAAACACAAAGATAGGTGATGGACGAAGCGACAAAAAGCGGAACCATCAGGGCATAGCCTCCCGTAATCTCGGCAATCAGGAAAATCGCCATGAAGGGCGCATGCATCACTCCCGTCATCACCGCCGCCATGCCGACCAAGGCAAAATTAGCCGTGGACTGTTCGGGAAGCCCCATCTGGTTGCATAGCATACAGAAGAAATAGCCCGAGACACCTCCGATGATGAGCGACGGTCCAAAGGTACCTCCCACCCCACCGCAGCCGATGGTGGTTGCCGTCGCCACCGCTTTCATCAATATCAACACCAACAGATAAACAAGCGCAACCCATCCCACATCGCTGAATGACGAGAAAACGCTGTGTTCGAACAACAAATCATCACTTCCGTTAAGGAGTTCGGTCAGGAAGCTGTAGCCCTCGCCAAAGAGCGGCGGGAAAAGGAAAATCATCAGTCCTAACGATACCGCACCTATGAGGGCCCTCGACCCTACGCTACGCCGACGGGCATACCAACCTTCAACCCAGTCAGTGACACGCAGAAAATAGAGCGACACAAAGGCGCAAAAAATGCCCAACACGATATAGAAAGGAATCTGCGACAATCCAACATCACCCACAACGGAGAAAGCAAACTGCACTTCGCTTCCCATCAGGAAATAGGCCACCGTCGCTGCACTGATGGCCGAAAGCATCAACGGCAGTATCGAGGTCGCCGTCATATCGAACATAAAGACCTCAATGACAAACAGCACACCCGCAATCGGCGCCTTGAATATTCCGGCGATTGCACCTGCAGCGCCACAACCCAGCAACAGCTTGACATCGTGCGGACTCAAACGGAAGAAACGACCGATATTCGACCCTATCGCACTGCCCGTAGAGGCTATGGGTGCCTCCAATCCCACGCTGCCACCGAACGCCACAGTGAGCGTGGAGGCGATAAGAGAAGTGTACATATTGCGAGCAGGAAGAACGCCTCCCCGTCGCGACAGCGACAAAAGCACAGACGGAAGCCCATGTCCGATATGGCCCTTGACAATAAAACGGACGAATAAGATAGTCAACAAAATGCCGATGGCTGGATAGACCAGAATCAACAGATTTCCTCCTACAAACGTCGGTATGTTGAATCCCAACAGCCAACGGTTGGTGACATGGACCAGCGTTTTCAACACCACAGCGGCAATACCCGCCAGCAGTCCCACTGCCACACTGAGTATCAACAGGAATACACGGTCGCTCATGTGACGCATTCGCCACACGATAAAACGCTTGTATAATCCATACAATGCCATGATTTACAGATAATTCAAAATAATGTTCATTTCAAAAACGAGGTACAAAGATAAGAAAAAAGTTTTACGTTTCTACGCTTTGTGTTAAAAATGATTTCTTATTTTGTCGTGACAAACAAAATAATGTTTCCTATTTGACGTTTTATGACAAAACAATTTATGAAAACGATGAAAAAACAGTTTTTTTTATTAGCCATGGGCACCCTGCTGTTCAGTTCCTGCGTCACATTAGGCAAATACGAGGCGCTGGAATCGAAAAACACGCAACTGCGCAGAGACTATAATGCTGTTCAGGGTGAACTGAACGACCTGCGTGAAGAAAACGCCGAACTGCAGCGTCAGAACCAGTCGCTCGGAGCGGAGATTGTCGACCTCACAGACAATGTCAACAAACAGACCGAGACGAACAAGGCCCTCCAGCAGGAGATGAACAACATGAAGTTGGGTTACGATACCATCATAGAGAATTACAACCAGCGCATCACCGGTCAGAACCAAGATCTTACGCGCACCAACAACATGCTTGCCGCCCGCACCAAGGAACTCAACGACAAGGAGAATTCCTTCAAAGCCAAAGAAGAGGCTTTCCGAACCAAAGAGGCGGAGTTTCTGAATAAAGAAGCCGATTTCAAAGTCAAAGAGGCGGATTTTAAAAACAAGGAAGCGGATTTCAAGGCCAAAGAGGCGGAGCTGAAGTCGCAACAGGCTGTTCTGGAGAAAAAAGAGGCCGCTGCCCGCAAAGCACTTGAAGCCAAAGAGAAAGAACTGGAAAACCTGCGCACCTCGCTCAACAACGCCCTTGTAGGGTTTGCCGACAAGGGTCTGAATGTGGAGACACGTGACGGCAAGGTCTATGTGTCGATGGAGAGCAAGTTGCTGTTCCCCTCCGCCAGCTGGACCGTCTCGAAAGAGGGTGTCGACGCCATCAAGACCTTGGCTAAAGTGCTGGAGAAAAGCACCGACCTGAATATCCTTGTAGAAGGTCATACCGACAACGCCGCCTACAAAGGGAGCTCTGCCGTCAAAGACAACTGGGATTTGAGCGTGATGCGTGCCACCGCCATTGTGAAACTGCTGCTGCAGTACGGCCCCGCCATAGATCCCTCGCGTATCGAAGCCTGCGGACATGGAGAATTCGCACCTAAAGTGCCCAACGACTCACCTGCCAACAAGGCGCTCAACCGCCGCACAGAAATCATCCTGACGCCCAAGATGAGCGACATCCTTAACTTGATTGACAACTGATTTTCCTTTTTACACAACCTCATACAATAAACGGGCTGGATGAACTTTTGCCATCCAGCCCGTTTATTATATCTGGTTCCTTAATTTTATTTGGTAGGAACAAACGATCCGTCGTCTGCAATATTCAGGTGTGCGTTCTTGAAATCCGACAGGGTCAACTTACGGATAGCCTGCGCCACCTTGTTTGATTCGTCTTTGCGAGGTCCTACGCCAGACGACTGGATAAAGGAATGGATACGTCCATTGACCAGATTGCCCTTACGGTCCACATTGACCACTATCACGGGGGCATAGCCCGAGATACCCGACACATTGAAACCCGACGGAGTACAGAAATTTCCCAAGCTATAGGCGATGAAACGCCCTTTGTAGCATTCCACTGCACGACAGACATGCGGACCATGTCCGAAGACCACGTCGGCACCTTCGTCGACACAGAGGTGGGCGAATTTGCGCAGATCGCCCCGATCCTCACCATTATAAGACTCCCGTCCAATCGGCAGATGGATTTTGTCCTTTCCTTCGGCACCGCCACGGATAGAGACAATCAGGATGTCGCATGAGTCACGCAGTCCCTGCAGTATCTTTTTCACCTGCGCCACATCCTGATGGCGATAGGTGTAGTTATTATATCCAAAGGCACAGAATCCGTATTTGACGCCATCCCGTTCGAGAATCGTCGAACGGCACATTCCCTTGACGCCCGCATAGCGGATATTCATGCTGTCGAGCATCGACATAGTTTCACGGACGCCTTCTCTTCCGAAATCATGGCTGTGATTGTTGGCAAGACTGAGAAAATCGAAACCAGCGTCACGGAACAGATGGGCATAAGAGGTGGGCATGCGGAAGACATAGCTGTTCTTGCCCTTTCCTTTGGTACTTTTTCCTTTCTCACAGATAGCCCCCTCACAATTGCCGACTGATATTTTAGCCCCTTTGAGGATGCTACGCACTTCATCGAAAAGATTCTCTCCATCGTTTTGAGGCAACCGGTGCGTAGGATAGGTAGTTCCCAGCATCATGTCACCCACCATGGCTATCGAAATCAGTGTATCGGAAAGCGCATCGCCCGAACCCTCTACACTGACACCCAATTCGTTATTCGACGGAGTTCCCCGCTGGGCATCGACACTGGAGACAATAACCTGTTTGACAATGGCGGGATCGTCATCTTCCCATTTTCCGTCGACCGATATACGGTCTATGACACGGCAGGCACAGATATACCGTTTACTGTAATACGCCTCCTTGGAGGATGAAATCGTGATACCTTTACTGGCTGCATGGATGAAATGGAAAGCATCGCCTTCCACAGAAGTGACTATACCCACATGTCCGATAGAACGGGTGCTCTTGCGTCCGCCAAAAAAGACCAAATCACCCTTGCGAAGTTCGCTCTTTTTGACCGATGTGCCCTGTTTGAACTGAGGACCGGCCGACGGTGCCAATGAAAGACCGAATTTGGAATAGACAAACCGCGTGAACCCCGCACAGTCGAAACCAGCCGGAGTCTTGCCCCCCCAACGATAAGGAGTTCCGATGTATTTCATCGCTTCTTCGATGACACGGTCGACAATACTGCCTGTCGAAGGTGCCGGCGTTGTTGCGACAGCCTTGAGCGGTCCTGTCAACAGAAAGAGACTCAGTGTGATAAAAGAAAAAAATCTCAGCGTTATAGATTTCATCATATCTTCATTTAATTATTAAAAAGGCAGATTTTGTGCTACTTATTTCTGTATTTTTAATAAAAAAAAGCAAGACGAGAGAAAATCATTTCTTTCGAAACGCAAAAGAAGTTGCAAAAATATGAAAAAAAATGAAACCTTTTGGAAGCGGCCCTTCCTTTTAGATTTTTTTATGATTCTCCTATTTTACATTCGACTGCTGGACAGCGGAATGCATTTTTTCTCGGCGAAAAGGTCCAGGGACACCACTACCGCTGTAAAGGCCCAAAACGGGACGGATAGTTTGTCCGTATCGAGAAAATTGTTAAAAATACCATGTACATAGTATGTCAGGAGACTCAAAGTAAACGCCAGTGCCATACGTGCCACCCGTTCGTCGGCCGCCGAACGATAGACATGAACGCCTGAAACAAAGGTAACCAGGAAGATAGCCAGCACAAACAAGGCTCCAGGCACCCCCTGTTCGGTCAACGGACCGATATACTCGCTGTGGGCATTGCCTTTGTCGCCCGAATTGGTGCTGATGGTTGAAAGCTGGTAGCTACGCTGATAACCTGCATAGAGGAACTGATAGGTGCCCGGACCCGTGCCCAGCAGCGGACGCTCACTAAACATACGGAGCGCCGACGCCCAACGATTCAGGCGTTCCAAATTGGAGGCATCGGTGGAGATATTGGAAATCGACTTCACTTGACCTGCAAGGTCATACGATGAATCCTGCTTGTTTTTGCCCAATTTATAGAGCACATCCGACTGATGGACAAAGAAAAGGGTGGCGCATGCAGCAAAAACCAGCACCATCCAACGGACTTTCACACCCATCCGGATAGCCACGTAGACCGCCACTGCCGCCAGCACGCTAATCCATGCGGCCCTCGAATAGGAGAAGAGCAGTCCTGTCACCAGCGCTCCCATGACCGCAAGAACAAGCAGACGCAACCATCCTTTTGTCTCACGCGACAGCAGACAATGAAACGTTACGGGAAGGAAAAGCGCTATGACACATCCGTAAGCGGTGTGGTCGTTGTAAAAAGGTCTCATCACCCGATGAAGCGTCTGCAGGTCGTGGAAGTTGCCCAATGTCTTGGCTGTAGAAATCAAGATGACGACAACCAGTGAAGCGGCATAGCACCAGAACAACTGCCAAGCACGGCTGCGATCACGGAAAATCTGGACAGCAGCGAAATAGAATGGTATCACGAACCACAGACGTGCAGCGAAATACTTGAACGACACCTCGGGGATCTGCGAGGTGGATGCCGTGATCAACATCCAAGCCAACGAAGCCAGCAGCGCAATCGTCACCGGATGACGCAGTATACGAGTGTCATAGGTGCGGGCGACAAGCACCCGGAAAAGGAACACCGCGGAGAAAAGAATCATCATCGGTTCGACCGGCATAGACAATTCCATACCCGGGACCAATGCAAAATCGACTGCAAAGGGTGTCAGCAAAGCTATCACCAACAGTCCGGTCTCCAGTTTCAGCACAAACAATGCTACCAGCAGGATCGCCAGCGGAACAAGGAAAAGATAATAGTTGTCACGAGAGAGCAGAAAGAAATTAGCCGTAAGGAAAGCCGCAGTGAGCAGCATAGCCACCAGCAGGCCACGGTTTTTCTTCATCCAGTCGCGCATGAGTCGTTCAATATCAAAGCGTCATTCTTCATCCTTGGTGCGGATGCGGTCCACAATCAACAGAAGCAACACGCAGAGCACCAGTGTTCCCAACGTGCCCAACATAACAATAATCGCACGTTTAGGATAGGCTTTGTTATCGGCGGCACTGGCCTGGTCCAACCAGAACTTAAAGCTCACCTGCTGGTCCATATCAACCTTGGTTTCAGCCATGCGAGTCTGCAGTTCTGCCAATTCCTTACTCTTGTTTGAAATCAATTCGTTCAGACCGAGATTGGTTTTGTCGGCTTTCCATTGCGCCACCAGGGAATCCAGTTCGGCATTCAATTCCACGCACACCTGCTGCATCACCTTATAGGCATCAGCGGCGCGGTCTTTCTGAATGCGGCTGCTTAAAGAATCATAATAAATGGCCATAAAATTAGCCATATCAGCAGCCATCTGGGGATCGACATCAAGAACCGAAATCTCCACACCCAGAAATTCTGTGCGCTTCACCGAGACATTGCCCCGGTAGTTGGTATGGAGTTTGAAGAGCTTATGCGGATCGTCAGCAGCGATATCATAGTGTTCAAGCATATTGAAACGCTGGCAGACAGCGTCTTCCATCGATTGGGACGAAAGTATCTGTATAGCGTACTCGCAATCGCGTTCCGACCCATAATCCAGGAAGTCCATACTGTAACGCTCGGCGAGGATAGCTTTCGAGACACGCATCGAGTTTGTGGGGAAAAGGATAGCCGTCGATTTAAAGCGTGGAGTAACAAGAAATGAAGCCACCAGAGAAACAGCGAATGCCACAACAAACACAATAGCCATCAACTTCCAGTGACAGCGGAAGAAACGGGCTGTGGCCGAGAAATCGTACTTATTACCAAAGTCTCTTTGTTCCATAAAACAATTGTCACAATTAATGTATCACACTACCATTCTAGCGTTTCCGGTTCTGATGTTTCGGAAGATCCAGCAGTTTCGGGGGTTAAAAGAGTCGAGTCTTTCTTGTACTCCCTGCCCTTCTCGGGGCGAGCGCAGTTGCTCACATGGTTCTGAATGCTGTCGATCTGCGTCTTGGTCAGACGGACACCGTTGTCGTCGATAAAACGTTTCTTCCAGAACGGGAAGGCTGCAGCCAATTCGCCTGAATAGTAGAAGTCGAATCCAATGGCACCAAAGGTATAGACTTTGCCATCGACGGTGATATGCGAACCGCCGCAACGAGGAGCGTCATGGGGATGCGACTGGGCAAATCCCACATTGAACAACGTGCAGAGAATGTCCGGACGATTGGAGATATCATAGCCGGCACGCTTCCACTGAAGCATGGTCTGATGGAGGATACATCCCGTATATATATATGAATACAAATGATTACGATAGTCCACCAGGCGGTTGTAGCGTTCCATCTCGTGGTTTGAGGTCCTGAAATCCAAGATATTCTCATACTGCTTGCCCATATAGAACACCGACGTAGAGTCTTTGAGGTGAGACTCGACCGCAATAGCGGTATGCTCCTTGATACCGTTCACGCCATAGGAGAACTGCGACTGTACGGAGAGCACCTTGACGGGGCCGAGATACTTCTTCACAATCTCGCGCTTGGAGTTGAACAGGCGAATCTGCTCACCCACCAGACAGGCAGCGATGAGTCGCGGCTCGACACCCGTGAGGCGACCTGCCTCGTTGAGCATGGCCGTGTCGCGAATCAGCGAAGCCTTCAACATCTCCCATTCCGAGGTGGCCATCCACGGGATAATGGTTGGCGACTGGTTTTGTTCACGAGAATCGTACAACTTCTTCATCTGCGACAAGAAGTCCTTATAACCTTTATCGTCTTTGATATAGAGCGATGCAGCAGCAATCATACGGTCGACCAGCAAGGGGTTGTTACTGTATTGTGCTGCCTCAAGAATCAAACGTGCGTTCTCGGGATAGAATTTTCCAAATGCAGCCAGTTTCAGATACTGTTCCATCCATACTGCGTCACGCTGCTGAGGTGTCAAATCCTGCTGTTCCAGTTCCTCCATCTCAGAGACAGACATCAGATATCGATAGTTTTTATCGACAGCTCCTTTGTTGTTGGTAAGACCCAACTTGAAAATGGCCCAGGCGGCAATAATGCCAAAGCCAGCAACAGCGAATGCATATACAGCGATGTTGAAGATACGGCGACCCAACGGAGCTTTAACTGTTTGTTTTGATTTAGGGTTTTGCATTTCTATATTTATAACGTTTTACGTTGAAGAATATACGTTTTCAGATGTCACTTACTCAACGGACTAACACATCATCGGATGCATGGCAGGCAATGCCGCCAACTGCTCCAACCATTCAATTTTTTCAAACATGGTGATATCCATAAGAATGAATACGACAGCACCTGCGAGGTAGCCTACAAAGGCAAGCAACGTGATCTTCTTGAGATACCAGATAAAATCGATTTTCTCCATCCCCATCACTGCCACACCTGCAGCGGAACCGATGATCAGGAGGCTTCCACCCGTACCGGCACAATAGGCTAGGAACTCCCAGAAGGGGTGGTTCTGTTGGAAGATGACATCCATGCCCTCGTGGGGATACATACCCTGGACTGCTGCCACCAACGGTACATTGTCGACTATGGATGAGAGGACACCGATAATCAGGTCGATGAGGAAGAAGCCCACTGGTTCGTCACCCATGTGCATACCCAAGAAAACATCGTTAAGACCCTGAGCCAGTCCGCCCAGAATACCAGCGACCTTAAGACAGGAGACCGCCATCAGAATACCCAGGAAGAAAAGGATGGTCGGCACATCGACATGCTCGAGGGTGCTGACAGCCGTAGGCAGTTTGGCGTTGTCTTTGGAATATTTGCGGCTAAGAATTTCCGTGGTGATCCACAGAATCGAGAGACCGAACAGCATACCCAGATAAGGAGGCAGATGGGTGATGGTCTTGAATATCGGAACAAAAATCAACGCACTGACACCCATCACCAGGACAAGTACACGAAAGGTGTGCGGTACTTGAAAACCTTCTGTCTGGTTGGCAGGGCGCTCAATATCACCTTTCAACGAGAAACCCAGAATCCATACCGGCACCGCCATACAGGCGAAACTGGCGATAAGCGTCTTGACGATGATATTGACCGTAGTCACCTCCCCTTTTATCCAAAGCATGATGGTGGTGACATCGCCGATAGGACTCCACGCGCCGCCTGCATTGGCAGCCAGAATCACCATACCGGCATACAACCAGCGTTCTTTCTTGTCGGCAATCAGTTTGCGCAGCAATGCCACCATGACGATAGCGGTGGTCATATTGTCGAGCAACGCCGAAAGGAAGAAGGTGAGGATGGAAAGAATCCACAGCAGCTTCTTCTTGTTGGTTGTCTTGATCTTGTCGGTGATGATGCTGAAACCCTGATAGTCCTCTATCAATGTGACAATGGTCATTGCGCCCAGCAGGAAAAAGACGATTTCTGCCGTCTCACCGAGGTTTTCTACCAAATTGCCTGAAATAAAAGCTCTCCAAGCTTCGTGATTCATTGCCGGGTCAAAGGCTGTATTGCAAAACGAGAAGATGGCCCATGTCAGCACACCCAACAGCAATGCTGTTGCCGTTTTGTTGACTTTCAACGGATGTTCCAATGCGATGCAGGCATATCCGATGATAAAGATGGTGACTAATGTTACAACCATGGATTGTTATTTAGTTTTCAGATTTCGATTTTTCGGTTAGATGCTTTGTTTACGTTTGTTTCGCATTAAAGTTTCATCAAGAGGAAAAAAAGTTTGCCTTTTTTCTTTTGACTATCTTTTTTTCTGCTGTTGTTTCTGCATCTGTTCCTGCATGCGCTGCATCTCTTCAAGTCGCTGTTGGAATTTCGATTTCTTCTGCGGTTTGTTCTTGTTCTGGAGTTCTGCTTTGGCCATACGGGCACGCACCTTGTCTTCCGTCACGAAAGCACGGATGGCGAACATCTGAGCCATAGAGAGCAGCAGGTTGAAGAAATAGTAGAGGTTCAGTGCTGCCGACTGGCTGTTGAAGATGAAGAGCATCATGAACGGCATGAAATACATCATAAACTTCATACCCGGCATCGAGGCCTGGCTTTGCTGCTGCTTCATGGTGTAGATGGTGTAGAAGAACTGCATACCGAACATCAAGAGGCAGAACAGACTGATATGGTCGCCATACAACGGGATATTGAACGGCAGGTTGAGTATCGAGTCGTAACTGGAGAGGTCGTTGCACCAGAGGAAATCCTTCTGACGCAACTCGATGGATGCAGGATAGAAGCGATACATGGCGATGAGGATGGGGAACTGGATCAGTGCCGGCAGACAGCCCGCCAAAGGACTGATACCCGCTTTCATGTTCAAGGCACTCATGGCCTGCTGTTTCTGCATGGCCTGTTCCTGCTTGGGGAATTTCTTATTGATAGCTTCCATCTCCGGCTTCAAGTGACGCATCACGGCACCGCTCTTGTAGGACTTATAGGTAAGCGGTGAGAGTACCAGCTTGAGAAGGATGGTCAAAACAATGATGATAATACCATAGTTCCAGCCGAAATTCTCGAGGAAGTTGAACACCGGGATGATAGCGAAACGGCTGACCCACTGCGTGAGGAAGAAGCCCCATCCCAACGGGAGGATACGCTCGAAGCCGCGGTCCATATCGCGCAGCAGACGGTATTTGTTAGGACCGTAGTAGAGCTGCATATCCATGGTGAAGTCCTCTTGGCTGGCATCATACTCGTAGCCGAGGATGCTGGACATGTCACACAGGTAGTTGTCATTCTTGCATGAGGGGTCGGTCGACACCTGAAGCTGCTGCGCATTCTGGAACCCGGTCTCCGACATCAGTATAGCACAGAAGAACTGCTGTTTGTAAGCCACCCACTCCAACGGAGCCGTCAATTGGGCGGCATCGTCGCGACCGTCTTTCAGACAATCGGCATTGTCCTCGACATTCTTGTAATACAACGTAGTGTAGAAGCGCTCGACATCCTTGTTGCGTGAGCCTTGACGACCCTTCTGGCTGCGGTCAAACTGTTCCTGACGGTTCAAACGGTTCTGCCAGACCAGCGTCAGATTGGGCAAATCGCTGACAGACGATTTGATATGGTGGAAATTAATATCGAAATCAATCTCGTAGTTGTCATCGTAAAACACATAGCGGAATTCCAAATAGCGATCTTTGTCGACAGTGGACGAAGCGGCCGCTGTGTCGTTCGCTGCCGCCGGACGGACATAGGCACGGAAACTGAGCACGAGGGAGTCCTTTTCCGGAACGTTCAACACGCCGCTGTCTGTCACAGGCTTGCCATTGCTAAAGACTTCGAATGGAAGGAATTTGGTTGAAATATCCGTACTTTTGGCATCCAGGAAAATCAAGTTGAAATTGTCGGTATCCGGCGTGATCACTTCAAGTGGATGCCCGTCGAATGTCTTGTAGTCGTTCAACACCACTCGCTGCACAGAAGCGCCGAGTGACTGAAGATCAACTGCAAAGAGATTGTTTTTAACCGTAATATGCAGGTCCGGATTTCCTTTGTTGACATCGAATAGACCAAGATTCACTTTGCTTTCGGGACGCAAGGCCTCACGGAGGCTGTCACTCAGCGTGGTATCACGGAGCAATACCGCATTAATCGAATCCTGCACATGTTTCTGCATGGCTTCGGCTTGGGCGACAGAATCGGCATGTTTCTGTTCCACCCAACGGAGCGAATCGGCCTGACGTCGTGCGGCGATTTCCTCATCACTGGGTTTAATCCAAAACATGTAACCCATAAAAATGAGAAAAATCAGCACCAAACCAATAATAGATTTCTTATCCATATAATTCTTATATTATTTACAATCTAATAGTTACAAACTTATTAACAGTCACAAAGTGAATTTGCAAAGATAGGAAAGATGATTGACATGACAAAATTAATTTTGCCATGTCGCCAAAGATGTGTATTTTTGTAGCCTAAAAAACATTCATCATGAAATTCAGAGAATCCGTTTTTGTCCTCATAATGATGACAGTTACATTGACGCTGACCACCGCCTGCGGCGGCAACAGAGTGGCCGACAACGAAGGGACCCCCGGCGACAGCATAGCCCAAGAGACCCCTGAGATGCAAAAAGATGTTACCGATAGCGCTAGCGTCACCGACAGCGTAGCGACAACACCTGATGAAGAGGTATCTGCAAAAGAGCCCGCAGCCAAACAGCCCACTACCAAACGGAACACCACTGTAAACGAATACAATGGAGGCAAAGAGACCATGTACATTTCCACTTATGGCGCCAACGGCAAGGTGTGGGGGCATGTCACTCTCAACGGCAAAACGGGTCGCGGGACCATCCACGACGAGGACGAGAACAGCTACAGCATCACCGTGACGCGCCACGGAGGCGAACTCTTCGGCACCGACCAGAACGGCCGGCAATATGTGTTTCGCCTGTAACAGACTGCTCTTACAAGGGCTCTTCCCTACCTTAAAAATTCCTGTTGATAAACATTCATAACTTCTATCTGTCCGATAGGAAATAATCCTTATTTTTGCAAAAATTTAATCTCATCATAAAATGAAAACCACGCAAGAATTACAAACAATTGCACAGCAAGTTCGCAGAGACATACTACGCATGACCACCGCAGCCAAATCCGGTCATCCGGGTGGCTCGATGGGCACAACCGACTGGATGGTCGCCATGCAGTTCAACCTGATGGACCACGACCCCGCCCAGTTCACCATGGAAGGCAAAGGACAAGACATGCTCTTTGTCTCACAAGGCCACATCACCCCAGTCATCTATAGCACCATGGCCCGTCGCGGCTACTTCCCCGTCAGCGAGTTGGCCAGCTTCCGCAAATTCGGCACCCGTCTGCAGGGACATCCCTCCACCGCACACAATCTGCCCGGTATCCGCATGGCCAGCGGTTCCTTGGGACAGGGCATGAGTGTCGGCATCGGTGCCGCACTGGGCAAAAAAATGACCGGCGACAACCATCTGGTCTACACACTCCACGGCGACGGCGAGTTGCAGGAGGGACAGATTTGGGAGGCTGCCATGTTTGCCGGTGCCAAGAAGGTGGATAACCTGATCAGTACCGTCGACTACAACCACCAGCAGATTGACGGCACCGTCGAGCAGGTGATGGACCTTGGCGACTTGAAAGCCAAATTCGAATCGTTCCTGTGGACCGTTGTCACCATCGAGAACGGCAACGACATGCAACAGGTGATTGACGGCATGAACAAAGCCAAGAGTCTGACCGGCAATGGCAAACCCGTTTGCGTACTGCTGCAGAGCCAGATGGGCTATGGTGTGGACTTCATGCAGAACACCAACAAATACCACGGCAGCGTACTCAATGAGGATGACCTGCAGCGTGCCCTTGCACAAATTCCTGCAACCGAACTGGGCGATTATTGATTATGAAGAAACTACTCATAGGACTTATAGGGTTCATAGGACTTATAGGGCCTATAGGCCGTTCTGTACAGGCGCAGCAACCTGAGAAGACGCGTGTACTTATCATCCTCGACTGTTCGCACAGTATGTGGGACCGCTGGCAGAGCGACGCCAAAATCAAAGTGACACAGCAGGTGCTGCTGAAATTCCTCGACAGCGTCGCCAACCAGAACAACATCGACGTGGCCCTGCGTGTGTTCGGCCACCTCAACAAGAACTCCTACGGTACCCGACTGGAGGTTCCTTTCGAGGAGGGCAACAACTACAAGATACAGAGCAAGGTGAAGACGCTGGTTCCCAACGGAGCCTGCACAGCAGCCACCGCATTGAGCAGTTCACTCAACGATTTCCCCGCTTCGGGGGCGTCGCGCAACATCATACTGATTATCACCGACGGTATGGACGACTGCGACGGCAACATCT
>CAMIVE010000028.1 GCA_946401725.1 uncultured Bacteroidales bacterium | reverse complement strand
CATCCCTTTTAAGGATGGGGTCCTGGGTTCGAGCCCCAGCTTAGTCACCAAAAAAGCCGCAGAATCGATTCTGCGGCTTTTCTATTTGTGGCGGTGGGGTTTCCACCAGCGTGTTCGTTTTTATTCCACGGTCACCGATTTGGCCAGGTTGCGCGGCTGGTCCACATTGCGGCCCTTGGCGGTGGCAATATAGTAGGCCAGCAGCTGCAGCGGGATGACGGCCAGCAGCGGCACATAGCAGTCGCGTGTGTCGGGGATGACAAAGCAATAGTCGCTCAGGTTCTTCACCGTGGTGTCGCCTTCGGTAACAACCGAGATAATCTTGCCCTTGCGCGACTTGATTTCCTGGATGTTGCTGACAATCTTGTCATACATACCCCGTTTGGGGGCGATAAAGACACAAGGCATCTCCTCGTCAACCAGCGCGATGGGACCGTGCTTCATCTCGGCAGCCGGGTAGCCCTCGGCATGAAGGTAGGATATCTCCTTGAGTTTCAGGGCACCTTCGAGTGCTACAGGGTAGTTGTATCCGCGGCCGAGGAAGAGGAAGTTGCGGCAGTAGGTGAACATCTGTGCGAAGCGGTCGATGTCCTTGTTGTTCTCCAACGTCCACTGTATCTTGTCGGGAATCTGTTGCAGTTCGTCGACCAGCATGTGGAACATCTCTTCGCTGAGGGTCTTTTTCTCCTTGGCAATAGCCAAACCCAGCAGGCAGAGGGTGATAACCTGTCCGGTGAAGGCTTTGGTGGAGGCGACGCCAATTTCAGGGCCTACGTGCAGGTAGGTGCCGCTGTGGGTGGCGCGGGCGATGCTGGAACCGATGACATTGCAGATGCCATAGAGGAATGCCCCTTTCTGTTCGGCCAACTGGATGGCGGCCAGCGTGTCGGCCGTCTCACCGCTCTGCGATACGGCGATGACGATATCGTCGGGATAGATGACAGGGTTCCTGTAGCGGAATTCGCTGGCATATTCCACCTCTACGGGGATCTGGGCGGCCTCTTCAATGAAATATTTGCCGATAAGTGCCGAGTGCCAGCTGGTGCCGCAGGCGCAGATGATAATGCGGCGTGCGTTGATGAATTTCTCTTTGTGGTCGGTGATGCCGCTGAGGGTGATATCTTTGCGTTTGGCGTGCAGACGTCCTTTGATGCAGGTGCGCAAGGCGTTGGGCTGCTCCCAAATCTCTTTGAGCATGAAGTGCGGGAATCCGCCTTTCTCCAACTCGTCAAGGCTCAGGCTCAGCGTGTGCATCTCGGGTGTCTGGTGGACGTTGGCGAGGTTCACGATATCCAGTTTGCCGCTGCGGTCCATAAAGGCGATTTCCTCGTCTTTCAGGTAGACCACCTGGTTGGTGTATTCGATGATGGGCGTGGCATCGCTGCCCAGATAAAACTCCTTGTGTCCACGGGCATCGGTACCCACACCGATGACCAGCGGGCTACCCTTGCGGGCACAGACGAGACGGTCGGGATGGCACTTCTCGAGGATGGCAATGGCGTAGGCTCCGACAACATGCTTCAAGGCACGCTGTACAGCGGTGAAAAGGTCGCAGTCGCCGTCCTGCATGGTGTACTCAATCAACTGCACCAGCACCTCGGTATCGGTTTCGGAACAGAACTTGTAGCCGTGCTTTTCGAGCATTACGCGCAGCGTTTTGTAGTTCTCGATGATGCCGTTGTGCACCAGCGACAGGTTGCCGCTTTGCGAGAGATGGGGGTGGGCATTGACGGCATTCGGCTCTCCGTGGGTGGCCCAGCGGGTGTGGGCGATGCCGATGCTGCCCGTCGTGTCTGCTTGGGTGCATTTGTCCTCCAAAGCCGCCACTTTGCCGGTGGCTTTGTAAATGTTGAGTTCGCCCGATTTATTGATCATGGAAACGCCGGCGCTGTCATAGCCACGGTATTCCAGACGGTGAAGCCCTTTAATCAAGATGGGGTAGGCTTCCTGCTCCCCGATGTATCCTACAATTCCACACATTTTCTATGGATTTGGTTAATTTTGATATTATGTAAATTATTAATTACGCGCATTATACGGAGAAAAACAAGCATTCCCCCGTCAATTAATCAAATGACAAAGTTAATAATAAATTTTTATATTAAGTGAAAATAAAAAATAAGGTGATCTGATAGGGGAGTAAAAATGGGAGTTAAAGTGGAAGTAAAAATGGACAAATGATTGGTATTTTCCTGTGCGCAGCACATATCTTCCCTTTATACTTCCATCAAAGATTTTCTTCCTTTTATTACTTCCCAATAGGACACTTTAAGCATTACTGAACAGTCAATTTCTTCAAAATCTGTTCGGCCAGACCGATGGAATAGCCGTGGCTGTGGAACAGGATTTCGCCTTTGTTGTTGACGAGTGCGACGAGCGGATAGTCGTTGCGAAGGTCGAG
The DNA here is from genome assembly GCA_946401725.1 of uncultured Bacteroidales bacterium. Taxonomy (GTDB): domain Bacteria; phylum Bacteroidota; class Bacteroidia; order Bacteroidales; family P3; genus Colimorpha. Next base: position 15,403 of record CAMIVE010000028.1, on the reverse strand, counting down.
TTTCAGCGCTTGTAGAATCTGGTTTTCAAAGGGGTCTTTCTGGTTGGGTTCGCGGATGATGCAGTCGGCATTGGGAATTTTCCATGTGGTGGGTTTGGCGCTGGCCGGCGCCACCAGATAGATTATGCCGCCCCATTTCTTGTAGGCGTCGCTCAGCGACTGGATCTCTTTTATCAAGTGTTTGGACGGCTCTTTGTAGTCGCCCACAAAGAGGAAAAGCATGCCGGTGCTTCCGGCGTAGTCGGCCACGGTGGACATGTCGGGCACAATCTCCTGGTCGGGGTCTATCCTCGCTTGAACAGCGTTGGTGCGGTCAACCAAAGGTCTTAGAATGATTTCTTTATCGATTTTCTGATCTGCTTCCACGGTGAAGTATTCGGCGCGTGTCAGCACATCCCCTTCGGGATAGCGGTTGCCGGTCATCAGACAATAATAACCTGGTTCCAAGTCTATTGTTGCAGGGAAATGGCTCATGCGGCTGTCCTCTTCGAAATCGAAGGTCTTGAAATCGCCGTTTTCATATTTGGCTAGGGTGAAATGCGACCAATAGACTGGTTTGGCGAGTGCCTGGGTGGCTTTGTAGGTCAGGGTGAGCTTCACGCTGGGCTGCGGGATGACAGCACCAAGATTGACGGCTTTCCAATTCGCTTCTTCCCAGACATATATGATATTGGTGGCGTTGTCCAGATAGGCGGGGATGCCCACGGAACGGCAGGCGGCGACAAAGAAGATGTCGCGGCTGTGCGGGTCGGCATGGCGCAGTTCGTAGACGCCGCGTGGGGAGATGGGACAGTTGTAATAGTTGCCGCTGTTGTCGACGGTAATATGCTCTTTCACCCATGTTATCAGACTGTTGACATCCTTTGTCCCCGACATTTTTTCGGCGAGAAACTGACGCCAGGGACGCACCATCTCGTTGCTGATGCGGGCGGGCAGGAGGCCTTTCTTGAAGACTTCGTAGGGGTGGCTGTCGGGTTCGGTGAGATGGGCCTCCAGTGTCTCTGCGGTGATGTCGCGCATGTCTTTGTCGCTGAACGAGAGGAGGTAGTCATACAGGTGCTTGTCGCTATGGTCGTTGAGGAATCGGGCCAGTTCTGCGTAGTTACCTTCTGATTTCTTGATGATTTCCCATGCTTGTGCGTCGGTCAGCGCCGGATGGGGCTTCAGTCCCGACACTTCACGGTAGTTCTCTTGTCTGGGGAAAGTGGCGACATAGGCTCCGCGCACGGAATCTTCATAGACCAAGCGTTTTGCGTTGCGGTCGACCTTCTCTTTGTCGGGTGTCACCTTGGGTTCGCCGGCGGCGGGAGGCACCATTTCCATCATCTCGGTATAGTCCTCCGAACGGGGATGTGCATCGGGTGCCTCGTAGCCTTCGCGAGTCAGATAAATCTCGGTTTCAGCCTCTTTGCGTACATCGAGCTTCACGTAATTGTAGTGGTTGCTGTCGGTGGCCCATATCAGCAGGTCGCCCAGTCCGGTGGTAAGGCTGGCTTTGCCCTCTTTGTCGGTCTTGAGGGTGGCGAGGGGATAGAACTCGCTGTAGTTGTATAGTTTAAACTTCACTTCAGCTCCTTCGACGGGTTTGTTGTCGCTGTTGAAGACGGTGACGGTCACCTTGCGGGTCGGCGCGTAATGGCTCAGCAGGTTCAGTTCGCTGTACAGCGGGGTCTGTGTCACCACCTCTTCGTCGCCGTGGTAGCGACCGAAGGCCTTGCTGTGGACCATCATGCAGCGGGTGGAGGGGACGGCAAACCAACCCATATTCAACTCAGGATCAGGCTCGCAGGCTCCGAGGAAATACCACTGGTTGCTATCGGCGATAAATACCTCCACCCAAGCGTGGTTGTCGTCGCAGTGGGCCCAGCGGGGGGTGTAGCACTGGCGGGCAGGGATGCCCACGCTGCGCAGTGCGGTGACGGTAAAGGTCGACTCCTCGCCGCAGCGTCCCAGCGAGGTGCGCATGGTGGCCAGCGGGGCAGAGGTGCGTCCGTCGCTGGCGCGGTAGGCCACATGTTCGTGGCACCAGTGGTTCACCTCCAACGCGGCATCGTACATCGAAAGTCCTTCGATACGTGGCGCCAATTCGCGCTGCATCAGCAGTCGGGCGCTGTCGAGGTTTTCGTTGTTGACACGGTAGACAAGCACAAAATGGCGGAAGATATCCTCGGGCACCTTCTTGCCCCAACTGAAGCGTTCGCGTGCGGCAAAAGCGGACTTAATCTGTTGCAAGTAAAATGTTTGGTCGTAGTCTGCCAGATCGCTGTAGGGCATGTAGGCGTAGAGGAACTCCAGCGCCTCGCGGGTCTCGGTGTCCAGCGTGTCCATGCCTGCGAAGAGGGCTTCAGAGCGGTTGGATGCCAGCTCCTGACGTTGCAGGAAATCGTCGTGAACCTGTTTCCGGTAGGTTTTGTCGGTGAGGAAATGTTTCTCTTTGTGGCAGGCCGTTGTCAGTATCAGGCATGCTGCCATAAGGGTAAACAGGAGGGCTATTTTTCTCATAGTATGTAGTTTATTATTTATTGGGAATGGCGTGGAACAGTTCACGCACTTGGTCGGTATCGGTGACGGAAATGCCATCCACCGTTTTTTTGCAGGAGCCATGAACTTCGGAAACTCCTGTCGACTCGATGATCTGCAGCACGTTGTCGGGGACGATGCCCGATGCAGCGATGATGTCGATACGGCCGCGGGATTGTTCGACAAGCTGTCTCAGCGTCGGGATACCTTCCATGGCTGTGGGTTGGCATCCGGAGGTGAGCAGCTTGTGGCATCCGCAGTCGATAATCTGTTCCAAGGCGTCGTGGGGATTGCGGCACTCGTCGAAAGCACGGTGAAAGGTCACGCCCATGCCTTCGGCGGCCTTGACGACCGTCAGGGTTTTCGCTGTATCGATGTCCCCTTCGGGAGTCAGAAAGCCGACCACCACGGCATGGGCGCCCAGCTGGTGGGCCAGCTCGATATCGCGGAGGATGACATGCATCTCTTCCTTGTCGTAGCAGAAATGCCCTCCGCGGGGACGGATGAGCACGCGCGTTTGGAGGTTCAGCTCCTTGACGCAGTATTCGATGGCTGCCGCCGAGGGGGTGGTGCCCCCTTCGCCCAGCGCCTGGCAGAGCTCTATCCGGTAGGCGCCGCCTGCCTTCGCATGACGCGCCGAAAGTATCGAGTTACAGCATATTTCTACGTGCATAACAGTGTTTTAAGTTGTTATCATGCTTCATGATCAATCTTGCAAATTTACATTTTTTTTCCAATTTGAAATTTTTTGTATTTTTGCAAATTGAAAAACACTCAGAATCATCAGTTATGAAACGTATCGGAATCCTTGTTATATGTGCGCTTCTGTCGCTGCCGCTGGCGGCGCAGAAACAATACCGCAACACCATCTACCAGTTTGATTACGACAGCACCTGTTGGTCGGTAAAGGGACTGGCTTTGGATGTGGTGATTCCCGGCAAGTCGTATGTGTCGCTGTTAGACACGGTATGCATGCCTTTCAAAGTCATCTACGTTCAAAGCGAGAGAAAGACAACCGACCTGGAAACGTATGCCAATACGCAGATGAAGAGCAATCCCACCATTGCGAATTTCAACGACAAATGGAAGCCATCCCCGACGGCACACCCACTGGAAGACCGTACGGTGATGAGGTCTAGCACGTTGATGAACGATGAAAGTAGGTTGTTGGCTTGGTTTTTTGAGGAGGGCGACGTGTTGATCTCGGTGGTGGAGATTGTCTATACCACCTCCCCGTCGGTCAGTTTCTCAGATGCAGTCAATTTGATCAAGTCGCTGCGATCGGTAACGCAGTAATTTCTGAACGGCGAATTTAAAACGGCAAATTTAAAACGGCGAATTTTGCGAATGACTCGAATGGCTACGTGGGACTGTTTTTGAACACGAATTGTACGAATTTTACGAATGGCTGTTGCGTCAGATTTATCTGCCTGACCGAAGGGAACGGCTTTGAGCACCGCTGAATAAATTAAATTTAGCGAAAAATCTGACGCAATTTACTATAAGGATTTGCAATCCGAAATACAATAATCTCGATGGAACAGTTTTTGCGCTATAAGGTTAAAACGGATTATAAATCCTAATAATAAGATGTGTCGGATTGCAAATCCGCCACAACGTCAAATCCGCCACAACGTCACAATGGTGTAAAGGGGGTGAGCAATCAGCTTTCTGGTGTCATCACTTGCATCCTGCAGGCTTGGCAGTCGAAGTGGAGCGGGAAGCGGTTGCCGTTGTTCAGTAGGTAGAGTGGTCCTTGGTAGTCGGGTGCAATGGTTTTGTTGCATTTGTGCATCAGACACTGCCCCAGTTCGTAACGCAGGCAGTATTGCGTGGTCATCAGTGCCTTGCCGTGGTACTGGCGGGTGGCTTCCAGCCCCCGTTCCATGCAGAGCGCCTGGTGGCGCCGGTAAAAGGCTTCGGCTTTCGTGTTGACGATATTGGCACGGTAGTCCAGCTGGGACTCGAAATAGGGTGTCTCGTTGGGTGTATGCGTCGTGTCCTTGGGATGGAAATATGCGATGCGGTTCTGCTGCAGCTGCTCCACGGCCTGTCGGCGCAGTTCGTTCAGCAACGACGCCGGAAGAAAAGGCACGGGATCTATTTGCAGTTGGAACGAGGTGCACCGGAACGGTGTGCCGCCCAATTTGTTCAGCTGGCGCTCGATGGTTTCCTTGGCGCGCCTCTCGTCGCGTGCTGCTGTTTTTTCACAGTCGGTCTCGGCGGTGGCCATGCAGCCGTCGGTGTCGTGAAGGGTCAGGCGGACGCCAGTCCCAGTCGGTTCAAACGTCATGGAAACAGCGACTTTCCTCTCAGAGGAGTCGCCTTGCAGTTTTTTCTCAAATGCGTAGTCGTTGTTGCGCCACACGGTTGCCCCGGGCTTGACAACCACTGCTTTGTTGGCGACAACCTGGTTGCCGTTGACATGGTTGACCAGAAAGCCTTCCAGCCGGTTCTCCTCGTTGAAGTAGCAGAGTCCGTCGCCAGCCGTCAGTGTCTCTTGGCTGTTTATCGTCAGTCGGTTGCCTTGCGACGAGGTGATTCTCCCTATCTTTTTGCCGAGCGATTTCTGCGTGGCGTGGGAGGCCATCGGCTGACGACCGACAAGGAAGTAGTCGGTGAATCCGCGGTTGAAGGTGCGCTCCAGATCGGGTTCGAAAAAGAAGACCGTCCGGCCCGACGAGGCAGGCTTCAGTCCTTCGCGGTGTTCCATGATGCCGTCGAGCAGCCTCCGATAGTAGGCGGTGACATTTTTGACATAGGAGAGGTCTTTCAGACGTCCTTCGATCTTGAACGAGGTGATGCCGGCAGCAATCATGCTTTCAATATGCTGCGCTGCAGAGAAGTCCTTTAGCGACAACAGGTGCTCGTCGTGTTTCAGTATCTTTCCGTCGGCGTTCAGCAGGTCGTAGGCCGAGCGGCAGGGCTGGGAGCAGGCGCCGCGGTTGCCGCTCCGCCCGTTGAGGTATTGGCTCATGTAGCATTGTCCGCTGTAGCAGACGCAGAGGGCGCCCTGTATGAAGGCTTCCAGATCGGCGGTGGTCTCTTTCCGCATGACGGCCATCTGCTCCAACGAGGTCTCGCGTGCCAGGATGATACGGCGGAAACCCACTTGTTCCAAGAACTTTACACGTCGGAGGTCGAGGTTGTGCGTCTGGGTGGAGGCATGCAGCTCGATAGGGGGGAGGTGCATTTCCAGAAGCCCCATGTCCTGCACGATAAGGGCGTCGACTCCCCTGTTGTAAAGCTCCCACGTCAGCTTTTCAGCCGCTTCGAGTTCGTCGTCGAAAAGCAGGGTGTTGACGGTTACAAAAACCTTGGAACCAAACAGATGGGTGTATCTCACCAGTTGGTCGATATCCTCGATGCTGTTGCCGGCGGCCACACGGGCGCCAAACAGCGGGGCACCGATATAGACGGCGTCGGCACCGTGGTCGATGGCCGCTTTGCCCTGTTCCAGGTTTTTGGCGGGAGCCAGCAGTTCCAGTGATCTCTTCATCGTCGCATCTCCATTTTTGCGCGGTCCATGGCGTCGGCAGCCCATTTCATACGCATCTGTGCCTTGTCGCGGGCGTCGGCAGCCCATTGCATCTGCATTTTCGCCTTATCGAAAGCCTCGTCGGCCCAACGGGAGTACATCTTGGCTTTGTCGGGGTTGTTGTGATTGGTATAGTATTCGGCTTCACGCAGATAGCCACGCGCTTTCTCGTTGTAGTAAGCCGCTTCGCGCTCGTAGCCTTCCGCTTTTTTGTTGTAGTATTCTGCGTCGTTCATGTATTCCTGGGCTTTCCGCATATAGTAACTGTCTTGCGAAAAGGCAGTTGCAGAGATTGCGACAAACGCCAGGAGGAAAAGTATCTTTGTCTTCATCGTCTAGAGGATGGGGGTTATGCCGGTTCGGGAGCCGTGATGGCTTTGTAAAGTTCCGGGAATCTGTCGGCCAGCGCTACGGGCTTGCCGTTCTCCATGAAACAGTGGGTGCTCTCGGCGCGGCAGACAATGCGGCCGTTGCAGGTCATGGTGTAGCTGAATTTGATTTTCAGCGTGGTCATGGCAACAATACGCACCTCGATGTCGATGAGGTCCTTGAACGTAGTGGGGTGCTGGTAGTTGCATTCGATGCTGACCACGGGTGACACCACCCCTTCGGCTTCCATGCGCTCAAAGCCATAGCCCATCTGGTCCATCCAGTCCACGCGGGCCTCCTCCATGAAACGGATATAGTTGGAATGATGCGTGATGCCCATCCGGTCGCATTCATAATACTTTACTTCGTGTCGATAGGGTTTCATAGTATTGTCGTTAACGTTTTCATCTGTTTTTTATTGTGTGGCGAAGGATGCGGCTGTCGCGGATCTGTCTTGAAACGACGTTTCGATAATAATTTGTATTTTTGTAGTTGCCCGTAGGGGCTCGTTTTCGGTATAAAAACCTTAGAATACGCTATTTAGATGGATACAAAGATGCTTTTCCCTTCCCGGATTTCCGCTTTCGCCCGATTGAACCGTCTGCTTTCAGGCAAGCAGTACCGGGATGCCCGTTTTTTCATTCTTTTGGACGAGAACACCTACAACCATTGTCTTCCCTTGTTGGTGAGCCATGTGGGTGCGTTGGCCGAGGCGGAGTTTTTCGAGCTCCCCGTCGGCGAGGAGTCCAAAAGCATCGAGGTAGCCACCCAGTTGTGGGGCGCTTTGATGGACAGCGGCGCCGACCGCAACAGCGTGATACTGAATCTTGGCGGCGGTTGTGTGAGCGATGTCGGCGGTTTTGTCGCCGCCGCTTTCAAACGGGGTATCCGCTATATCAATATCCCCACCACGCTGATTGGCATGGTCGATGCCGCGATAGGAGGCAAGACGGCGGTGAATCTGGGTGGTGCGAAAAACCAGGTGGGTTTCTTCCATGCCCCCGAGGCGGTCTGCATCTGTCCGGAGTTCCTCGCCTCGTTGCCTGAGTCGGAAATCGTCAGCGGCTTGTTCGAGATGGTCAAGACGGCATTGCTGAGCGATGTCCGCCAGTACGAGACGTTGCTGACCTCTATGGAACGGCTGCATACGCAAGGCATCTGGCAGGACGGACTAGGGGACGCTATCAAGCATTGTGTTGATTTCAAGAGTGCTGTAACGCTTTCAGATCCTCATGAAGCAGGTGTCCGGAAGATTTTGAATCTCGGCCACACCTTCGGTCATGGCATCGAGAGTTTCCTACTGGAGCGCCAATCGCCAGTTCCCCATGGGGTCGCTGTCGGGATGGGCATGGTGTGTGCATTGTATCTCTCGGTCAAGAAACTGGGTTTCAGCCAGGAGAGATACCTCAGATATTGTCGTACCCTCACCCATCTTGTCGATGTGAAGCGTTTCACCCTCAAGGAGACGGAAGGCATATTGTCGTATATGCGACAGGATAAAAAGAACCGGGAAGGTCTGATTCTATGCGTGTTGCTACAGGATATCGGTGTGCCGGTCATCGATGTCGACGTAAACGAGAATGAAATCCGCGATGCCCTGTTGCAGATAGGCAAGGGGTGAGACAATTTCAGTCTTTCAAACCCAGATCCAATTGGACGGCTGTCTGTCCTTCGCAGTAGCGGCGGTAGGGGCAGTCATAGGGATCGCTGCATTGTGCACCTTGGGGCACTTGAGGCTCCAAGCCTTGCAGCACCTCGTGGAAATGGGCTACTTGCCTTGCTATCAGCGGTTCGGCCTCGCGTGCCTGGGGCAGTAACTCCTCGTAGCAGGCGTTGTCGTTTCCGTCGTTGTAGAGGATGCAGAACGATGTCAGCCGTAAAGCCGAGGATGACAGGCTGCCGTCGATGACGTAATGCTGGATGCAGACATCACGCCGGAAGACCTCCTTGACCGACAGTGCGTTTTTGATTTCATAGACCGACAGATTGCCGTCGGCATCTTTGTGTACCACGTCGGCCAGTACAAGTACCTCATTGTAAACGAATCCCGCCTCGTAGAGGGTCACTTCGCCGGGCTTTTCCAGCAGTTGTGCTGTCAGCTCCGGATAGCGCTGGATGTTTCTGCTCAGCTGTTGGATGATGTCTATACCGTTGGGAAACAACGCCTTCATGGAGGCTTCGAAATCGCGTCCGCGGCGGAAGCGCGACAGTGTCTCTGGCGAAAACCAAGCCAGCTGGGGCTTGTAAACATCTAGGTACAAAGCCTTTTCGCACTGAAGACCCAGTACAAACTTGCTTTTTGTCAGTCGGTAAAGCATCGCGAAAGGTTTTGGAATCTGTTGCTTATGCCTCCACCAGCAGCTGGGTGGTGTTGCGGGACCGCTGTTGCAGCAGAATGTTTCTTCCTGCCACTGTTTCATCGATGATTTGTTGGTTGTAGTAGCGTATGGTTATCAGCTGCAACCCGGTGTTGTATACCAGACGGAAATTGTCTTCCAGTTTTTCTTTGATTTCACGGAGCAGGATTTCGTTGTAGTCGATGCAGAGCGAGAAACTCAGGGCGGAGTTCTGCATCAGGTTGACGCGGATATTCAGCTCTGCCAGCACGGCGAAGATGGTGTGCAGGTTCTCTTCGGCGATGAAAGAGAAATCCTTGGGTTGTATGGATATGAGTATCTGGTTGTTTTTGAAGATGTAAAGCGGCGTGAGCGGCACAATGCTTTTGAAAGGACCTATGACAGACCCTTCAGCTTGGGGGTCGATGAACGATTTGATATGTAGTTGGATGCCTTTATTTTGGATGGGCTTCACCGTCTTGGGGTGAATGACAGAGGCGCCGTAGTAGGCCAGCTCGATGGCTTCGTTGAATGGTATTTTGTTGATTTTAACCGTGTTTTTAAAATATTTCGGGTCGGCGTTGAGGAACCCGGGCACATCTTTCCATATCGTCATACTCTCGGCGTCGAGGCAGTAGGAGAGGATGGAGGCGCTGTAGTCCGACCCTTCGCGGCCCAGCGTGGTCGTGGTGCCTTTGTCGGTGCCGGCGATAAAGCCTTGGGTGATGACCAGAGAGACTGTTTCCTGTTTTTGGGTGATCATCTGGGCCGTCAATTCCTTCGTTTGGGAGAAATCGACAATGCCTTCCCGGTAGTTTTCGTTGGTACGGATCATCTCCCGTACATCGACCCATACATTGCTGATTCCAATGTGGTTGAGATAGCCCGAGATTAGCGTGGTGGAGATGAGTTCGCCGAACGAGACCACCTGGTCGTAGTCGTAGTTGTAGTTGTCGCCTTTCTTTCGTGCGTTTGTTTCCAGCTGGTGGAACAGCTGATCGATCTTTGCGACAGTGTCCCCTTCAAGGGTGCCGAACAGTTCTTCTGCAATTCCGAGATGGTACGCTTTGCATTGTGCTATCAATGCGTTGCGTTCCTCTTCCGAAGCCGGTACGCCGGGAATGATTTTTTCCAGCAGGTTGGTGGTCTTGCCCATGGCGGAAATCACCACAACAAGTTTCTCGTTGCGGTATTGTGACAGGATATGTGCCACATTGCGAATGGCTTCTGCGCTGTTGACGGAGGCTCCGCCGAATTTGAATATTTTCACGCTTGAAAGGGTATTTGTTGAAATGATGAAAATGTTCGCGTTAATTTTTCGCTTCTCTACCTCAGTTGGCGTTCCATGTCGCGGCGGGTGTCTTTGGCTTTGATGGTTTCGCGTTTGTCAAAGAATTTCTTGCCGCGTGCCAGCGAGATATCCAGCTTGGCGTAGCCTTGCGGGTTGACATAAAGCAGGGTGGGGATGATGGTGAAGCCGCGTTCCTTGATTTTGTTCTGCAGCTTGCGCAGTTCCTTGTGGTTCAGCAGCAGTTTGCGGTCGCGCTTGGCGGCATGGTTCAGCCAGCTGCCGAAGCGGTATTCGGCGATGTGCATCTGTCTAACGAACAACTCATTGCCGATAAAGACACAGTAGGCATCGGTCAGGTTGGCGCGCCCTTCGCGGATGCTTTTGATCTCCGTACCCGTCAGCACCAGTCCCGCCGTGTACGAGTCCAACAGAAAGTACTGATACTCCGCTTTCTTGTTTTTTATCTCGATAATGTTTTTTTCTTCCATAGAAAATAAGTGTCGTCTTCTTTAACTCCCTTTTTTGCCGTGGGCTGTAAGCACCGCTTAAAACAATCAAATATAGCGAGTCAACTTCCAACTAATATAGTCTTTTTTATTCTAAATAATTACTTGATAAAATACGATAAAAATATGAAAATGTTGTGTTGCAACCTCAAATTTTTTTGCAAACATTTCGTTATCAATCCGATTAATCCAACCTTAACGAAAACGCTATCAACCTTCATCCATTTTACATCAATCATCACACATAAAACCAATCCAAAAAAATTTTCTGATATAATAATCAGAGAAACAATATGTTGACTGATTGTTGATTTTTTTTTTCATTTTCTGTGTGAGATTTGGCCAAAAAGTGTGTATTATATATATAGGGGCAAATAATATGAACCGCGAAAAAAAAAATACCAGGTTGTTGTGTCGCTACGGAGCCATCATCAATGTAAGGTGCTACCTGTATGCACACAAGGACATGACGCTTGCGCAGGACTATGTGCAGGATGTGCTTGTGGCCATCTGGGAGAATTTGGACAAGCTGCATGCTGAGACCGACACGGTGCAGGCACGCCTATGGGTGTGGTACATTTTGCGGCGCACACTTTATTTGGACCGTCGACAGAGGAAGGTGGAGATGGTGCCGTTGGAAAAAATGAATGAAGAGCTTTCTGTCGACCCTTTGTATGATGAATTGGCGGTGGAGACGGTTCTGGACGCTCAGGAACGGGAGTTGTGGCAAAAGTTTATGGCGGGGTACAGTGTGGGCGAGATTGCGGAGGAGCTGCATGTCAGTGTGGGCAGTGTGAGCCAGCGTCTGTACAGGATAAGAGTAAAATTGAAAAACGAAATAATCGAAAAATGAAAAAGACAAATCAATCGAAGACAAGGAAAGCGCTACGCGAGATGCCAGTCAATGAAAGGGCTGTGGTGAAGAGAGCCCTTGAAGCGATGTGGGGAAGGATGGATGCAGACATCGAGGCGTACAGTGTGCGGTTGCAATGGCGTCGCAGCATGGTGAAATCAGGGATGCTGGTATGCCTGCTGACGCTGGCGATAGTATCTGTGACGCTGCGGATGGTTCCGGACCGGGACTACCGTTATATATTGTCGTCCAGTCGAACAATCAATAAAGAACAGATCCATGAGAAAGTTGTTTCAATCTATACAAACCAAGCCTGTTGCTAGATGCTTCGCTGTTCTGTCAGTGTCGTTGCTGTTGGCGGGCGTAATCCTGCTCGTCCACTTCTGGCCGCGGCTGTCGCTCTTCAGAGAGGGCGGGGTATACTATCAGCGCTATAGGGAAAAGGAAGGTTATAAGACGGTCTTTGTCAAGGATCTCCGGGTCAACGACAGCGTCACAGTGGATGTCACCGTCATTACGGCAAAAGACAGTGTCGCTTGGGAAGCCCTGCAGCGGGATTTCGGCATCCCGGAGGAATTTATTGAAGCCAACAGGATAATTACGGAAGAAAAAAAAGCACTGATTTCGTTTCGTTGCAAGAAAGGGCAGCCCGGTATGCGTGTCACGAGGTCATACGAGGCATTCGATGAGGTGTTTTATTCCACGCTGGAGCCAACGATGTACATATATGATATAGAAGAAAAGAATAAAAACCACACCTTCGACATAAATCACTACGAAGTGGAAAAAACTTTTAATAATTAAAAATAGTAGTAAAATGAAAAATCAACAAGACGGTGCCCGGGGCACAGAGACAAGAGAACAATTAACGTTCACCACAAAGGATAAATCTGAGGCTGAAGCTTGGTGTCAAGCACGAAGGGCGGAAGGTTACTATGTAAGGATGGAGCTTAACGAAGATACAGGTTATTATACCTGCACAGCTATCAGATAGAGAAAAACCGAGTGTGATAATTTACGGCACCGACGCAACAAAAACGGCGGAAAAGGTGTCCAAGAAACCAGGGAAAGGAGGATATAATGATGATATAAACAAGCCCCGCCGCGGGAAAGGACCGGTGCTGACGCGACTGGGCGGAAAGAGATGCCAGTGCGGGGAGCGAATCCCAACAAGAAAAAAGGAAAAAAGAATTCGCCACCCCATCCGAAGGCATCACAGGCATGGCGACACACCTGCGTGGAAGATAACGCAGGAAAGGGTCCGCTATTGTGCGGAGGTGGGGAAAACACTCCTTCCAGTCTGCGCAGCCGGAAAGAATGCGAGTGAAGACAACAAAAATGATAAGAGAAAATGAAAAAAACAGCAATCATTGCGGTCGTTCTCCTGCTCGGTATGGCAGCAAGGGCGCAGGTGTCGGGAATAGAATACTTACAGTTGTTGTACAACTATGATTCCGACACCTCCATCGTGCGTAACTATAATGACACCATCAGCGTTGTCATGATCTACGGTCATGACGCGAATGCAATTTCAACAAATGGACTTATAAATAGCAGTTCTTTTATTCTTAGGGACAACACAAATAGGAGTTTTTCGCATATTGTTACATTGCCAGTGGGTTATCGGGTGAATGATGTCCGGTTTGTGTCCCTGACGCGGATTTCCGGAGAAGAGGATTGGTACTGCTGTTTCTGCGGAACGAGATACGAGTACAGGGATATGTATGCCATGGTTGATTCCAACGGAACCCCGACCAATACCTATTTTTATGTATATGACAGCGTCGGTTTCGTTGGTTTTTTCAAAATGGAGGAGGCGTTGTCTCCCAGCAATACGTTTACGGCCAAGCTCCGTGATGTGGAATGGGCCAGCCAGTTATTCCGAATGACATGTTATGCGGAGTTTGAAGGCCGTTATTATCAAGATCAATATGACTATAAGGATAACGCTGTATTGGATGTGATCGGAGTTCCGATCTCGACGACAGGTACCTGTTCCGCGTTCTGGCGGGTGAAATTCTATCCTGTGGTTCCGACATCGTTTCAGCCTACAGGCACACGATGGGACAATAACATAAGGTATGACACTACCGGGATAGAAAAGATGGAAGACGTTATCCAGACAGACAGTCATGTTGTGACTGTATCAAGGAAAATAGATTCGGACAATCAGCTATGGCTTCGTTTCAGTGGAAAGGAGACAGTTCAAGTTTTAGGTGGGATGGAATTGAACCCGTACTACCACCCACTTGATTTTTATTTACTTACAATAGCAGATGAACAGGTTTTGGGTCATCAATATGCCGTTGTTGAAACACCGAGGTTGTGCAGTGTTTTTGATGAGGAATTCGCAGTGTCTTTCCGGATGTTGAATCCAGAAGCGGAACGAGAGGGCCTGTTAACTTTTCGACATGATTTGTCGAATAGGACATACGCAACAATGGAAGGTTTGTTCGATGAGGGCGATTATGGATTGGATGACATTGTCTATGTGCCGGAATATGACGCTACAGCTACATTACAGCACCATTATGGTGGCAGGGCTCACACAACAGACCTAAACTATTGGTCGTCAGCAATAGGTGTTTATCATATGATGCACCGTCTGCAAGCAGAGGAAATAAATCTCCAGTCACTATGCAGGTACAATTTGGGAGGAGACCAACTTCTGTGGAGCGGAATAGATGCTGAAACAGGGATGCATCAGTATATACTATACCAACGGACTCCCAATCCCGGGGAAGTAATAAAATCCTGCCAAAAACATGAAGTCACGTATTCGCTCCATTCGAAAATCGATATGGGAACAGGGTATCGTAAATTCTTTATTCAGAATCGTTTTGATGATATTTGGCAAGATTAAGATGTAAAATTCATTCACTTTGATCCATACACCATAAGAAAAGACGATGTATGTAAGGAATGGTAGCCTTTTGAAACAAAGAAATATTTTTATTGTAAAAAAAGTCATGAAAAAAACAATTTACAAGAGAAATCTTATCCTGATAGGATTGTTATTGAGTTCATTATTGATTCGGGCCAACGAGACGGAGTCGGGTTCAGGCGACACAATTCCGTCGCGATACCGGAATTACTACTACACACACTGGTACGATGAATGCACAGGGTACCAGAACGGAGGGCGATTGGACAGTTGCTATTATTACTGGTATAGGACAATAGAACACCCTGGCAGAACACTCAAGAGGGAATATACAAGCCAACCATTGAAGATAAAGGGACTGGTGGCGATGATAATGACGACGTCGAATCGTTATAACCATACGCTATACCCTTACCCGGAGACGCAATACCTTTACCTTATGAAGAAGGTGGACACAGTGGATACGGTAAGGCCCAGTTCGCCTACACATTTCTATCGCATGAAGATATTGGATTCTGTGCGTTTCGACACTGTCACGCCACGCTATATGGAGATGACACAGGGGGCCGACGACATACCGTTGGATTACTGTTATGTATATGAGGCTTATTTCGACAAGCCGATAGTGGTTGATTCGGATTTTTATCTTTACGGCACGACCAACATCACACGGGTGACGGAGGGGGGACAGGATTATCCAATGTACAAGGTGCTTGAGTATGCACAAGTAATTACGCTAGTAAGGAAGAGATCCTCCGCAGAATGCCAGGATGTATCCGAATCGGATCCTGACGGGATGCCCAATATCTGTCCCACCGAGGGTCACTGGAACACGATGACCTATTATGGATATGCCGATCTCAGTATTTACGGCTATCCCATAACAGGGCAGCCATGGGCTATGAATGATTATATTTTTCCTAACGACCCCTTTGGTTTTTATCTTGCCATTGTGGAGAACTACAAACTGGAGGTGAACACGGAGGATTCGACGAAAGGCGTCGGTGTCGGTGGGGGAATATACTACAACAGCGACGGGACAGAGATACAAGCCGTACCCAATGCGGGATACCGCTTCATCCATTGGAACGACGGCAGCACGGAGA
>CAMIVE010000027.1 GCA_946401725.1 uncultured Bacteroidales bacterium | reverse complement strand
GCGCCGAACATACCCTGAGGCGACTTGGCGGTCGAGGGATACTCGAGCAGGTCGGGGAAATTCTTCTCGTAGAAAGTGACCCATGCGGGGCAGCAGCTGGTGAACATAGGCAGTTTCACGGGCTCGCCAGCGAGGGCTTTCTTGAGACGGCCGAGGAGCTCGGTGCCTTCCTCCATAATGGTGAGGTCGGCGCTCCAGTCGGTGTCGTATACCTGGTCGAAACCAAGACGACGGAGAGCGGCGGCCATCTTGCCGGTAACGATCTCGCCGGGTTTCATGCCGAACTCTTCACCGAGGGCGACGCGGACGGCGGGAGCGGTCTGGACGACGACTTTCTTGGTCGGGTCGGCGATGGCGTTCATCACTTTGGCGATGTCATCGACAAGGGTGAGTGCTCCGACGGGGCAAACCTGGACGCACTGGCCGCAGTTGACGCAGCTGCTGTCGCCGAGGTTCTGCTCGAAAGCAGGAGCCACAACGGCTTGGAAACCGCGGTTGACACCACTGAGGGCACCGGCGGTCATGAACTTGTTGCACATGGTCTCGCATCGACGGCACATGACACATTTGTCCATGTCGCGATAGACGCTGAGGGTGCTATCCTTGCGATAGTGGGACTGTTCGCCCTTGAAGGGGATTTCCTTGATGCCGAGGCGTTTGGTCAGGCTCTGCAGTTCGCAGTCGCCGTTCTTCTCGCACTGGAGGCAGTCGTTCGGGTGGTCGCTGAGGATCAGCTCGACGACGGTCTTGCGGGCGTTGATGACGCGTGCGCTGTGGGTCAGCACTTCCATGCCTTCCATCACGTCGGTGGCGCAAGCGGGAGCCAAGTTGCGGCGGCCTTTCACTTCGACCACGCAGACACGGCATCCGCCGGGTTTGTTTTCAAAATTCATCCCGTCCAGCTCAAAATGGCAGAGGGTGGGGATATCGATACCGTTCATACGGGCAGCCTTGAGAATGGTGGTGCCTTCGGGAACTTGAATCGGTTTGTTATCTATTGTGAGATTAATCATTTCTTTATTCTTTAATTTTTTACTAGTCGTACTAGTAGTGCTAGTCGTACTAGTTAGACTAATAAACTATTGAATGGAGATTGCACCGAATTTACAGTTGTTGATGCAGGCACCGCACTTGATGCACTTGGTGCTGTCGATAACCATAGAAGCCAGCTTGTGGCCGGGAGCGGTGTAGTCGGTACGGCTGATAGCCTCGACGGGGCATCCCTTGGCGCACTTGCCACAACCGATGCACTTCTCGCGGTCGATGACATAGCTCATGAGTTTCTTGCAGACACCGGCACGGCACTTCTTGTCGACGACGTGCTCAACGTACTCGTCCCAGAAGTTGTCGAGGGTGCTCAGAACCGGGTTCGGTGAAGTCTGGCCAAGGCCGCAGAGGGCGGTATCCTTGATGACAGCGGCGAGGTTGCGGAGCTCCTGGAGGTCTTCCATAGTACCGCGACCGTCGGTGATTTTCTCGAGGATTTCGCACAGACGTTTGTTACCGATACGGCAGGGTGAGCATTTACCGCAGCTCTCCTCGCAGGTGAACTCGAGGTAGAACTTGGCGATGGCGGGCATACAGCTGGTTTCGTCCATGACGACCATACCGCCGGAACCCATCATCGAGCCAGCAGCCACGAGGCTGTCGTAATCGATAGCGGTGTCGAGGTGTTTGGCTGTCAAGCAACCGCCGGAAGGACCACCGGTCTGGACGGCTTTAAACTGACGACCGTTCTTGATACCACCGCCGATTTCATAGATAATCTCACGGAGGGTGATACCCATGGGAACTTCAATAAGACCCACATTGTTGATCTGGCCGGCGAGGGCGAAGACCTTGGTACCCTTCGATTTTTCAGTTCCAATGCTGCTGAACCACTCGGCACCCTTGGTGATGATGACGGGCACGTTGGCGAAAGTCTCGACGTTGTTAACGTTGGAGGGCTTGCCCATGTAGCCGCTGACAGCGGGGAATGGAGGTTTCAGCGTAGGTTCGCCGCGCTGGCCTTCCATGGAGTGGATAAGGGCGGTTTCCTCACCGCAGACGAATGCGCCGGCACCGTAGCGGAGCTCGATGTCGAAGTTGAAGCCGCTGCCGAGGATGTCTTCGCCGAGGAGGCCGTATTCGCGGGCCTGGCTGATGGCGATTTTCAGACGCTCGATGGCGAGGGGGTATTCAGCACGGATGTAAACCAAACCCTTGGTAGCACCGATGGCGTAGCCGCAGATGGCCATAGCCTCGACGATGCTGTTGGGGTCGCCCTCAAGGATGGAACGGTCCATGAAAGCACCGGGGTCACCCTCGTCGGCGTTGCAGATGATATACTTCTGGTCGGCCTGGTTCTTGGCGCAGAGACCCCACTTGACACCGGTGGGGAAGCCGGCGCCGCCACGGCCGCGGAGGCCGGACTTGGTGATCTCGTCGATAACCTGCTGCGGGGTCATCTCGGTCAAGCACTTGGCCAGAGCCTCGTAACCGCCACGGGAGATGCTCTCCTCGATGTTCTCGGGATCCACAAAGCCGCAGTTGCGCAGGGCGATACGGATCTGCTTGCGGTAGAAGTCCATGTGCTTCGAGTCGCTGACGTGCTCCTTGTTCTCGGGGTTGGTGTAGAGCAGCTCGGGCACCTTACGACCCTTGATGATATGCTCGTTGACGATGCGCTCGGCATCCTCGGGTTTCACCTGGGTGTAGAAAGTGTTGTCGGGCATAATCTTGACGATGGGGCCGCGCTCGCAGAAACCGAAGCAACCGGTCTTGATAACCTGCACGTCGTCGGACAGACCCTTCTCGGCAAGGATGTTTTTGAAGTTTTCGATAATCTGGAGGCTGTTGGAGCTCTTGCATCCGGTACCGCCGCAGATTAGGATATGCATTTTATATTTTGCCATTTTCTTAAATTTTGAATTTTGAATTTTGAATTTTGAATTTGAGAAGACTGCGTGGCTTTTCGAAATTCAACTTTCAAAATTCACAATTATTTATCTATTGTTTCGTAATTGACGGGGATGATGCCCTCGACGAGTTCGCCGTTCTGGACGTACTTGGTGAGGATCTCATCGGCGCGGTCGTTGTCGACGTGGCCGAAAACGATGGGGTCCTTGCCGGGGACGCGCACCTCGAGGGTGGGTTCGGCGTGGCAGTAGCCCATGCAGCCAGTTTGGGTGAACACTGCGGCGATGCCCAGCTCGTCAGCTTTCTGCATCATGTGTTCCATTACTTTCTTGGCACCGGCAGCGATACCGCAGGTGGCCATAGCAACTTTGATTTGCACAAGCGATTCCGGATTTTCCGCTTTCTCACGGATGTCCAGATTCGACTGAAGCTTTTCTCTCATGGCCTTGAGGTCGGCCAGCGATTTAACTTTTGTCATTGTGTAAACTCCTTTAGTTTTTGATGGATTAATATTTAATTAGTTGTTATATAATACGTTATGATGAAATACATAGAGTATTACAGACTGCAAAGATACGTTTTTTTTATATATGTACAAGCGTTTTGCAAAAATATTTATTTTGAGCCGAATACTATCGGTATGTTGTTGGCGAAGAGTTTCACTGCAATGGCAAGAAGCACCACCCCGAAAAACTTCCGGAAGACGTAGATAATATCGTTGCCCAGCCAGCGTTCCAATTTGTCGAGATGACGGATGACGAGGAAATCGATGATGATGTTGAACAGTAGTCCGATCATGATGTTCAGGTCAGCGTATTCTGCACGAAGCGATATGAGTGCGGTGATGGCGCCGGGACCGGCAATAAGGGGAAAAGCCACAGGAACGATGCTGGCACCGGAGGTCGTGGCTTCGTTTTTGATGATTTCATGACCGGTAATCATCTCAAGGGAGAGAATAAAAAGCACGGCGGCGCCAGCGACGGCAAAAGAGGGGGCGTCGATGCTGAAAAGCCGCAGCACGGCATCGCCGACATAGAAAAAAATCACAAAAAGTGCGAGTGCCACCAGTGTGGCTTGGAGCGGTTTGATAGCCTTGCCTTGGTGTTTCATTGACAGGAAAATCGGTATGGAACCTGTGATGTCAATGATGGCAAACATCACAAGGAAAGAGCTGAAAATCTCTATAAAATTGAATGATTGAAACATAGGTATTTAAAAATTCCATTTGCATTGAAAACGACGTTCATACTCTTCAATGAGCAGGGGTCTGAAATCGGGATGGGCTATATGGATGAGATCTTCGGCCCGGTGTTGCAGCGTGCGACCTTTGAGGCGGGCGATGCCGTATTCTGTGACAATGTAGTCCACATCGTTGCGTGAGGTGCTTACTGCAGCGCCTTCGGTGAGGAAGGGCTTGATGCGCGATATGGTTCCGCCTGCAGCAGTGCTTGGCATGGCGATGATGGCCTTGCCTTCACGCGCCAGCGATGCACCGCGGATAAAATCGACCTGTCCGCCGATGCCGCTGTACTGGCGCATACCGATAGTCTCACTCGCCACCTGTCCCTGGAGGTCGACTTCCAGACAGGAGTTGATGGAAATCATTCGGTCGTTTTGAGCGATGACAAGGGGGCTGTTGACATAGTCGACGGGGTGGAACTCGATGTCGGGGTTGTTGTCAACAAAATCATAGAGTTCGTAAGAACCCATAATAAACGTCACCACCGCCTTGCCGCGGTGCAGTGTTTTGCGGCTTCCATTGATTACGCCACGACGCATCAGCTCCATGACGCCGTTGGAAAACATCTCGCTGTGGATTCCTAAGTCATTCTTGTCGGTGAGCGACTGCAGTACAGCATCGGGGATGGCTCCAATGCCGAGCTGCAGTGTCGATCCGTCGGCCACCAGCGAAGCACAATGCCGCCCGATAGCCAGTTCGACCTCCCCCGGCTCGGGTAGCTGAAGCTCTTGTAGACGGTACGCACAGGGAATGATGTGGTCCATTTGCGATACATGTACCATCGTGTCGCCATAGGTGAACGGCATGATTTCGTTGGTCTCGACAATGACGGTTTTGGCAGCGCGTATGGCAGCCTTGGCGTAGTCGCAGCTGACACCGAGGGAGCAATACCCTTCGGCGTTGGGCGGTGTAGCTTGGAATACAGCGACATCGCATGGGATATCGTTGCCAATCATGGAGGGCACATCTTTGAAATAGGCGGGGAAGAAATCGCCTTCGCGGCGCTCAATCACTTCGCGCGAATTGGCTGAAAGAAAATTGCTGACATGGCGAAAATGACCATAGCATTGCGGTTTGTAGCAGGGATTGTCGCCAAGGGTGGTCATGTGAAAAATGAGCACGTCGTTGTAGTCTTCGCAGTGGTCTGCCAGCGTCTGTTGAATCAGCCGCGGTGCGGCTGCCGCATGACCCATCACCACACATTGTCCGTCATGAATGTCCTTGATAGCCTCTAACGGCTTTGAAACTTTTCGTTTGTATTCGTCTTTCCAGTTCATTTTTGTAGTATTTTGTCAAATAATCGATAGTTGCGTCTGTTGTATGGTGGACAATAGCCGACGCGGAATAGGGTGAACGGAAAAACTAAATGGGAAGGTCCGACAACCGCTTTTGACGCGAAAGCATTGTCTGATCGTATAGGCCGGTATCCTGGCTTGGCAGCATCAGGGGAGACCTTCTCAAACTGGTAAGTTCAATGGTATATTGTCCTCTGATATCGCTGGATTACAGTTGCGCGACAGCTCACGATTTGCACGTGATTCCCTCTTGGTCCACCTGTTTTACGGGTGGAAACCTATAAGATGTATCATATATAAAGAACTATTGCAACGTTTGTTATGTTTAATACACACTTCTTTTGCTGCGCTGCAAAGATAGGCATTATTCTTGAGGTGGCAAAATAAAAAACATCCCCTGTCGCTGCCGAGCGTGCAAGGGATGTCTTATAAGGAGTTTTTTGTTACGTGGACTATTTTATCTCGATGCCGCCAAAAATGCATTTGCCTTTGACGTAGATGGTCTTTGCATTTTCAGACGAGAAAAGATGATCGTTGTACTCGACACCGGCAAAGGAGGCCTCCACTGCCGGCTTGACAATCACGTCGTCGCCGACACGTATCTCCATGCCGCCAAAGTTGCAGTCGATGTCGATGACGGCACCATCGAGGATGTCGGCGTTGCGCAGGTCGATGCCTACAAATCCGAAACTGGTCTGAACTGTCGCACCCTCAAAGCGCTGGCCTGCGAATTCGAAAAGTTGTTTGCCGAATTTAATGTTGATTTGCCGAATCGAGCGGCCGTCCTGGTTGATCTGCCTTAATTCCTTGACAGTCTTCTTGTCGGGAGAGAAGCTGCCGGGAAGATTTTTGCGACAGAAAATGAGTATAAATCCCCAGATGACAGCTATCAGGCAAAGCAAATATTTCCAGAAATCGCTCCATTCGATCACCCCTCTTGTCGCCAATAGTAGCAATACGCCTGTCCCAATACCTATCAAGGACATCCCTTTGTCTTTGAAGGAGAAGAAACCTATTAAGCAGGGTATGATGATGAACAGGGTCCACCAGCCTTCGTAACTGAAATTGATTACATCGGTGAGTTCCAATGCCCAGCCGATGCCGAAAAGCAGCAAAGCAATGCCGCTGATAATCTTGCCTGTGTTACTCATAGTCGTTATTTTTTGCCCCAAAAACGAAGAAGCCTTTTTTTTATTGTATGGTTTTTTAGAAACATGGTTGCCGGACATACGATTTCTGGGATTGCAGCGTTACAAAAGAGTCAATGGAGAAAACAACGAGTATAGCACACCTTGCCGCATTGGACGAGCTGTTGCGCCTGGAACAACAATACGAGGAGGCTGTTTACAATCGTTCGCTTAGTGCCGACAATATCAGTGGCCGCACCAACGAGGCAGACTGCAAGTATCCCATTGCTATCAGCGGGTCGGGCTACAACGCGTTGAACCAGCTGATACTTACCGTTGTGTATGAGACGGAAGGCGATGAGTTGGAGAACGACTTCGAGCCGGGGCAACCTGTTGTTTTCTTTTATCTTTCGATGGAAGACAACGAGGTGAAGGAATTGCCTTATACCTGTTTCGTCGATTCATACAAAGAGGGTGTGCTTCAGATTCAGTTGCCCAACATGTCGGCGTTGAAATCGCTGCAGGATCGGTCGGACCTTTCGCTGCTGGGCATCCGTGTGGCCATCGATGACACCTCCTACCGTGTGATGCACGAGTCCTTGCATGCGGCGATGCACTCCGACAACGAGAAATTTGTCCGTCTACGCGAGACGCTTATCGGCAACCTGCGTCCACGGTTCCGTCAGTTGCCGCCGATAGATTTCCCTTGGTTGAATGACAGGCAGAACCACGCAGTGCGCAAAGTGGTGGCGGCGGCGGATGTGGCGATTGTCCATGGTCCTCCGGGTACAGGGAAAACCACCACACTCGTAGAGGCGATAATAGAGACGCTTCAAAGGGAAACGCAAGTGCTGGTCTGTGCACCGAGCAATGCCGCTGTCGACTGGATCAGTGAGCAGCTGTCCAAGCGCAGTGTCCCCGTACTTCGTATTGGCAATCCGTTGAAAATGAGCGACGAGATGCTGTCGTGCAGTTATGAACGCCGTTATGCCGACCATCCCGACTACCCGGAGTTGTGGCAAATCCGGAAAAACTTGCGTGAAGGTTTTATTGACAAACATCCTTATGGGAAAAAAGAGGCGATACGCCGCCTCCGAAAACGTCAGATCGAGCTTGAAATCAAAATCAACGCAGACCTTTTCGAACAGGCGCGAGTGGTGAGTTGTACGCTTATCGGAAGCGCCTATCACATCATGGAGCACCGCCATTTCAGTACGCTTTTCATTGATGAGGCGGCCCAGGCGCTGGAACCCGCCTGCTGGGCGGCCATTCTCAAAGCGGACCGTGTTATCCTGAGTGGGGACCATTGTCAATTGCCACCTACAGTGAAATGTGTCGAGGCTGCACGCAAAGGGCTATCAGACACATTGATGCAGCATGTGGTGCGCACCAAGCGGGAATGTGTTACGCTGCTGGATACGCAATATCGTATGCACAAGGACATCATGGCATTCCCGTCGCGGTGGTTCTATCACGGTTCGTTAAAGGCAGCGCCCGAAGTGGCAGACCGATTGGTGCATTTCCTGGATACACCGTTGACATGGATCGATACGGGAAACAGAAATGCGCAAACGGAAAATGGAGAACGGAAAAACCGTATCGGTTCCATCAGCAACAGCGAGGAAGCCAAATTGGTAGTGCATACGCTGCGCGATTATGTGGATATGATAGGATTGGAACGCATTGTCGCCGACGGGGTTGATTTTGGTATTATTTCACCCTACCGGGCCCAGGTGCGGATGATTCGACGGCTGCTCAAAATGCAACGGTTCTACCGCCGTATCCGCGGACAGGTGAGCGTGCATACGGTCGATGGCTTTCAAGGTCAGGAACGGGATGTGATTGTCATCAGTATGGTGCGTGATAACGAGAAAGGTGAGATTGGGTTCCTTGGCGATTTGCGCCGCATGAATGTGGCTATCACCCGTGCCCGTATGAAACTCATTGTTATCGGCAACAGCGAGACGTTGTCGAAACACAAATTCTACCATGCGCTTTTTGAACATTTCGAGCAGGTAGGGCAGGTGTTGACGGCTACAGAAGATACGACAGGCACCCAAGAGGAACCCAGGCGCCTGTCTGAAAACTGATAATGAAATCTTTTTAATTTATCTCTTCACAATTTTGTTTGTTATGCCATCGACGCGCAGCATATAGATGCCGTTGTCCAAGGAATGGATGTCGATGGTATTGGTTCCATTGTGAAGGGATAGTGTCATCACTACACGGCCGTTGATGTCAAATAGCTGTGCAAGAACATCCGTTTCGTTGTTGACCGAGATGAAGATGCGGTCGGTGGCGGGATTCGGGAACAGGGCGGTGACAATGCCGTTGTCGGTCGTCTCAATCGATTCGGTCTTCTGGTTGATGACGGCGACACCGTCAAGATCAAAGCCTGCGCTGTAGGAGACGGTGGGGAAGGGGTCGTTGACGAGGTGTCCGAAGGCATCGTAAGTGCCCAGCACGGGGTCGATGCTACCCACAACGTCGATGACACGTACGTGAGTGATGTTGTTGATGTCGAGTCCGGCACTGTCGCGCAGTTCTTCCAGATCGAACGGAGTACCGAAACCGACGCGGTATTTTCCGGCAAGATTATTGATGTAGGTCGGGTCGACCGAGCTGCTAATCTGTCGGGCGGTCTGTGTGAGTGACGTGGCGGGGAAGCGGACGAAGCGTTGTCCGTCGGAACTTACTTCCACGAAAGCCAGTTCGAGGAAATAGTCGTTGAAGGAGTTCTCGAACACGGCGAAATCATAGCCGGTGCCGTTTGTGATGGGCTTTTCGAAGGTCAGTGTTGCCGAACCGCCGTCGCCAAGGCTGACAACATCCATGGTGTTTGCCGTGGCCGCTCCGATAGCTTCGTCAGCGGTGCCGTAGGTCACTTCCGGAGCATCGGGATTGGAGAGGTTCTGTGACCCGAGAACGAGTGTGCAGCCGGTAGCCCAACCCTTGATGCGGCTGTCGGTGCACTCAATGGCGGTACTTCCCTCAGTGCCGGCGGCACCGCAGAAGGGACCAGAACCGGCTGGCTGTGTGACGGCATAGATAGTATAGGGCCAGACATAAGAATAGTCCCAGTAGCCGCCCCAGTCGGGAATCCAAGTGCTGTCGGCAAGCACTGCCACACTGAGGTCACCCCATTTGTAGAAGTCGCCGTCTGCGAGTTCGTCAGCCATGCCCATGCCACCGATGTGGTTGAGAAGGCTCCACCAGTAGCTGTTGGGAGTGATGGCGAAAGTAACGTTGCCTGTGGTGAAGGTGATATCGCCCAAGAAAGTACCGTTCATGGTGTAGCTGAAGCGAGGATCGGCAGCAGCGATGTCATCCATCATATTGTTAACGGTTTTAGTGCCGTTAAAGCGGTAGCCCCAGGCCAAAACGGTGTCGGCCCAGTTGATGGCGAGCACCACCTCGTTGCTGCCCTCGCCAACCCAGTATTCGATGGCGCTGGCATTGATGGAGGCATCGGCAGGCGCCGGGTCGCTGTTAGGTGCGGGCACGGGCGTCGGTATGGTGTTCCATGCCTCTTCCATATAAAAGCCCCACATCTCGTCCCAGCCAGTTGCCGAGTTAAGGTCACCGTACTTGAATACGTCACCGTTGTGCAGTGTCTCTGCGGCTCCCGAGCTGGCACTGACGCCGTTGAGGTTGGTCCACCAGAAATTGTATCCCAAAGCGGGATCGACAGGAGAGAGCCCCAGCGTGTCGCTGTTGTCGGTCACAAAATGGATATCGCCACCGTTTGAGGGTGTGCCCACTGTCCAGAATCGGGGGTCGGCAGCCGCAATGGCATCAATCATTGCCTGGGCCGTGGTGGTGCCGTTGAAGAGGTATCCCCAGGCGAAAGCCGTGTCGGGCTGTGCGAAGTTGACGATGAACTCGGCACTGTCAGTGCCGCTGCCCACCCAGTAAAGGATTTCGCTGAAGGGGAGTGCCGCATCCACCGTGTCGGGCTGCGTGCCGCCGCCATTGGGGTTGCTGGCGTAGATGAGGTTGTTCACACCTGTGAAGTTGTAGTTGTCGCAGGTCGACTCGGAAATACGCAGCCAAGTGGAGGTCAGGTTGGTAAAACCATACACACCATTGTAGCTGTTGCAATTCCACCCCGCAGAAGGTGTCAGGACTACACCGGCATTAGGGTCGTTGTAGGTCACACCAGTCACAAAGGATCCGGAAATGGTGTAGGAGAAACGACTGTCGTAAGCCATAAGGGTGTCGAGTGCGTCGAGCAGCGTGATGGTGCCCCCCCAATGGATGCCCCATACCACCACGGTCGGGGTGTAGCTGGCATCGGCGTCATCCCAGCCGATGGCAACGACAGAACTATTGCTACCCGTGCCCGTCCAATACTGAATGTCGGACTCGTTGATGGTGACCGATTTCGGTCCGGACTGTGCCATCAGACAGGATGCTGCAACCAGTCCACAGAATAAAGCCAATAGTTTTTTTACCATTTTGATACTGTTTTAATTGTTGATAATATCAGTTTTACAGTATCGGCAAACAAAATCGGGGGAAGAGAGAAAAAAGATGCAATAAAAGAATGAGCCGCATCTGTTTTTCGGACACTTTTTCCTCGAAAGCGAGCCGATATTTTCAGATTTGGCAGGTCTTCTGACTTGTTCATTGCAGATCAACCTTCCCACGTACCTATGGCGATACGCAGTGGTTATTAATTTGATTTGCAACTTGCTGAACTTACAGCAGCGGGACTGTTCAGGACTTGCACCTGATTCCCTTTTCACGCCTTTTCAGGCGACCAAATCGGGTGCAAAATTACGAAAAAAATTGAAAGTGCAAATTATTCTTCTTTCATCCTGTCGTCTTTGCCCCAGACCGCGTTCATGGCGGCAATACACTCCTGGCGGGTGATGTCGTCCTTACGTTCCAGGTGACGCTGGTAGAAGATGCAGCGTGACAGACCGATGCGGTTGATGACCACATCGCCGGCAAAGGACTCGCAGGTGGGAGCACCGCACAGACCGCAGTCTATCTGTGGGAGCCGGGCCTTGAGTTTGTTGATGCGTTCCATTTTCTCGAAAGCCTTGTTGCGGTCTTTGTCGAGAACAAACATCGAACGGGGTTGTGGTGCTTCTACACGGCAGTTTTCCAGCAGGTAGTCTTTCATCTTGTCCATCTCACGTTCGCGTGGCACTTCACCGTTGCGTTCGCGTTCAGCAGCCTTGCGGGCACGTGAATACATGCGGGCTCCGCACAGGAAGCGGTTCTCGTAGCTGAGTAGTGCTCCGGCGCAGCTCTGGTCACAGGCTCTCAACTCCAGGAATTCGACATCCTCCACCTCGTCGTTCTCCAGTTTGTCGAGGAAATCCATCACATTCTGTAAACCGTCGATAGAATAGCTTTTTTTAGCCAGGCAGATGCGTCGTTCGCCATTGGTGAGTGTGCTGAGGATGGCGTCGGACGAGAGGTTGATGGTGCGACTTTGTTTGGGTATGTAGTTTTTCCCTTGCTCTTTGATTTTGTGATAGGTGCGGTTGAAGAGAGAGTCCATGTTGATGACGCCGTCGATGATGGAGCGCTTTTCGCCGATAGGCGCCTTGACGGCGGCAATTTTGGCGGCACAGGGTGTGACGTAGAAAAGTCCGATCTCCTCTCGTGGAATGCCCCGGTTTTGCAGTTCCTGCAGGCAATAGATGGCTGAGATGTCGAGGGGGGCCTTGACGGGAGTGATGTTCTCGACGAGCGAAGGGTATTTGATCTGTATCAGACGCACAATGGCGGGGCAGAAACTGGAGATCAGCGGTCGTATGTCGGGGTTCTCCCGGGCAAAATGCTCTTTGGCATCGGCATAGATGTTGGCGGCTGATTCGACTTCGAAGACATGACGGAAGCCCAGATCCTCGAGGGCGGAGTAGATTCGTGACACGCGGATTTCCTCAGGAAACTGTCCGAGGAAGACGGCAGGGATGAGGGCTACAGAGTGGGGAAACTCGTGAACCATCTCAAAGTCATCCTGATTGATGTAGATGGCTTCGACAGGGCAGACTTCGTGGCATTTGCCACAGTCGATGCAGCGATGTTCCTGAATGTTGGCAGTCCCTTCGCTGATGCGAATGGCTTCCGTGGGACAGGCTTTCAGACAGCGCATGCAACCAATGCATTTTTTGTCGTCAATTTTAAGTGCGTGTACGAACATTTTGTTTGGGTATGTGTGTTTAAAGGGTTTAAAGGGTTTAAAAGGTTTGAAAGGTTTAAAGGGTTAAAAGGGTTTGAAAGGTTTTAAGGGTTTTTGTTTTTTTGGGCAAAGGGAGTCTTTTATTTTTTCAGCGGAGCGGCCAGTTTCATTATTGTTAGAAGTTGACTTCCATTTCAACGGTAGTGCCGACGCCTACCTCGCTGGTGACGTTGAGTTTGTCGACATTTTTCTGCATGTTGGGCAGACCCATTCCGGCGCCGAATCCCATGTCGCGAACCTCGGGACGTGCGGTGGAATAGCCTTCCTGCATGGCGAGCGCGATGTCGGGGATGCCGGGCCCTTTATCGGCAACGACCATCTTGATTTTGTCGGAGTCGATGTCGACCAGCACCTTTCCACCGTAGGCGTGTGCGATGGCGTTGACCTCAGCTTCATAGAGAGCAACGACAACCCTTTTGATTTTGGTTGGGTCTACATTGAGTTGTTTCAGCGTTTTTTTGACAGAACTGGATGCCTTGCCGGCATTGACGAAATCGCCTTCAATTACAGTATATTCTTGATGCATGATGAGGGTTTTAATCTTTTTAGAATAAGGGTTTGATTCCGGCTTCGTATAAGAGACCGCAAACTTTGAACATGGAATAGGCGCAGCTGAGGATGACCATGTCGTTGTCTTCAGCCAGTTCCAGCATGTCCTCTGTCACCTTTTTGTTTCGGACGACAACGATGATGTCGAGTGTCGCCATATCGCAGGTGCGGATGGTCTGCACGTTGCAGAGTCCCGTAATCAGCATGGGGGTCTCCTTCAAGGTCAGCACATCACTCATCAAATCAGATGCAAAAGCGTGTTCCACCTCTTCGTCCATCCGGTTTTCTCCGATACAGACGGTGGCATTGAGCAATTTAGCTATTTCACGGATCGTCATTTTCTATTGTTTTAGGGATTGTTTTTTTCGTTTTATGCTTGAGAAAAGAAAGTGCAAATTTACATTATTTTTTCGAAATTGAAGTACTGTTGGTGTCGTTTTTTTTCTCGTGTGATAATGGTTTGAATATAAGTGTTTGGTTTTTATGAATTTGTTTGATGCAATAATACAGGTCTCCCATGCGTTATTATTCAAAAAAAGATGAAAAGCATGTCGCTCAAGACAGGGGACAAGGTTGCGCTTGTCGCTCCTGCCAGAAAAGTAACCCCGGAAGAGATGGCGCCTGCTGTCCGGATTTTGGAGCAATGGGGACTTCAAGTTGTTGTGCCTGAAGGATTGTACGCTAGTGATTGTCAGTTCGCTGGTGACGATCGGCACCGTGCGTCGATTTTACAGGCGCAACTTAACGATAGTGCAATTCGAGCGATATTCTGTGCCCGGGGAGGATATGGCACTGTCAGAATTGTTGATATAATTGATTTTGAGACTTTTTTTCAAATGCCCAAATGGATTGTCGGATACAGTGATATCACCGTTCTGCATAGTCATGTGGCGTCGCATGCGCACATACCGACTTTGCATGCCATGATGCCAGTCAACTTTCCTTCCGATGTTGATTGGCGGAATGTTCCTGCATTGGTCAGTATGCATCAACTGCTTTTTGAAGACGAGATTCACTATCGATTTGAATGTGGCGGCAGTGTATCGCTCAATCGGAACGGGAAATGCTGTGCTCCCATTGTCGGAGGCAATCTCTCTGTGTTGTATAGTCTGTTGGCTTCGCCTTCAGATATCGATACCGATGGCAAGATACTATTGTTGGAGGATTTGGATGAGTATTTGTATCATATCGACCGTATGATGAGGGCTTTGCGACGTAGCGGAAAACTATCGGGACTCAAAGGACTATTGGTTGGGTCGTTGAGCGATATGCATGACAATACCATTCCTTTCGGTCGAACGGCGGAAGAAATTGTTTTTGATACGGTTTCTGATTATGATTACCCAGTGGCATTCCATTGTCCATTTGGACATATCGGTAACCAAAACTGTGCGTTACCTTTGAATAGGGATGCAAAATTTGAAGTGTCTGGTAATGAGGTAAAACTATCTTTTTAGCCTTGTCGGTTGAGGCAAAAAAATCGCATTTAAAAAAAAAGTTGTATCTTTGCATTTTATAATTGATACAATGAAAAGCCTATGCTGCTGATCCATGTGCCACGGCTGACAAACAGGGTGGGGTATACGCTCAACGTGATTTTTCATTACATTTTGAAGGTTGAGTATGAGATCACCACCGACAAGGACATCTTCGAACGTCATGAGGGTGCGAAGCTGTGCTATGGACATCGGAAAGTTAGTGATGGTGTCTTCTTGAAATCTTGTGATTTGCTTTTCAAGACTACGATTGAGGAACAAGAATTAACGTGTGTGTCCTACGAGGGTATTCCGGCCCTTTTTCCAATATACGATGCTTCAAGCGCCTTTCCTTTCGATCCTTTGGCTGCTTCGTTCTTCTGTCTGTCCCGCTATGAGGAATATCTGCCCCATTTCTGTGACATGCATGGACGGTTTCCTGCAACGGAAAGTGTTGCCTATAAGGAAGGTTTTCTGCATCTTGCCATAGTGGATCGATGGGCACTCATGATAGCCGAGAAAATTAGGGAAAGCTATCCTGATGCGTATTTCCCGACACGTTTTTTTGATTTTGAAGACACTTTCGACATCGACGCAGCTTATTGCTATCTGCATAAAGGGATTGTGCGTACAATGGTGGGATTCGGGCGTGACCTGTTTGCACGCCACCAACGCAGCGAGGTGAAAAAAAGATTGCGGGTTTTGCTTCGCCGTGAACAAGACCCATTCGATTGTTTTGACTATATTCTGGATGTCCACGACAAACATCCGGGGATGCGATTGAAGTTTTTCCCTCTGATGGCGGATTACAACGTGTATGACAAACCGATTTCCTATCAAAACAAGGAGTTTAGGCAGTTGCTGCAACACTTGTGTGACTATGCAAAGCTGGGACTTCATGGTTCGTATGTTTCGCATGACGATCACGGTAAAGTCGCAGTAGAAAGTGAAAGACTTTCCTCGTTATTGCATCGCTCAACTGTCAGGAACCGCTATCATTTTCTCCGATTGACACTCCCTGACTCGTATGATGTACTGATGGATAACGGCATTTTGCACGATTATACCATGGGTTATGCCGATGAACCGGGATTCAGGGCAGGCACAGGGACGCCCTATCCCTTCTTCGATTTGGACAGTGACAGTGAGACCTCTTTGACCATCCATCCCTTCGTGATCATGGATTCGACGCTTTACTATTACAAGAAAATGTCGTGGAGTGATGCGGAGAAGGTTTATTACCAGTTGATTGAAGAGGTGAAAACGGTGGGAGGAGTCTGCTCGGTCCTTTGGCACAACCAAAGTTTGTGCGAATGTTTCGGATGGCAGGGGTGGAGAGGCGTTTATGAACGAGTCCTGGACTATGCCGACCAAGCCCGGAATACCAAAAATAAGAATCAAGAAATACGATAGCCCATGAACTATAAATCTAAATTGCATGATATCAAAGCATTTGTTTTTGATTTCGACGGTGTGATGACCGATGGTAGCGTATGGATGTATGCGGATAAAGAAACGGTGCGATGTGGGAATATCAAGGACGGTTTTGCTATTCAATATGCAGTGAAAAAAGGATTCATTATCGCCGTTATTTCCGGTGCCACATCTTTGAGTATCAACAATAGAATGGAGTCGTTGGGTGTTAAGCAGATTTATACTGGATGTGCCAATAAAATTGAGACGTATCACAAGTTTCTGGAGATTAACAAACTTCATGAAAACGAAGTCCTTTGTATGGGTGACGATATCCCGGATTTTGAGATAATGAGTCATTGCGGTGTTGCGGCCTGTCCGGCTGATGCCTCAGAGGAAATCAAAAATATCTCGGATTATATCTCCCTTTATGGCGGTGGAAAAGGGTGTGTGCGTGATGTGATAGAACAGGTGTTGCGGCTGCAAGGACAATGGTTTCATGCAGATGCTGTTAACTGGTAAAGGATAAAAACTATGGAAATGAAAAATAAATACACCTTCTTGTTGCTTGTTTTATTGTTTTCGGGGCATCTGGCAGCGCAGAAAGTCTCGTCAACAGACACGACCACGGTTTACACAATGCGCGGCACTTATTATAGCGACCGTTTTGTGGGCAGAAAAACCAGCAATGGAGAAATCTTCAATCAGCATAAATATACAGCAGCCCATCATTCTTTCAAATTCGGGACGCTGCTGCTTGTCACCAATCCCAAGAACAACAAACAGGTGATTGTGCGTGTCAACGACCGCTGTCCAGTCCGCAATGTGGTTGATATGACGCGTAGGGCGGCGAAACAGATCGGAGTAGGTTCCCTCATGGTGAAAGTTCAGGTTTTACCAGAACGTTATTATCCATTTTGGGAATCACAAGAGGATTATTTGGAGGTGCTGGAGAAAGGTGAATTTCTGAAATATGTCAACAGCTCGGACGGTGTCCGGTCGTGGGGTAAGTTAATCAAGGTGGGACATGTTGAGAATGACGCTGATTCCAAATCACAATCCGAAGGAAACAGCCGTTGGGATGAACTAAATAAATCCATGCAAGGTATTGATTATCAATTATACGATATTGAGCTTTGCCAATGCAATAGTCGCAATACGGCAAGGAAGCAAGTGGAACAGTTGCCGATATATTATCAAGACCGAGTTGAATACAAGACAGTTACGGGCTCTAATATTGTGATTGTCCGACTGATGATCTCCTCAAAAATGGACAAGGCGGAACAGGTGCTTGAAGAGGTGAAAAAGCTGTTTCCGGACGCTAAAATCGTGAAATCAAAGTGAGAATATATTACAATCTCATTTTCAGCATTCTACGATATATTTTAATATTTTTTTTAAAAAAAAGGTGCTTGTATAGATAATTCTTATTATCTTTGCAAGTCAAAATATACTTTGTCTTGGCAGTGTCAAGAGAAGTTGTTTTGGCTATATCTTATTGGAAATAAAAATGTTGAAATATATTAACTTATTAAAAGCATGAAAATCAAAATCAAAAAAAACATATCAATTCTTCTTTTGATATTGGGATTTTCATGTGTTGGTCATGCGCAACAGGAAATTCAGTTCACGCAGTACATGTTCAACCGTTTGGCGGTCAATCCGGGCTATGCAGGTAGCTCTGGCTCCATGTGTGGTTCCCTCATGTACAGAGGCCAGTGGCTGGGTCTGCGATTAGATGCTCCAACACCAGGTGCCAAGGCGGGTTCTCTTCCCACAGACTTTCTTTTCTCTTTTGACTCCCCTGTGAAAATACTTCATGGCGGTCTTGGTATCACGCTTTTCTCTGACAAGATTGGCTATAACTCAACAGTCAGTGGCGCGCTGGATTATGCTTTCCGTATCTATTGGGGTCCGGGAAACCTTTCGGCTGGTATTGAAGGTAATTTCTACAGCATAACACGTGATGGCGGTCTGCTTGGCTCGGATGATTTGCCGGGTGATCCTACACAACTCCCCTCCGGTTCTTCCGATCCCAGTATCAATGGTAAAGAGGTGAGTGATTTTTTGATTGATGCATCTGTTGGTGTTTACTATCAAGTGCCGGGTACTTACTATATGGGAATTGCACTCAAGAATATTTTTGGTGCGCATAGTGACCAGTTGAATTTTGGAACCAGCCGTATTTTGAATCTCCTTGGTGGTTATGAATTCATAATTCCTTCCAATCCTTCTTTCCGTCTGAAGCCTTCCGCATTGATTCGTACGGCGGACTTTTCGGTTTTCCAGATGGAGGCATCCTGTCTGTTGGAATACCAGAACCGTTTCTGGGGAGGTGTGAGTTACCGCTTCCAGGATGCAGTCTCTATCTTGGCTGGTCTCGATTGGGAAAAGATGAAGATTGGTCTTGCTTATGATTTGACTACAAGCAAGCTGGGTGTCTATAAGACGGGTTTCAGCTTCGGTTCGATAGAGGCATATCTCCGTTACTGTTTCCGTATCATCATTCCGCCGAAGAACCCCACAATCTATCAAGGCACACGCTATTTATTGTGACAATTTGATACAAAATGAAACTTTTCTTTTACACTTCCGTAAAATAGCAAGAAAATAATAGCATCAAACCAAGTAAGTAATATATTAAAGAAATTAAAATCATAAATTATATGAAGAAGTTGTTTTTCTTACTCGCAGGAGTAGTTCTGTTGTGGAGCTGCGGTTCCTCTGAAAAAGGTGAACTCGTCGGCGTACAAGACCGCCCCATCTTTGAGGATATTGACCTCAAGGGTATGGTTTTTATCAACCAGGGCAATTTCAGCATGGGCTCGGGTACCCAAGGTGTGGTTTATGGAAAGCCTATCCAGCCGCGCACCATGCAGGTCAGTTCCTATTTTATGGATGAGACCGAGATTACAAACAACGAATATCGTCAATTTGTCAATTGGGTTATTGACTCAATAGCTCGCCGTATGCTCGGTGAGGCTGGTATCGATGGATACCTGATCGAGGAAGACGAATATGGTGAACCCCTCGAACCTGCAATTCTCAACAAGAAAGAGAAAATCCGTTGGAACGAGCAGGAAACGCGTGAGGCTCTCGAGGATCTTTATCTCCCCGAGAAAGACCGCTTCTATCGTCGTCGTACCATTGACCCTGCCAAATTGAATTATGAATATTACTGGATTGACTATGCAGAGGCTTCCAAGAAAGAGAATGCCACGGCTGTCAAGGATGAGTACAAGGGCACGATGTTTGCTCCGCGTCCCAAGGGCTTGAACAACCGTTCTTCTCTGATTAAGCGCGAAGTGGTCAATATCTATCCTGATACGCTCTGCTGGGTGCATGACTACACCTATAGCATGAACGAGGATTTCACGCGTCAGTATTTCACCTCTCCGGCATACGACAATTATCCGGTCGTGGGTATCAGCTGGATTCAGGCAAAGGCTTTCTGTGTCTGGCGCTCCAACTTCCTGAACCGTTATCTGGAGTCTATCGACTATCAGCAGATGAATGACTTCCGTCTGCCGACCGAGGCCGAATGGGAATTTGCAGCTCGTGGCGGTATTGCAGGTGAGTCCTATCCGTGGGGCGGTCCCTATGTCCGCAATCCCAATGGATGCTTCCTCGCCAACTATGAGCCGCTGAGAGGTGCTTACGATGACGATGGTGGTGTCAAGACCTTGATGGTGGGTCACTATGCTCCCAATGACTATGGTCTGTATGACATGGCCGGTAACGTCTCCGAGTGGTGTCTCGATGCTTACAATGCCTCGACCTATGTTGTAGCCAACGCTTTGTCGCCCTACTATAACTATAATGCAGCCGACGATGCTGCACCGGCTATGAAGATGAAGGTGATCCGCGGCGGTTCGTGGAAAGACCAGAAATACTTCATCCAAGTGCAGACGCGTGACTTTGAGTTCCAGGATACCGCCAAGTCTTATATCGGTTTCCGCTGCGTCCAGCCCTATCTGGGTCGTGTCAAGGGCGACAACTTGAAGTCGGCTTCCAACGTGGCAAGATAATCATAAAAGGGAAACAACAACTTTCATAATAGCTGTCAAGACAGAACAGACAGTAATCACTAATCGGTAAATAATCTTAAAAAATAAGTAAACACTTAAAAACTTAATGTTATGAGTAAATTAGACAACCTTGTTCGGAGTAAAGGTTACAAAAACTTCATGAGCAAATTGTATGGAT
>CAMIVE010000026.1 GCA_946401725.1 uncultured Bacteroidales bacterium | reverse complement strand
TCTACCGCATGCTGGCCCTCACCATGGGCGAGCCTCCCGCACAGTTCACCTGGCAACAGAAGAACGCCAAGGGTGATATAGTGGAGACCGCCACCTACACCCCCATGGAGTTCTATGAGAATTTCGCCAAGACCGACTTCAGCAAATACTACATGGTGATGAACGACCCCACCCGCGAATACTACAAAGTGTATGAAATCCAATACGACCGCCATGTGTACGACGGACAGAACTGGAAGTATATCAACCTGCCCATGAGCGAAATCGCTCCCATGTGCATCGCCAGCATCAAGGACAGCACGATGATGTATTTCAGCTGCGACGTAGGAAAGTTCCTTGACCGCGACAAGGGCTACATGGATCCCAACAACTACGACTACGGTTCGCTGATGGGCACCACCTTCGGCATGGACAAGAAACAGCGTGTCAGCACTTTTGCCAGCGGCAGCAGCCACGCCATGACCCTCTGCGCCGTCGACCTCGACAAGAACGGCAAGCCGTTGAAATGGATGGTCGAGAACAGCTGGGGACCCAACTACGGCTACCAAGGCAACCTGATCATGAGCAACGAATGGTTCAACGAGTATATGTTCCGCGTGGTGTTGGAAGAGAAATACATCCCCGCCAACATCCGTGCGCTGCTCTCGCAGAAGCCCATCCTGCTGCCCGCCTGGGATCCGATGTTTGCTCCTGAAGAGTAAACAATAATATGTCTAGCAAAAGACTACATATTATTCTCTTTATTCTTTCCGTCTTGTATGGTACTATTTGCGGAAACTGCCAAACCACGACGACGGGGACGGATTTTTGGCTAACCTTCATGGATAACACAGACCCCCAACCGGGGAACGACATGTTGAAAGTCTATGTATCCGCACCCCAAACCTGCACCTTCACACTGACCAATCCCAACACCGGCTGGAGCAGTTCCGGAACTGTCCAGCCAGGTGTTGTTTCCTCTATTTCTGTACCACAAGTACAAGGGTACAACACCTCGACATGCACCTTGTTGAACAAAGGTTTGCATCTGGTCGCCACGGATACCGTAGCCGTGTACCTCTCCACAACGGGCTTGACAAGTCTTGACGTATGCAATGTTTTTCCCACATCGGTTCTAAGAGACAAATACATGATCCAGACCTACCCTTCCGACTGGAATGGGAGCGAATTTGTCGTACTGGCCACCGAGGATTCAACATGGGTGGACATTTACCTGACCGACAACACCTCCGACGGACATACAACGGGCACAACCCTTTCCGTGTTTTTTCCTAATGCCGGGAAAAGCTATCAGGTCAAGACACCTTCCGTCGGAGACTTCTCCGGCACACGCGTCGAATCAAGAAATTGCAAAAAAATCGCCGTTTTTCAAGGTAATGCATGCGTTTACATTCCCGACCACAACGCTTCGACATGTGACCATGCGATTGAAGAGGCTGTTCCCGTCTATAACTGGGGAAAGCATTTTGTTGCCATCGGTTGCGGATCGGCGGATTATCCCGATCACGTCCGCATCACCTCACTTGAAGACAATTGTGTAGTGAACAAAAACAACGTCTTCCTCTGTTCACTATCTGCAGGAGAAACCTACGAATATCTATTGTACAGCGCTCCTGCAAACCATGGTTATGACTACATTGAATGCAGCAAACCGGCAAACCTGAACATATTCTTTGCCAGTACAGGTAACGGAACCGGAGACCCTTCAATGCTGACCATCAGCCCATTGGAACAGACCATCCATAACATTACGTTCAACTGTTCCAACAGTGGTTCGACAACCAACCACTACGTCGTTGTAACCACAAGGGCTGCCGACGCCTCCCTTTTGAGATTGGACGGGAATGTGATAACCCAAAATTTCGTTACCGTCAGTGCCAATCCCGACTACAAACATATCATCATTCATGTTTCCGCCGGGAGCCATACGTTGTCCATGTCGGGTGGCACAGGGTTTATTGCCCACGCTTACGGACTAGGTAATCAAGAAAGCTATGCGTTCAACTTGGGATCGTCGATGAATGACCTGACAAGTACCCTGTTGGTGAATGGCCTATCGACAACATTGAACCGCACCCATCACTTCTGCCGTGGCACCAACGTGAACATGTCTGTGATGTATAGCACGCCACCCGACACCATTGTGTGGAATTTCGGTGACGGCACAACAGGGACAGGTAACATTGTCAACCATTCATACAATACTCCGGGACAATATACCGTCAACTGCACGTTGACCACCGACGGCGGTTGCCTTTATTACGGAGTTCTGACCGCCAACCTTGTCATACACGACTTCGACACCGTAGAGATTGACACCCTGTGTTGCGACAGCTTGTTCAGCTGGCACGGTTCAACCTACACAGTCCCTGGGACACTCTCACACCTCCAGCCCAATTCCTATGGATGCGACAGTTTGACCTATCTAGACCTGACGTTCGGACAAAAGAGCTATATTTACACCCGCGACACCACATGTGAATACCAGTCGCTCCACGACACGGTACTGACCATTTTACTTGGCCAGAACACACAAGGCTGCGACAGCATCGAAATCCAAACATTGACCATTCATCCCATCAATCATACCGCACAAACGGTGGAAGGATGTGACAGTCTGTTTTTTAACGACAGAATGTATTACAATGACAACACCACCGACCTGACTTTAGAGAACCAATTCGGGTGCGACAGCATTATCCACGTCAACATCCATGTATATGATTCGAAAGAATCCATCAGGGACGTCTATATCAACGAAGGCGACTCTTTGACATGGATTGACGGAAGGACCTATTACGACTCAACAAGCGACGCGTATGTAACATTACACACCGTGCATGGTTGCGACAGCGTCGTCCGGCTGCATCTACATATTATCCCCGCCCCCGAACCTCCCCCCATCGACAGTTCCACCGTATGGGCACCCAACGCATTCACTCCTGACTGCGAAACCAATTCCATCTTCAAAGTCTTCGGCAATGACTTGATTGTGGTGCGCGTTCACATCTTCAACCGATGGGGTTTGAAAGTGGCGGAATTCGACGGTCTCAACGAAGGATGGGACGGCACTTGCAAAGGCGTCCCCTGCAAAGAAGAAGCCTACGTCTATCTGATTGAATACGTAACAAAAGACAAACCCTCCTACACGCACCGTAAAACCGGCACCGTATTATTAATCAGATAATGCCTGGCGCTGAAGTTAACAAATAACACTTAACGGGAGACTATCAGTTTGCGGATTTCGTTCATGCCGTTGCCGACAACCTGGATGAAATAGACACCCGTCTCGAATCCTGTGAGTGCCAACACACTCTCCGACGTTCCATTACAGACCACGTGACGGGTCATGATTGTATGACCAGTGACATCTAAGACCTTGACATCCACCCGACCGGAAACACCCGACAAAGACACCAAGACGTTGCCTGACGAAGGATTTGGCGAAAGGACGATTTTAGCGATTTCTGCCACCCCGTCCACCGATTCCCATATAGGCGTATAGAACTGCAGTGTGTCGGACCAGTCGCTGTAAACACCGCCGCCACAGATCGAACGCAGAGCCACTTCATAGGTCGAACCAGGATAGAGACCGTTTAACACATAGGTCGTTGCATCGCCAATAATATGCGACACCGGTTCTCCGTCACCCAGATGACGGTAATAGATTTCATAGCCCGGAGCCGTACCGTTCCAGCTTACCGCAGCACTATATGTTCGGTCGGACAGATTGATGTCGTCGTCGACCGTCACGGCAACATCCGACACCGGCGGACAATCCACCCCGTCCATCATGGTGCGGCAGCGTCCATATGTAAAATGGCTGGTGTCTCCTTCACCGCATATAGCCGCCACAGCGAAGAAATATTCGGTATTAGGTTCCAATCCGCGAACCACATAAGAAGGCTGCGAAGTAACCACTTCCGTGTCGCCATAACGGAGCAGCCAAGACGTCTCACTGCCCGCCGGAGACCAGCTGACAGCAATGGTATCGATGCCCGCTTCCATAGCTATAGCCACCGGTTTACGGCAGAAGTTCTCGATTTCCACCAACTCGATATCATCCATCTGGCAGTATGCAGAGATGTAGTTTGATCCCATCACAAACGCCTGGATGGCCACAAAGCGGTCATCTCCCCCTATGGACAACAGGGGAATATTATATTGTACAAAATTCGTACCCTCGGTGACAACGATTGTGTCGATTGCATAGAAAGTGGATGCAACCTGTGGATCGCTCATCGTTCCGACCACCAGAACCGGATCGTTGGCAAATCCGAGGGGGTCGTATTTTCTCGCCTTGAAGCGAAGTTCGGTATACATCAGTTCAATGTTGTCGGCCATTTCAGGCAGCACAACAAACACCTGGTCCAGCATACCCGCAGTAAGACTCCAGTAGAGGTATTTGTTTCCCGACGACTCACTGATATAAGGCGAATAAGTGCTGTAATTGCGGATACGATACCAGCAAGGAATAAACTGTTCGCTGTTGCCCAGTCCGACAGTATAGTTTTCGAAATCGCATGTAAAAGGCAATGTCGAGACAGGAAGACACTCCGTCCTTACAGACAAAGCCGTTGCAAGACTAGTGTCGCCATTGTCGCAGAGTGTCGATACCAGAAAAGTGTATTCCGTGTTGGGCTGCAGACCGATAGCGGTATAGCTGCTATTGTACACCACCCGGGAGGAGTCGCCGTAGCGGATCCACCATTCCTGTTCGTTACCAGGATCCACCCAAGAAATGGTGATACTTGTCGTGGTGACATCTGTGGCGGTGAGTTGCTCGGGAGCAAGACAAGACACTGTACCGATATAGATATTATCGACCGCTGCCGGTGGATTGTTCGGGGTATAGACATCGTTCTGCCACATAAGGAGCAATGCATAGATACCGCTGTCGGTGATGGAGAAAGTCTGATTCATAGTAGTCCAGTCGTTGCTGCCACTCAAATAATGCAGATCTGGATTGAGGTCTATCCATCCGTTGGGGACCGCCGTATGGATATTGTTCGTCACAGGAAACGTACCCGCTGACGGGATATCGTTTTCCGGCACGAAGAAAGCACGCATGTAATGGTAGCCTTCATCACCCAGACATCTCCAATCGAAAGAACAGTGATAGGTGTCGGCCTCGAAAGAGAACAAGCTATAGGCATAGCTCAGCGCACTAGTAGTTCCGCTATAGGTGTTCGTCAATCCACCATCTTGAGATACATAGAGGGCATAATTGCCTCCGGCGCTGTTGTTGACGGCGTTGCCCAACACCCATTGGTTGACCTGGTTCTCACCCAGCAGCACCCAGGAGCGTCTTGACGAGGAGTCTTCGAAATCACACACATACGGAAAATCCGACACCGGCAATCCCGCCACGGTACGGAAAGAGGCTATGGTTGCCAAACTGGTATCCTCGGCACCACAGACCGAAGAGACAGCGAACGTATAGAGCGTGTTAAACGCCAGATTCGACGCCAGATAGAAAGTGTCGGTCGTATAGTCCTCCACATTGTCATAACATACGCGCCACAGCGTCTCGCTGCCGCCACGATGCCAACTGAGGGCAATCTGGTGTTCCTCTGGCACCGCCGTGAGCTGCGTAGGCTGCGGACACTGCAAATATTCCACGCTTATATTGTCGATAGCGGCAGGCAGGTTGGTAGTAACGCTATAGCCATCTGTTTCCCAATAGAAAACCAAGTGATAACATCCCGGATTTGCGACAGATACCACGTTATTGAATGAAGTCCACGTGCTTTGTCCCACCAATGCGTGCGTAGCCGGATTGAGGTCGATCCAGTTAGTCGGGGTCGCATTGCCGTGAGCGTCCGAATGCGGGAAATTGGGAGGCGTCTGTGAAACGAGCGTGACATCAGAAGGCACCAGAAAAGCCCTTAAGAAATGATAGTACGTCACCGTGCCATTGCCTGACGTGTGCCAGTCGCCCATAGCGCGCCAGTCGAACGAGAAGGAATAGTCGCCCGCCGCAAGGTTGAAATCACGGTACACATAAGCGCCGTACCAGGTATCGCTGCTTGTATTGGTGGCACCGCTATCCTGAGAAATATACAGCGCGTACTGGCCTTGCGGTGTGTTATTGGTCGCTGTGCCAATCCACCATCTATCGGACATATTTCCCGTAACAGGCATCCACTCGGCATTTTCATCAGTATCCTCAAAGTCGCACAGATAAGGATAGTCGTTTACTGGATTGTGCTGAGGAGTCCGCACAACGAGGTGGGCGGCATTGCTGGTATCACCGGCATCACAGATAGCCCGAACATAGAGGTGGTATTGTGTATTGGGCAGCAGACTGTTGACAACAGCAAAAGTATCGTTCACCACCATTTGAGTGCCCGCCCCAGTACCAGGCATAATGGGCGAAGTGGCATATTCCACCACCCAAGACGACACGCCTCCATCGTTACGCCACGCCACTGTCACGCCATTGGACATCAAAGCAGGCGCCACAAATCCCGAAGGAGAAAGACAGACATTGTCCGGATATTCGAAGCGGTAATAGCGGTTAGTGTCTGGCCAATGTCCCAG
The DNA here is from genome assembly GCA_946401725.1 of uncultured Bacteroidales bacterium. Classification (GTDB taxonomy): domain Bacteria; phylum Bacteroidota; class Bacteroidia; order Bacteroidales; family P3; genus Colimorpha. The sequence goes on along the minus strand of CAMIVE010000026.1, from coordinate 13,901 downwards.
TGGAATCGAGGTGGAACACCCGTCCGTATAGTGTGTTGCCACATGGTATTGATCCACCATCCAGACGTCGGAGGCATCGACACAGAGCCCTTGTTGATGGGTGCAAGCCGGCAGAATGGGAGGATTATGGGAAGGATATACAATCTGGATATCACCATTCTCACTCAGTTGCACCTGCCAGCGCAACAAAGAATGGCGGGAAGAGGTAGCATAAGTCGAGGTGGCAAATTCGACCACCAGCACCCTTTGCGGAGCCACGCCGAACAGCTGCTTGCGGACATAGACGCTATCCGACGTATAGCCTGCGCAACCCATGAAATTGATCTTAGGGTTGTTCTGACCAGCTCGGGTCGGATGGAAAGGCGATCCCTGGTAGCCGGAAGCCGATATAGCCAATTCGCTTCCCAGTCGCAGATTGCCGTCATGGGTCACAGAGAACTGCGTGTAACTTGTGTCGGCGAACGGGAAAGAGAAACCGATATTCTCCAAAGCAGAGTGCACGTAGTATCTCGTCGAGCCCAAAATCAGGAGATTTGTCGAGTCAGTGACAGTATACCACCTGGAGGCGTCGTTACCCGTGCTGTACTGATAGTCGGCCAATGTCTGACTCATTGACGAAGCACACACTAACGTCATAAAGAACAAGGCAATTACGAAACGTCTTTTCATAATAATTGTATATTTTGTAAAGGTTAACGGAATCAATTTATTGTCTATAACTATCGTTACATTTCTCTTTTATCGTTACTCAATGGAAGTGCAAAAATACAAAAATTATTTCTTTCAACAAAAAAACAGATTCCCCTGATCGATAAAAGTCGACTTTTTCCAAGAATCAACATCTTGGAAAAGAAAATATTTTTTCTTTTCGCACGGTTCAAAAAAGTTTCGTATATTTGCATCCGCAATTTATGCAAACAAGTAAAATATAATTAATTATAATCCAATGAAAAAACTTTTTGCTATCCTTGGCGCTATCGCTATCAGCGCCACCGTTTTTGCCCAAAAGGCAGACAATAAAGATGACGAGGGTTACAAGTTCTCCATCACCAAGGAACTGCCCGTCACCTCAGTCAAGAATCAGAACAAAGCCGGTACGTGCTGGTGCTACAGCGGACTGGCCTTCCTCGAAGCCGAACTGCTCCGCATGAACAAAGGCGAGTACGATTTCAGCGAGATGTACATTGTCAGCAACACCTACCGCGACCGTGCCATGGCAGCCATCCGTACCCACGGTGATGTCAGCTTCAGCCAGGGCGGCAGCTTCTACGATGTGATTTACGGCATGTGCCATTTCGGTCTCGTTCCCGAGAGCGAGATGCGTCCCGGTGCCGCTTACGGTGACACCCTCAGCGACCACAGCGAGCTCAGCGCACTGACCGACGTGATGGTCGAGGCCATTGCCAAAGGCAAACTCGGCAAACTGCAGCGCGGCAGCGACGGCGAACTGCTCTGCCTGAAAGCCCTCCAGTCGGTTCATGACATCTATCTGGGCACCTGCCCCAAGGAGTTCACCTACAACGGCAAGAAATACACCCCCATGTCGTTCTACGAGAGCACCGGTCTGAATCCTGACGACTATGTGAGCATCACCAGCTACACCCACCATCCTTTCTACGAGAAATTCGTTCTCGAAATCCAGGACAACTGGCGTTGGGGCCAGAGCTACAACGTGCCGCTGGATGAGATGATGGAGATTTTCGACTATGCCATCGACAACGGCTATCCCGTTGCTTGGGGCAGCGACGTGAGCGAGAAAGGTTTCCGCATGGGTGTCCGCAAGGGCTTCTGCGTGCTTCCCGCCACCGAGACCAAGAGCAGCATCGGCAGCGACCAGGCCAAATGGAGCGGCATGAGCGCCAAAGACATTGAGGACGAAGCCGCCAACCACCCCACCCCGCAGCGTTGGGTTACCCAGGCTGAGCGTCAGGATGCTTATGACAACTGGGAGACCACCGACGACCACGGCATGCTGATTTACGGCAAAGCCACCGACCAGATGGGCAACGAATACTACATGGTGAAGAACAGCTGGGGCGACTACGGCGACTATCATGGCATGTTCTATGCTTCGAAAGCCTTCGTCCGCTACAAAACCATGAACATCCTGGTTCACAAAGACGGCCTACCCCCTGCCATCAAGGCCAAACTCGGCATCCAGGACAACAACGCCAACAACAATAACAACAAGAAAGGCAAACGTAAATAATTTGCCCCACTTGAGAATTATAGAGAAAAGGAGCTCTTGAAAATAAGGGCTCCTTTTTTTGAATTTAGAAATCAGCTTTGAGGGAGTTCAATTGGAAGTAATTAAAATGGACAAATCATTGTTTTCCAAATTTTCTTGCATTTTTACATGGGTTGCAGTTTTGATTGCCCTGCTGATGGTTTCCTGCACCAAGAACGAGCCTGTCGACAATGAAAACGAACAACAGCCGACGACGGCACAGATTACGAGCACCGAGACATTCAACGACAGCCACATGAAGGCGTACCACTTCACCTACACCTCCACCGACCCGTGGGGCGACCCCGTCACCCTGTCGGGCACCATCACCATGAGCGACCAGCTCAATCCGGGTGACAGCGCAGAAGGGTTGTTGCTTTACAACCACTTCACCATCTACCGGGCCGACCAGTGTCCTTCGGCAGGAAATCTGAGTGAACAAGCCTTGGTGGTAGGCAGCGGCCTCATCACCATTTCGCCCGACTATTACGGATTCGGCGTCACCGTGGACCACCCCCAAGCCTACTGCATCAGCAGCACCAACGCCCAAGCCGCCGTCGACGCACTGATTGAAGGAAGCAAACTGTTGTCAAATATGGGTTACAAATGGAAAGACAACCTCTTCAATGTCGGCTACTCGCAAGGCGGACAGACCGCCATGGCTGTCGTGCGGCTGGTCAGTGAACGCTATCCCGACCTGCATATCACCCGCACTTTCGCCGGTGCCGGCTCCTACGACTTGGCCGCCACCTACCGCCGTTTCGTTGTTATCGACCGTTCCGCCATGCCCAGCACCGTCGCCAGCACGATGCTTTCCTACAACCACTTCATGCAGTTGGGCATCCCCCGCGACAGCATGTTCCTCGAGCCTCTTTTGAGCCATATCGACGAATGGATTCTCAGCAAGAATTACACACGGACCGAGATTGACGAGCTGGTGGGCAGCTACGATATCAGCAGTTACATCACCCCCTCTATGATGGACACCAACAGCCATCACTCCCACTTGATGATGGCAGCTCTGGACAGCGACAACCTGTGCAAAGGATGGACCCCCCGAGGAGATGAAAACATCCTGCTTTTGCACCACACACAAGATGGCGCCGTACCCGTGGAAAACACCGTCAACCTGGTCGCTTTCCTGCAGCAACACGGTGTCACCAACCTCGAAGTGCTGATGGACGACTACGGCAACTATTACGGACTTCCCGCCCACGAATCGGGCGCACTGGTTTTTATCAATGCCACCAAGGAATGGCTAAGCCTGTATCTCGGCGTTTCCAACTGGAAGCAATCGAACGAGGACAAGAAAAAAGCCTGCAAAAATCTGTGATCAAACACAATATAACGGCATTTAAAACGTTGTTAGAAAAAAAACTAACGATATGAAAACCTACAAAACTATACTACTTGCGGCCCTGTTCCTCGTTATGGGAACCGCCGCCATGGGGCAAAGAACCGCCTACAGTTTTCTGATTCCCGCAAAATATGATTGGGCCACCCCGTTTTCCGAAGGACTCGCTGTTGTTCAAGACGGTGGAAAATTCGGTTTCATCGACAAAACAGGGAAGTTCATCATTCCTGCCACTTACGAAGATGCCTGGCTCTTCTCCGAAGGGCTGGCGCCCGTCAAAGTCAACGGCAAATACGGCTATATCGACAAGAGCGGCAAGCTGGTGATTCCCGCCAAATATGAGTCGGTGGATGGCTTCTCGAACGGCATGGCCATGGTACAGACCGGTGGCAAATACGGTTATATCAACCAGCGAGGCGAGATGGTTGTACCTGCGAAATACGAGACAGCGGAAGCCTTCTCCGAAGGTCTGGCGTTGGTCAAAACAAACGGTAAGTACGGCTATATCAACGCTTCCGGCAAACTTGTCATTCCAGCCAAATACGACCTTGCCGGCTCGTTCAAAGAAGGGATGGCGCCTGTAAAGGTCGACAAACAGTGGGGCTACATCAACCCGCAGGGAAACTATGTCATCGCACCCACGGATGAGTATGACTTTGCCGAACCGTTCTCGGAAGGAATTGCCTTTATCCGCACCAACTATACCAGCGGTTACATCAACACAAAAGGCGAACTGCTGTTTTTGTCGTCACATGAGAACTCCGGCGCCTTCAGCGAAGGCATGGTTGATTTCAGCATCGACGGCATGTGCGGATTCCTGAACACCGAAGGACTTGCAGGCATTCCCGAGCAATTCGAAGACGCCCTGCCCTTTTCCGAAGGGCTGGCAGCCGTCAGACTCAACGGCAAATGGGGTTTTGTCGACAGAACCGGGAAGGTTATCATTCCGGCAGTTTTTGACGATGCCACCAGTTTCAGAGACGGTGTAGCCAAAGTTGAGACCGGAGGGAAGGTCGGATTTATCCGATTGGTCAAATGATGTTTCTTGCTTAACATTCCGCGTTTTAAAATATCGCTTTATTCCGTTTAATCCATCTTGTCATGGGGAAAAGAATTTTTGTCATCGTAATGCTTTTAGCCTGCACCCTTGCGGGGTATTGCCAGCATGGCGGCCGCTACATGGGAAATGTATCGTCGGAGGACGAGCCCTTCCACCGTTCCAAACTGACGAAAGGCAAACTGAAGAAGGCGACAGTCATCACCTATTACGCCGACAACGGAAGCGTGCTTGATATCCACCAATACCAATACTCTATCACTGTGACCAAGGACAGTGTCCATGTTACCGTCTATACTTGCTACGGACGCAACAAAACCGTTGACGAGACCCTCCCCATTACGCCCACACAATACAAAAACTTCATTACGGTGCTGGCGAAACAAAAGATACACAAAACACCATGGATTGACCCCGGTGTGGGTGGCGGTACCGAGAGCATCACTGTGAAAAACGAAAAGAAGCGCCTTTTCTGGGGCATTTTTGGTGTCGACCTGTCGGTTGGAAGGCATGCAGTCGAAGGGCTGTTTATGTCGTTGTTGACCGACGAACTGAAGCAGCAACTAAAGACGTTGTAGCGCAATTCTACTCTTCCTGATTGTCTTTATTTTCCTGACGTGCCTCGTCGAATTTGGCCTTCATGGTCGGATTCTTGGAGGTGAGTTTCTTGATGGTGAGATTCTCCGCCTTGTCGTTGGCCAGCCGCAGGTTGTTTTCCGAACCCAGCAGGTTGGCTTTGATTTTCTGGAGGTGGTCGATTGACTTGTCGATCTCCTCGATAGCGGTGCGGAATTTCTCGCTAGCCAGGCGGTAGTTTTTGGAGAAACGGTCCTTGAAGTCCTCCAAGTCGCGTTCAAAATTGGTCACATCGACACTCTGCTGTTGTGCCAGCTGAAGTTTTTGCTGGTATTCGAGACTTTTGCGTGATGTCTGAACCAGCAGGGTAATCATCGGGATGAAGAACTGCGGACGGATGACATACATCTTGGGGTAGTGTTGCGACATATCGACAATACCGTTGTTATAGATTTCGTTGTCCGTTTCGAGAAGAGAAACGAGGACCGCATACTCGCAGTTCTTGGCTTTGCGGTCGGCATCCAGCTTTTTGAGGAAATCGACATTTTTATGTTTGGAGGCAGTGGTCTCGTTCTGGTTCTTCATCTCGAACATGATGGAGACATACTCGAATCCGTCGGCGTAGTCGCGGAAGATGAAATCGCCCTTGCTGCCTTCCGAGGCATCGTTGTCCTTGTCGAAATAGGCATTCGGGAGGATGGAACGGATGGTGGTTTCAAAGAGCGTGCTACAATGCTGCTCGAGGGTCTCTCCCACCATTTTGGTGGTCATGCGTACCTTCATGTCTTTGTAGTAATCCACCAGATCCTGCGCCTGTTTGAGTTGCAAGTTGTAGTTGTCTTTGAGTGACTGCTCCCGTTCTTTGGCATTGTTGGTCTCATTGACGACCTTTTGGTTGAGCATGAATATCTCGTTGTCCTTTTGCTGCAGCAGTTCTTTGGCTTTGTTCTGCTCCTCCAGACGTGCCACAGTGATTTCCTGCTTGCCCATGACGATGTCGGACTGCAGTTTTTGGATGACGCTTTCCTTTTCGGCAATCTTTTCCGAGTACCGCAATTGTTCTTCCTGACGGATTGCCGTTTCCCGCTGCTGCAGCATGGCGACTTGCGATCTGAGTTCACTCAGCTCGTTGTCCTTCTTCCGGATGAAAGCCATGTAGTCCTGCTGTTTTTTCAGCACTTCTGCTTCATGCTGCGCCTGTTGCTGTTGTTGTAGCGAGTGAAGACGCGCTTCGATTTCCTGATTGAACTCAGCGTTGCGCACCTGACTGAGGATAGCAGCGTATTCCGATTCGTCGACAGTGAAGACTTTGCCGCAATGGGGACATTTGATTTCTTTCATGACAAAACAACTTTAACTGAGGCGGGAGCCGTTATTACAAAATATGTATACGCGTTTTCTTTGTCATTATTGCATGGATGGAGGAAAAACAAATCACTTTTTTCCGAGCAGTGTATTATCCTTGAGGATTCGAAGGCGACGATGATGGTTCGTCAAATTTCTCGTTAGGTTGGATGTCCGTGTTCATCTTCGAGTCGACAGTGCGCATAGGAGGATTGGAGAAGCGCACATACTTTCCCTCGAATCGGAGGTTCACCTTCCCTAGGTCGCCCGAGCGGTGCTTCAGTATGCGCAGTGTCGCTTGGTTTTCTGTGCTATCACCATGTTCGTCATATTCAATGCCACATTTCCACAACCGATGTACCGCGATAACGATATCCGCATCCTGCTCAATGGCGCCTGACTCACGCAGGTCTGACAGTAGCGGAATGCCCATCGGGCGGTCATCCGCCTTGCGGTTGAACTGTGCCAGGGCAACCACAGGAATATCCAGTTCCTTTGACATCTCTTTGAGCTGTCGGGAGATGCTGCTCAATTCCTGTTCTCGATTGCGGTTCTTGTTAGCTTCTCCGCTGGAGGTCATCAACTGGAGATAGTCGATAAATACTATCTTGATGCCATATTTCCGTTTCATCTTCCTGCATTTCGCCCGCAACTGGAAGATGTCCAACCCTGCAGTGTCGTCAATATAGATGGGTGCTTCTCGCAGTTCTTGTATTTTTTTCACCAGATAGTCTTTCTCTACCGGGTACATTGATGATGCATTTTTCAGTTTATTGGAAGAAATCTCCGTTTCAGCCGACAGCAGTCGCATAACAAGCTCCACCCCTTTCATCTCCAATGAAAAAAATGCCACTGGCTTTTTAAAGTCAACCGCAATGTTTCGTGCCATACTGAGGGCGCAAGCCGTTTTACCCATAGCAGGCCGGGCTGCAAGGATGATGAGCGTTCCCGGTTGGAATCCCGACGTTATTCTGTCCAATTCGATGAAACCCGAAGGGACACGATATTCGTCCGCATCATCGAAGAAAAGAATCCTTTCCGCATCATTCATGATATCGTCGAGAGACATGCCGTCCCTGCGGAAACTCCTCTCGCTGACATCCATCAACCTACTTTGCGCCTTGTCTATCAGTTCCAGCGCGTCGCACGACACATCGTAGGCCTCCTTGATATTCTCCGTCGAAGTTCGGATTACCTCTCGCTGGATAAACTTTTCCGTTAGTATGGTGATATGGTATTCGATATGTGCAGCCGAAACCATATGTGAGGTAAGTTGCGAGAGATAGAATGCTCCCCCCACCGCTTCCAGATTGCCGTCACGCAACAGTTGTTCAGTCACGGTAAGCAGGTCCACCTCATGGTTGTTTCTCACCAGTTTACGAATTGCATCAAAGATTATTTGGTGCTCATTCTTATAAAACAAACCCTCATGTAGTTTTTCGAAAACGCCATGAAGTTTCTCCTCGTCAAGCATCAAGGCACCCAGTACTGCTTTCTCGAGTTCCACCGCCTGCGGCGGCAACATGCCGTTAAGTTCGCTCACCTGATCGTAATTCAGGCGCGATTGTCTTTTCCGTTGTGTGCTTACATTTTCCATTGTTATTATGTATTACTGATTAACGCCCGCCGATAAGCCTCTTGCACCTTCTCCGCCGCCGACACCAGCTTGCCGTGTTCCGGATATTTGCGGTAGTCAAAACCGGTAAAGTTGTCCAGTCCCCACCACTCAAAGAACTCCGCCAGCCGCGGCCACAGTGCGCCGAGTTTGGCAAACGACAAAGCCAACGCTGTGTACGAGTCAGAAGGCTTGGCCAAAGGCATATCTTTGATGGCGGAGAAGATTTCATCACCAAATTCAGCCGTGAACCACTGCATCCGCAGGCTGTCCTCGATGATGTCGCGCACAGGCCACGCAGCCGCGCCCCACAGTTTCTCGTCTTCAGGCGGTATTCCAAGCACCTTGAACTCATTCAACTGCTGCATGAATTTGTTTTTGCCATATACGCGGGCATTCGTCTTCATCATCCCAATCAGAAGCCACGCAATGGTGTTCCTCGGCCATTTCAGGGACAGATTGTCCGCCCAGTCCGCACGCGCTATCTTGTACGCGGCCTCATAGTCTCCGAGTTCCTGGTAATATTTCACCTGCTTGTACGACATGACTATTCTCTATATTATGCTTCCATTCCAGAAAAGACTAATATACTCTGCCGCACTCTGATTACCCATCATATAACTCCCAAAACGGTTGATATTCTCGCGATAGGCAAGGAAATAGAACTGTATCTTGGCGTCCTTATCGTCAGGATGTCTCTCAATATGCTTTAGGTATGTGTATGCTATCAACCTTCGGTAATAATTGAATCTGACATTAGGTATGTCGCAGTATGTCGACGGGCAGGAGTACATTTGAATATATAATACACGATAGGCACGCCACACCAACGGCAACATTGGCGAATAGTTGCCTGACGTGAATGCTTCTTCCGCATGCTGTAGTAGAGTCTCTGCTGTATTGCTATTGTCAAAATAATACGCGTACATCAACATGAAAAGCAGCGCCATTCGCGTGTCGTAGTCTTTATGAGACATATAATTGCGGTACAACTCTTTCTTCATCTTATAGGAGGGCTTTGCATTCCCTCCCACCAATGAGTCATACGGCACGGTCATTATGGGCTCATAATACGACCTCGGATTGATGTGTTGTTCGATGCAACTCTTAAAACTATCCTCGTCGATGTCATCCATCCACATTGTCAACCTTTCGGCAACATCACCGACATTCCTCTTCTCATCCTGCCCTGTATTCTCCGTATACACTTCGATTGCCTCTTTTAGGTGGCGTTTGGCCATAGTGTCGCTAATTCCCGTGAAAGTAATCTTTCTCCATGAATCCATCATATCCTTCTCCAGGTCGCTTACCTCTTCTGAGTAGCGTTTCCATGTGTCCATGTCTGTGGTGATGGCATTTATCACCATACATGCATTGTACCAATCGGTCATCATCCGCAACGTAGCATCGCCGCCCTCGTTCCATACAACAGGCTGTTCCATATTGGCATAGAAATCCGCGGTGTATGACACCGCTTCTTGATGCTGTATTATGTACTCCTCATGCATGCAGGTGCTGTCGTTCAGCATAGCCATGAATTTGTCGTCGCGATAGTTCTCTGGCAAGTCCTTTTTGTCCTTGCAACCGGCTGCCATAATAGCAGCGAGCATAGTGATAATAATTGTTTTGTTTTTCATAATGAAAACCAATGGGTTTAGGCAATTAATTAATGCAAAATAAATAGTGTTGCAAAAATACCTACAAAAAGCATAATATAACTTGTTTCTTATATGCGATGTATGAAGTATAGCCAACGTTGTATGAAATGTCTTTGGTGCGATGTTTTTATACTGATTCATCAGTTATTTTTTTGGTAATTATGTCTAATAGATTATACCTTTTCTAAAAAATCGAGTTTAAAAAATTTGCCAAAGCGCAAGCGGCCACTCCTATCACCCACCACGGGACATTCTCTTCGTCCATACCCGGATACCGCCTATCGGCAGTGGAAAAACGATACCAGTTTGCATCAGCATAGCCTTCAAAGTCAAAGCCTCCATCAGATTCCTTTTTCTCATGTTCCGGTTCTTTCTCCCGCACGTATGCACCCTGTACATGAATACGGTACAGTTCAGCATACGCCTCATTCACCAGCTGCATCATTTCCGTAGCGTCGGGACTGTCGTTCACGTCAGGATGCAGGGTCTTGCACTTCACCCTATAGGCCTTCTGTATCTCCTCCATCGAGGAACCATACCCCACGCCCAGCACATTATAACATTCCTGTGTAGTCATTATACTTGATTTCAGTTATGTATTTTCTGTTCTTCGTAATAAAACATCGATTCTTTATGGAAAACGCCACATCTTTTTCAACATTCTCCCATCAAGCAAATGGGAGGTCGTTTTCAAAAGGGAGGGCCTCGTCTGGTGGGAGTGAATCGAAAGGCTGTGCTTCTCCAGTGGGGTTCCACGTGCAATCACCTGATGCAGTGGGTGCAGGAGCTGTTTCAGCATTAGCCGAAGGGGCTGCGGCTGCCACCAGCGGGAAGACGTTTGTACACCGTAGTGTGGAGTAGTATTTACCGTCCTTACCTTCAAAGCTGACGGGAAGGAAGTTCACCTTTACCGGCATGCCCACACTAAGTCTGGAAAGCAGTGCCAGACGCTCATCACCAAAAAGTTCAAAAGCCACTTTTTTCGCATACTCGCCATCGCTCATGATGACAAATCCGCCTTTCATTTTTTGGGTACCGTCGCCAAAAGAGACCTCCGACTGAGGGAGGATTTTAAAAATTGTTCCATTAATTTCCATGATTCTCATATAAGTATAATGTTTAAAAAAATATAAGAATAAAGATACGGGGTTATTAGTCCGTATGAATCAATCAAGACCGTCCATAATCAGGAAAGCCTTAGGTGCACACTCCGTGTCATAGTAGCGGTAGACGCCCCGTTTCAGCAACGCCTCGTCCAGTTCTATATTGAACGGAGGATTGCGTAAAATACTCATATCGTACTGGATAGTCCGAAGACTAATGACGGTGCCATATGTTTTTTGCATCGTCTTGTTGCACTCGTCAAGGATGTCGCGGATGTGATATTCGCGCCGCGAGTCGCGCAGGCAACGGTCTATGACCTGAAACCTGATGTGTCTGTGAATGATGTGTGGCATGGTGCTTACTTTTTATGATTTCAAATTTTGGTGCAAAGTTACGCGGATTGCGCGCAATCTTTTTGCACGACAAAACGAAATTATAAACAGTACACAACACTTTGATTCATAACAAAATACACACAACTTATATTTCACTTATTTTCAAACACAAACGCTCCAAGCCTATTCTAAAAGACATAGGTTCAGAGGGGTATTTTTTTATCAACAAAAGGCTAAAAGCTGCTTTCCCTCCGAAAGGAAACGATCAACAGGCTATAGGTCTCATCAACAATTAACAGTATTGCCAAAAACTTTTGAAATAATAGACCATGATTTGTAAATCACAGCATAATCCAAACCGCCAGAGAAAGAATGACATTGCTGAAGCAGGAAACTCTTTTCTGCAAGTGCCAACTGTTCATCAATTACACTTTTGAATAACAACAAATGTTTATCGTCAAGCATCTTGCGAATCCCATAGGCAATCATTGCGGCTCCAATAATGCAGACATCATATTCGTCATCCTTTAGAAACTCATATACTGGAGCATATTCTTCCGAGGTGCAATAATAACTTTGGAAATTAGTCATTAAGACCATCATATCCAAGGCATCCTTATCCGTCCATCCATGACGGTCTATCCACGCATCCAATTTAAAAAGGAACAGACTTGGCACTGTCGGTATTCTAAACGAAAAAAGTCCTTTATCTACACTTACAATAATACAGTTCCTAAGACATTCCCTAAACCCTATGATCGACATTCTAGGATCACCATCTGGAGGCCAATACAAATAATCACCATCTTTGCTAACATCCCCATAAGGAATGACATCAACAATATATTCAACGTTGGTGTTTCCAACATAATAAAAACGGTGTTTTTTTTGACCGTCACTTCTAAACCCAGATGTATTTAACAATGAAGACACCTCATCAAACTGAATCCAGTCATCTACAGCAATGCAAATATCCAGATCCATTGTTTTTCGTTGTGGTTTTCCCACATTCATCATCATACAAAGCAAATCTCGGGCTGTAGCGCCCATAACGCAATACCTGTCAACAGGGAACAGAGCAGCGATAGTTCGCAAAACCTCGACTTGTAACGAATCTGACAGTTGATCAGCTGAGATATTGAATGTCATGTTCTTTCAAATAATTTGCAGCTTCAATACATCTTCCTTCCCCTGATTCAATCAAGTCGGCGAACAACATTGCCAACGGAACAGAAGTCGACACCTCATCATTCCAGAATTTTTTATAGATCGCCACTTCACCATTAGGGTCTGGAATCATTATTCCTTTCTTAATCAACAAAGAAATCGAAGCCTTAGTGTATATACAGAACGATGCAGGTCTCATATATCCATTTTTTAGATAAGCGCCACACTCTCCTCCCCAAAACATCCCTTCCGGCAATTCGACGCTGCTCCATTTACTTTCATCCATTCTCCATGTCATTCTGCCTAGGAGCATTTTATTTCGTTGACTTTGGTTATACAACGTTGCCCATGTCTCCAATAGACGAATTCTGTTTTTCAGGAACAACCCCCTATCGCTCTTAAATATAAAACCGCCATCCATCAAACCATCCACAACATTCTTCACCGTTCCCAATGAGACATCTGAGATTTGGGCCAAATCTTTGTACAAAGGAAGCTTGTTGTCTTTGATTGTACACAAATATAAAAGCAAACTCATACCTTGTCTTCTGAGACTCAAATCACTTTTCTTTTCTTTCAGCAGCGATGGTATTCCTTCTACATGAACAAATAGACCCGGAATCGTCACATGACAATTGCCAGAAACATCGAGAAAATTTATTCCTAATTCAATACAACGCTTTCTCATGACCGAAGTCGATGTACGAAACACAGCCAAAAGAACCTCTTTATTTCTAGCACAAATTCGTCTTTCCAACAGTTCCATCAATCCCATTGATGTCATTTTGGGACTAACCGCACACAAAAAAGACTTTTTATTAATCTGAATTCTATAAAGACCCGAATCGTCCTCCCGTGCAATCAATTCAGCATCTTTGATTCCCGTATATTGCTTCAGATTTCCTATCGCAATTTCAATCAAATCCGAATCTTTTATCAAAATATCTTCATCATATTTTTTCATTATATTTTGATTTTCAATATTAATAAAAATATTTTCATTATAAACAACACTGCAAATATACTAATTAATTTTTAATCATTTACGAATTATAATAATTTTTTTATTAAAAAATACCAATAAAAAATTAACAAAAAATTTACACAATTACACACATTACCGCAAATCCATATTGATTTTTCTAAATATCATTCGTCCCAGAGCCTTTTATTTTACGGGAGTACACCTTCTTGCTTCTGCGTACGCGGGTACGGGCATGAAAGCCATCGCCCAACAGCAACCGTTCAATCTCGCGGTTCGCCCTGCGAGCGGCAAGTATCTCCAAGGGAATCTTTTTTTTCTGGGTTTTCATATCATTTTTTTGTTTATGTAAAATGCAGTCCATCCCCATCTATCTTTCTTTTCGTCATATGATGGTATGGCATAACCAGACAAAGGCGATCCATCTTCCACCCCCTTTAGCATAGATGCAGGAACAAAGACATCACCAACAAATCCAAATC
>CAMIVE010000025.1 GCA_946401725.1 uncultured Bacteroidales bacterium | reverse complement strand
CATTGTAATAGAAGTCCGGACGAGTGAACAGCGTCTTACCGTCCTTAAAGCAACGGAAGATGTCCTCTGGAATATCCTCGTATGCAAACAAATAAGGCTTTGTTTGGAACAGTCCCCAAAAGCATCCTATTCCTTCTACCCAGTAATTACCACCATAATCGAATTCTATCAATCGGTACTGTTCTCCGTGTACCAGAATGGTATCTACATGGGTTACGTATGAATGTTCATGATTGTATAACGGTTTTGAAAGAGGATTGTATACACAGCCAAAACAACGATGATACTGATTTTGTGTATTTATGTTATCTACATCTAACTGGCACATCATTTCTTCAAAACCATATAACTTTATTGAATCGTTTACCGAAAAATTAAAGTCGTAAAGAATCCTTTCTTCTTCCATCAGGTTCGAAAGAACATATACAGTTTTATTTGATTCGCGAATGGCCAAGAGGTATACTGGGTTATCATCTTCCATGGCTCTCTCACATTTGATATACATTTTCTTGTAATCCGTGCCGTTTATTATCGTATCGCCTGATATTGTGAAAAAGCAATCTGGATAAGGACAGTCAGAAAACTCTTTGGTATATGTTGAGGGAGTATACTTCCACGTTTTCCCTTCCTCCACCAATGGGCGGTATGTGTATTGGGCATATACAAAAGCTGAATGTATCGAACATGTCATAACAATAAAGTAATATAATATCTTCTTCATATCTTTCCCACGTTATTCTATTCTACCATTATTAACATTCACAGTTGCACCGAGAGGAGCATCAAATGCTTTGTTAGCACGCATGCGGATAACACCACCGTTAATAATGTCAATCTGACTTCCAGATAGCATTTGAATGTCAGCATTGTCCAATATCTTTCCATTAATAATAAGGTGTCCTCCGTTTTCTACTATGATTTTCGAATCCTCAGACATCTGTACATCGTTCTTTATTTCAAAAGTAGCACCATTTTTTACACACTACCAAACACACCTATTGCACTTTTGCCGGTAGCTGATCCTAATAATTGGATATTTCCGGATATTGCAGCATTCATAGGTTGACTCAAGGATGCCATTCCGGAATAGAAATTGGCGGATGTATAAGAAGTGTTATTGCTTAGGCCTACAGTGACTTTGTTTGTCGCGGTTGATGTACTTGAGAGATTTACACTGCCGTTGCTGTTCACATTTAACTGTGCGTACAGCTTAGATGGAGCAAGCAGGCCATCATCATGGCCGATACAATAGTCAATAATAGTTTTTTCATCGTCTTAAAATATTTATATTATTAAAATAAAAGTAATCATTTCTATATCACTTCACCACAACCTTCTTCCCGTTGCGGATATATACGCCCTGCTGGGGAGCTTTCTTCAGACGGCGGCCCTGAAGGTCGTAGAGACTTTCCCCAAATTCATGGTTCATGTTAACGTCTTCTATGTCCGTTCCTTCCATCTCAATGATATTCGGGAAATTCTTCCACCCTTCAGCCGCACGATATCTATCGCCACAACCAGAGGGGACGTAGATAGTTGGATAATTGCTTGGTGTGTACCAAATCACTTCCCTATAATCAATCACGGGCGGTGTTTCACTATAAATGGTCAGGGACTGAAGTTGCAACCAGTAAATACCACAATCACTTAAATCCTCTATATCACAGTGTATTGTCAGGTTTTCAAGCTCTGTATGAAGGGCATTCTTTCCTATTTTTCTAACACTTGCAGGAATATCTAAGGATTTAAGACTTGTGCAATTATAGAAAGAAGAATCTGCTATTTCTGACACATCATCAGGTATTACAAGATTGCTAATGAGTTCATCATTACAATATAATTTATAAGAATCGATATGGTCGAGTTGCTTTTGCCAACCAGACTCACACCAACCTTTAATGCTTTTTATATTAATCCGGTTAAAATGGCAACCCTCGAAACAATTATCACCTAAACTCGTATTATTATCATAAAATGAGAAAGATTTGAGTGAACGGCAATAGGCAAAAGCTAAAGAACCAAAACTGTGAATGCTTTCTGGAAGAGAGACTGACTGTAATGACAGACAATGGAAGAATGCGCCATCGGCAACAGAGGTAACCTGATAGGATATTCCGTTGTGTTCCACATTTTCTGGGATGCTTGTATCATTCGTATATGTTTCCACATATAGATCCTTATATGTTACAGCAACCTCTGAATCAGAGATTATCATGTAAAAAATACCATTCTCCTCAAAATCGTATGAGGAATAACGTGGGAGGGAATGACGGACATTTGCTGCTAAAAACCTGTAGTCATCCAAACCATATATGCGGGTTTTTCCTTCATAGCAAGACAGACATGTGCCATAATCATAATTAGCCATAAAAGGTGTAGCCTCGATTTCAAATGGACAAATAAAACCGTCCATTGCTCCAATCCCCTCAATCCAGGACACACGTTTCCATGTGGATTCTTCCGATCCACTAATTCTAATACGTTTTCTTCTGATTCCGCTTACCACTACTGAGTCAACGCCTTGTACGGTGTATTCAGCCTTTATACTGTCTTCATCCAAAACGAAGCCACCAGTGCCATATCCAACCTTTAAATCTCCGAAATGGCCTAGTAGGGGTTCAACATGGCCCCTCAGTTTGTCACCCATGTTCAATCCAAAGTCGTAAAGCAGATACTCCTTTACGTCACCGTTTGGAATAAAAAACACTTTTTTATCTGTTTCGCGTATAGCTCCATAATAAACATATTCCTTTGCATAATATCTAAGGGAGTCTTCGGTAGTTAGTTCATAACCGTCAAACAACCCTTTTGAATACATTTTTTTATATGTACATTCTCCAATAATTGTGTCTCCGGAAATTGTACAGGTAACATCGTGGGAAAAAAGAATATGACAAACAGGATATACCCAGGTTTTACCCTCTTTGACAAAAGGCATGTAGTTATCCTGAGCAAAGATGACAGGAACACTTATTTGGATGAACAATATTATTAACAATAGCTTCTTCATGGGATCTTAGTTTGGATAATGAGTTTCAGAAAGTATATTACCGCTTACAATTTCTGTAATACTTCCAAGAGGAGCATCAAGGTTCTTACCCTGACGCAAGTATATCGTTCCGCTATTCTGTATCTTAATCTTACCTCCAGATTGCAACGTTATTTCAGTGTTCCTAAGGGTTCCGCCAGTACCCTTTATGGAAAATTATTCTGTTGTGCAAAAGTTACTAATGGCAGCAGGAAGAAAAGGATTGACAGCTGAAACTATTTCATGGAAAATATATCATTTATTTTATGAGTTCTCCGACTCTATTAATCAGTGTCAGACCTCTGAGATCTCGTGCCACGATTTCTCCCTTCTGATTGATCAGTACATTGGCGGGAATGGCTTTGACATTATACAGCTTGGCACCCTCCGACTGCCACGCTTTCAGGTCGCTCATCTGCGGCCAGGGCATGTTCAAGGAAGCTATGGCCTTTACCCAGGCATCATGCTTGTTGTCCAACGATACGCCGACAATCTCAAAGCCCTTGGCGTGATACCTGTTGTAGGCCTCCACCACGTTCGGCATCTCCTGACGGCAGGGACCGCACCACGATGCCCAGAAATCGACCAACGTAAGTTTATTCTTCTTAACGATCTCGCCGATGCTTAAAGACTTTCCATCAGGGTCGGGCATGCTGAAATCGATAAACTTCTGTCCTTCGGCTAAGGAACCGGCTCGCTTCATCTCCGAGGAAAACCTTTTATAGTTGCGGCTGTCTGGATATTTCTCTCCAAAGGCAGCCATCACCTTCTTCTGTTGTTCGGGAGTGAACGACTTAAAGTTTGATCCTAGAATCAGATCACAGAAGGCAGCCGGCAGATGGTCCAGCATAAACTGGTTCTCATCAGCCTTCTGTAATACTGTCAGGGAATCGACCACATGCTGGGCATGCAGTTTTGCATCCATCGACGATGTGGTGTCGTTCACGATAATCTTGTAGGGTAACGACAATTCGTTCCACTTGGATTGCAGTTTCTTGAATTCTTGCCACAGCCTGTGATTCTCGCCTCCTGTCTTCACTGTTTCCTTCCTCTTATCGCTAAAGGAGTGGACGGTGATGTCGGCATTCTCAAGCATGATTGAGATGAAGTTGGTGAATTTCCCGTTTTGATAGGGCATCACATATCGTATGTCACAACCATTATAGCTGCCCGTGAAACAATACTCTCCATTCCTGACAATTGTGGAATCGAGTTTCTTGATGGAAAAGAATCCTTGTATGTCACACAAGTAAACGGTGTCACCATTCTTGAGGTCCTCACCCGTTCCTCTGATGGTATAATGGTCTTGAGGAACAAAGCCGAATAGCGGCAGTAAAGCCAAATATACAAGATACTGCAGTTTTTTCATAATATGTGTTGATTTAAAGAGTATACGTCCCCAATGCGCATTGGGGACGTATGTTGTAATGATTGATTTATGATTATTTATTCTTGTGGAATACTTTCTTTCCGTCAATGATGTAAATACCATCACGGCCCAGAGATTTCACTTCAATACCGTTGATGTTATAGATGCGTCCCAGACGGGCTGCGGCTTTCACATCAACCGTGCTGATGCCTGTAGCGGCGGATGCATCCTCGGCACTCCAGTAGATCTTCTCGGGCACATTGCCTTCGAACATAGACTCCGACAATGCCAGGTACATCGTCTTCGGGGCAATGCCGGAAGAAACATCCGACAGCTTGACGAAGCAATTGTTCTCAATGTCAACAGCGTAATACAACAGTCCCTCGCTGATTTCTGAAGCGGGCACTCCACTCTCTCCCGACCATTGTGCCAATGGCTTCGACAGGTTGTAGATCTCATTATACTGAGGTGTGTTACATACGAATACCTCACCCTCTACATAGAGAATCTGTGGCGTTGCGGTATACAGCGAGCTACCGGTATTCGTTCTCTTTCCTACATACCACGCATTATTGTCTGCCTGTTTCAGACTGTCTTGGGCGAAAGAATACGAGATGGCTACGCCCGGACCGGTAATGGTGTTGGAGTTCTCACTATACCAGATCATAAAACCTCCATTCGGCTCGTTGATAACCGTGGCAGAGTCGCAGCTGAAATATGCCGTATATTCTTCTTTCCCGCTAACAGCAACAGACAACGGGTTCGTCTCAACCTTTCCTCCGTCACTCTTTCTCACCCAATGGGTAAAATGACAACGCTCGTCGGCAGGAACAGCCTCCAGGGTGATATTGTCTCCTGTATCATTAATCACCTTACTGCAGGTCACCGAACCGAAGTTCTTATATCCAGTGGCAACCTTTGCAGCTACTCTTGTAAACAGCAAATAAGCGCAATGAGTCGGGAACATGGGTGCCTTCGACACACACGTCAGCGAGTCCTTGTCATGAATGCTTGAGGAAGGTGAATAGCGTGGCGGGGTATCCTGATTTTTGATTACGATGTTCCCGTTTTCATCTGTCTTAGGAGTCCAGTCCGATGTCTCGTCAGGACGAGTACCTTCTGCTACACCTGCAATGAGATAATCATCTGATTTTCCGTAAACATAATAATCTTGACCTCCGATAGACCAGATACATTCTTCAATCTCCATTTCATCTTTCCAATCAGTTATCGTTGAGGGATCGATACTCTTATCAGTGGAAGCATAAATCTTTCCCTTGCCTGAAGGATAAGAATGGAACTCTGTGAAGAAATAGTAATACTCACTATTGGAGTACGCCGAGAGAGAGAAAAGGACTAAACAGAAAAGAGACAGATAACGACCTCTTTTGAACACGAAATTTTGTAAAAAATACCTCATAATGTAAAAAATTAAGTTATTAAACTATTTGTGAACGAATCTTCTTGATATATAATGGTATGCGGTCCTGACCGCAATAGCTATGTAGAGAATGGCTATGGGCGTTGTCTGCAATTGGGGCAGACGTGGGGTGCATGCCAGATACACCACAAGGATAATGGTAAACAACAGATAGAACTGTCGCATCAACGGCTTCTTGCGGAGCAGTAACCAAATGATCAAAGGCAGCGGGTTGAGCACAATGATAATCCAATTAAATCCCGCTGAAAGATTTGAGAGCGTCGTATAGGAGTAGATGCAACCGAGAACAGCCTGAATCACCATCAAGGGAACATCTGCCACATAGCCTATGTTTCTCTGCTTCGTTATCAGTTGGTAGATGGTTATCAAGACCGATAACACCAGCAAGAACATAAACACCATCTTCGGCGTGATGGGGAAGGGCTTGTTCTCCTTCGATAGCTTCAAAAGGATTTGCTCATCTCCAACCACCAGAGGACGCTTGCCCCCGACACTATCCACGATACAGGCTTTTTTGGCTTCAGACAGCAGGACACTCGGCCAAAGCCAATTGGTACCTACCGTCATCTTGTCGCCTTGCTCACCCGTCAGCAGATTGAGCAACATGGAGTTCCACGGCGAATGCGTAAACTGACGGTCTATTAAGTGGCGGTATGTGGACGAGAAGTCTGGACTGTCGTATTTCCATTCTATCGTCTCTTTTCCTAGACAAATCTCAATAGCACTTAGAATCACCTCATTGCAATTACTGTTCATGTAATCGAAATACCTGTTAGGACCTCGCTCGCACTGGCCATCCAAATATCTCCACAACTCCTGTTCCTGTACAGGCGTCAGGTTCAGTTTGAGACCTCTCATCTCGCGCCCTTCTTCCCGATACAGCTCAACGACATTCTGGAAGTCCGTATAGATATATCCTGCCCTGGCGGTGCCTGAGAGGAAACGCAGTTTCTCTATCGGCGTCAGCGCCATCTCGAACGAGAAGTAATAGTCCATATTCTGCATGGGACATGAAAGCCGCAAGGCGGTATGCCCTCCCCCGCTATAGATCAGTTTACCGGGACTGACGACAACCAGGCTGGCCTCAACATAATCGGAAGACTGCTGCAAGACTCTCAACGAGTCGGCAGCGGCGTTCGAGGGAGTCTGTGCCATCCCGCAAATCACGTGCAGGAAGAAGATGGCTATGAGAGATAATTTCCTATACATAAACAGCAAATCATGATTAGTGGGATGCGTCTCTGACATACCTTACCGACAACAGCTGGTTGATCGGCTCCATGCTCTGGCGGCATATTTCCTTCCTGTTATAGGCAAACTTCCGGTAAATATAGAAGTCGCCTTCCTTGGTCGTATCCTTGGTACTGGTCCAGTAGAATCCCCAGTCACCCTTATGGATGCAGCCGTTTCTCAGGTTGGTATAGACATGATAGGTGACATACCCGCCCAACAGGAAACTGATATATGTCTTGTTGTCTTTCGTGGTAACCATCGTTTGGGAGATCCCGCCACGCCAGTCGTAACGGGCCGTTTCGCTCTCCGACATGCCAAGGGCCTTCTCCAGTCGCTGCCAGTCCTCGTCTGAAGGCAGGCGCCAACCCTCAGGACAGGCTCTCAGCGCCCCTTCCAGCGTGTAATACATTCCGTATTTTGCCCGGTTGCGGGTGGCATACTGATTCTCGGAATAGCCCACCCAGTCTTGCGGCTCAATATAGTTACGGCAGTCAGGATAGGAGTTGATGTCGTATCTGAAGTTCTCTGTCAGCCACTGCAGACCGCCATATTCCACCCAATGATATATCTCCCCGTCTCTCTGGTCAACAAACTCACCCGTGTTCGTTGGAGTCACCATCGTTACCTCGTCGTCATCGTCGCTGCATGAGACGAATGGCACGGAGCAAATCAGTATCGCTAAAAATCTAAATAATAGTCTATTCATAATTGGAATTCTTAATTTCTGAAACCTAAGTCGTAAATAACTTGCTTAAACAAGTCCCACTTCCTCAACACCAAGGGATAATCCTTAAAAGTAGACTCCATATACTCGTCATTAAAGTTGAGAAGATAGGTGCAAAAGAGCTTGAGGTCTTCCTCTTCTGTCGGCGTGGTGGTGTTAAAAAGTCCGTTGACAATATCCACGAACCCGTGTTGACGGGCATAATTCCTTAATATGTCATCCGAAGACGCCGTGATGGCTATGCCGAAATAGCCCTTACTGACACTTAGGAACTCAGAAAAAGCATCGTAATTGTTCATCACCAGCGTTCCTAAAATCATATTCAGGATTCTGTCGACATACTGTTTCTTTTGTGCCTCGGTACGCAGTCGTGCCACCAGTCCCGTAGCCACCACTATGCTGCGCTGTCCGGCAGCGGCATAGGGATGCTGACTGCCGTCGTCGTAGTTAATCTGGCTGCACAACATCCACGAATAGGGCATCAGTTTGTTGGTGACATGACCTAACACATACTGCTCCAGGAAGTCGACGGCGGCTTTCTTCTCCTCAATGGTCGACAGATACAGATACGTATAGGCATTGTTCGCATAGGCAGCCTGTCCAATGGTATAGTCAATACTCAACGTTTCCACCTTAAACACAGAATCACCGTTGATGTCAAAACCGAGGAAGTTTTTCTGAATCGTGTCGTTAAAGAGCAGATACGCCCCGTACTTTTCCTTGAACTGTCTTCTTATAGCCGACTCTTCGTCCTGGGCGGATGGCTTCGGCTCGAAGAAAGCGTTCGGGTCGTGGATGTCTGCTTCAAGGTTATCCTCCCCATTACATGAGTAGAATGCGGTGAGAAGAATGACGGCTTGTAAGATATATACTAATTTTCGCATATGCTTTGATGGTTAATAGTGATCAATTGGGTGTGGGTATAATGGTATATTCGCGCGAGGGGTTGGTGTTGTTACCAGGCATACCGACATTAAACTCCAATACCTCGTGAGGTATGTTCACGGTCCATGCCTGGTCTTCCCTCTCAAGTTTGAAGAGCCTTGTCTCAATAATGTTTCCGGTAGAGCCGTCGCGATATACGGTATAGGTATGTGTCAGTTCCACCTTTTCCGGCTGAACGGTACACACGCGGTATCTTCTCAGGTCGAACCAGCGGTGGCCCTCAAGGGGTGTCTCCAGCCTCCTCTCATTCCTGATACGGGTAATCAGCTCTGAGCCCGTCTCGTCCAACTGCAGCTCCTTGCTTCCATCCATATACCTGCGAACCAACAGTTTTCGCAGAGTTTCTTTTGCTGCACCCTCGTTCCCCTGATAAGCCTCAGCCTCCGCAAGGTTCAGGTAAGCCTCGCCCGAACGGAGCCAGAAGACTGACGAGACCGGAGATTTCAGACCAGTACAGGGATAATAATACCAGGTGTTATACCACCTGCGCTCACTCTCCGTCACCTCAGTCGTCGGGGTTCCCGGTTCTCTTCTGATATAGCCGGTGAACGTGCCGTAGTTCCAGAACCAAGACGATTTCCTGAGGTCATTGAAACTGTACGCGCTGTAGAGGTCGAGGCTCACACGGGTGCTCTGGAACATCGACGACATCATGCGCATCAGGTCGTCACCGCCCATGCTGAAGATGTTCTCCGGATTGCCTGCCACCATAAACTTGGCTCTGGACGTTCTCAGGTCCTCCAGGTCAGGATGGCTCGCAATCACCTTATTGGAATACTCCGCGCTTTTCGCCCAGTTGTTCATGTAGAGATAGACTCTCGACAATAGCAGTCTTGCCGCGTTCACATCCGCCCTGTACAGGGAGTGCTTAAATGTTGTTACCTTTGTGAGATGCTCCTCAGCCTCTAACAAATCGGCCACAATCTGGTCGTAACACTCCTGCACAGTGTTGCGTGTGAACATCATATCTTGTATCTCGGGCGAGGTCTTGATGCATACGCCCAAATCCGTTGCCGCCGTCTTAGCGTCGTAGGGCTGACCGTACATGTTTGTCAGCCAGAAGTAATAGAAAGCCCTGAGGAACAGAGCCTCTCCCAACACCTTGTGTTTTCCCTCAATCTCCTGGTCGTTGTTCTGAGGAATATTCTTTGCCTCCTCAATGACGTTATTCGCCACGTTGATGTTTTTATAGAAAGCTTTCCACTCTCTGTTCTCCGTATAGAATTCCGTATTGTTTTCCGACGATCCGATTCTCGGCTGCCACGAAATAATGCCGTACAGGTAGTTATGTTCATTGTTCACTGCGTCGTTGATGCCGTCGCCCAGGTTCTGCTCTTCCATCTCGTCCGCCAGCAGGTGAATGAACATGCCGAGATTGTTGTGCGAGGTGAACGTGTTTGTGTTGTTCACGGGCAGATAACAGTCACCCAGCAGCAGCTCGTTCAGGTCTTTCCATGAGCGGATATAATCCTTATCCTGCGACGACTCCTCCAGAAAATCCCCGCATCCGGTGATGAACAGAGGGAGGAACGCTATCATGATTTTATAGAATGTCTTGCGCATGATCTTGTGTTTTTTCATTTAGAAATTAATGTTTAAACCTAAAGTGAAACTGGGCGTGTCGGAGAGCTGTACCTCGGTGAATCCACCCTGAATGGGGGTTTGTCCCCTCAGTCCGCTGTTACACCATGTGTAAAGGTTATACGCGCTGGCTGTAATGGCCAAACGGCCCAGCTTGAGTCTTTCCAGTTGCTGCTTGTTAAACTCATAGGTCAGCGTCAGCGTCGACAACTTCACGTAGCTGGCATCCACCACCCGCGCGTTGCTGTAATCGTACATCGTATAGGCATTGCCGTGCAGCGTAGGACCGGAATACCCGCTATTGGTGGTCCAGTTGTTGCTGTATCGCTCCCAGGCAGGATCACCACCGCAGAGAATAGAGGGGATGTCGGTTATCAGCTCGTCACCGGGCTTCATCCACCTCAGCTTCAGGTCTCTGTTCGCATTGGTCTCCGAGGAGAACTGCCGGGCTCCCGACACACCATCGAACAATCTGAACAAACGGGTCTTCGCACCACAGTTGAAGACGAACGTGGTGCCCAGTCGCCATTGCTTGTAGGTGAACGTGTTGTTCAGACTGCCTGTGATATCAGGCTCGCGCCTTCCCGATGCTTCCAGTATGGATGTGTAGAAGGTATACTGGTCGGCTGTTCCTATCTCCTGCTGCCGTTCCTCCCAGTCCTCAAAGAGCGGACCACCATCAACGGGACTCAGGCCTGCGAACCTGTAAGAGTAGAACGTTCCGACAGGCTGTCCCTTTACGACTGCCTTACCACTGATAAAGTCGTTGAGCGTATAGCTCTCTGTGCCCGGAGCAGTCTTGATTGTGTTAAACACCTTCGACACGTTTCCTGAGAGAATCCAATAGAAATCCTTCAGTTTGACAGGAGTAGCGGTAACCGTGACATTAAAGCCCTGGTTCGTGATGACTCCCGAGTTGACCACATAGCTCTCAAAACCGTTGATGTCCGAGATGCGCTTGTCCATAAACGCGTCTGTGGTGCGTTTGTAATAGTATTCCGTCTCTATCATCAGCCGGCTGTTGAAGAACGACGACTCCAGTCCCAGGTTAAACGAGTGCGTCTTCTCCCATTTCAGTTCCGGATTGGCGAAATAGGCAGTCTTCGAGACCAGCTCGTTATAGAAAGCGTTCATTCCGCCTTTCTTAATAATCAGGTTCGGCGTCTGGTTGTCCAGCATGTTTCCCTGCTCACCATACGAGCTCTTCAGCGTGAGGTTGTCTATCTTCGGCGACTTGATATTGAGGATGTTCAGCAGGTTGGCATTACCCGAGATGGACCAGATGGGCAGGATTTTCTCGTTACTCCTGCTGCCGAACTTGTTCGATCCGTCGTAGCGTCCGTTCACGTTCAGCGTGAAGAACCGCTCAAAGCTGAACGACAGCGTGGCATAGGCCGACACCAGGTTGTTCTTCGTGTCGGTGATGGTCGGCACATGGCTGCTCACCCACGACCAGTAGTTCTCATACGAGCTGGGTATCTGTGTGGCAAACGTTCTTCCCCTGTCCTTATAATAGCCCCGCTGGGTATAGTCGTCTCCCGTATAGTGGCTGCTGCTCGCCTCAAAACCTCCGGCAAGGTTCACGTTGTATTTCTTCCCCTCACCAAAGTATTTGTTATAGTTGGCCTGCAGTCGGGAAGTCCAGCCTAAGGTGCGTTTCTTGTTCACGCTCAGCTCGCCGCCATAGGGAAGATACGAGGTCGACTTGGGTGTCCCGTCAACTTCCGCTCCCCGCTGGCTGGCTATGTAGTATGACTCCTCTCCCCACCAGGTCTCGATGTCCACATTAGATGTATTGGCAGAGAAGACCCCGTTGAAAAACAGGTTCTCGTTCACCTGGTATCTCAGGCTCGCGGTAGCTATCATGCTGTTGCCACGCTGGTCGATATCGTTGTTATCCAGCTCGTTCAGGATGTTGTATCCGTAATAGCCGTACAACGAGTTGCTGGTATTGTATTTCGGGAACTTATAATACGTCCCGTTCTCATTGAAAGCGGGGATGACGCGGTTCGTATTGTAAGCATAGTCAATGGCATTAATCGACTTGTATTTCCTGTCGCTCAGGTTGCCGCTGATGTTGAACTCAGCCTTCAGCTTACTGGTCAGGTTATAGTTGATTTTCACCATACCCGTGTAGCGGCGGTTCAGGTTGTTCTTGATCACATCCTGCGTGTCGGTGACACCCAGCGACGTATAGTATCTCACCTTCTCCGAGCCGCCCGAAATGCTCAGCGAGTGGTCTTGCGAGAACGAGTTCCTGCACAGCAGGTCAAACCAGTCGGTATTCTCCATTTTCATCTTCTCCACCTGGGCGTTGAACTCGTCACGGCCTATCTCACCGGCATACAACTGTCTGAGCGCCTCCTCGTAGCCAATTTTCGACATCGTCTGTGGATAGGCATAGTGGGCCTCCGCCAGATACTGCGACAACTCCACGCGCTCGGCAGAGCTCATCAGGTTGATTTTCTTGTCTGAGTAGTAGGGGCGTTTTCTGGCGGTCACCTTTCCTGAATACGACACGATGGGTTTTCCCTCATGGCCGCTCTTCGTCGTGATGACAATCACACCGTTGGCGGCACGCGTGCCGTACAGGGCTGTGGCCGATGCGTCCTTCAGCACGTCAATGCGCTGGATGTCCTGCGGGTTGATGCCGGCGATGGCATTACCAATACGGTTCACGTAGTCGGGGTCGTTCAGCACGTCCGACGACAGGTTCACGGGGTCGGTCAGGATAATACCGTCCAGCACCCACAGGGGCTCACGGTTACCCACCAGCGTACTGGTTCCGCGGATACGAATCCTCGACGTCGCGTTCACCTCGCCGCTGCCCGTGAGCGCCACCAGGTCGGGAATCTTTCCCTCCAGCATCTTCGACAGGTCAGAGACGCCCGGTATGTCCAGCTCGCTCATGTCCTTGCTCGTCACCGAACTCGTCAGGTGGCGGCGGTCCAGCTGCTGGTAACCCGTCACGACAACCTCGTTGAGCATCTTCGTGTCGGGCTCCATATTAATCACCAAATTTCCCTTTGCCGAGGCAACTGCCGTGCGCATGCCGATATAGGTCACCTGCACCCGGGCGTTCTCGGGTACGCTCTGGTCGAACGTGAAGGCACCGTCGATGTCGGTCACCGTAACCAGTTTTGTACCCAAGACTCTCACCTGGGCGCCAATCACAGGCTCCCTTTTCTCGTCGAGCACGATACCCTTAATCGTGGTCCTCTTGCCTTCTTTCTTCTGTGGTTTAACGGCAACGATACCGTTCTTCTCGTTAAACTCACAGCCAAGTCTGGAAAGGACCTTGACAAGTACAGTACGTGTAACTGCGTTCTTCTCATTTACAGAGATGCGCGGCAGGTTCCTCACCTCGTCGGCATTGTAAATAAACTCAATCTTAGTCTGGCGCTCCACCTCATCGAGAAACTGCTCAATCGTGATGTTATCCATGACGACCGTCACCCGAGTCTTGTCAAGCGACTGTGCATACATGAACTGCACCATCTGCAGCATGAGCAGAAAGACCAGACATCTTTTTCCGAATCTACTATTCATTTCATTTGGTGATTATTGTGGTTAATACTGTTTTTTATCTGTTTTCTATGGTAATCCTGTTACTGTGGAAATCAATGTTGATGTCGCACGTCATCATGATGGCGTCCAGGATGCGCTCAATACTCCCGTAGCGCTTGAAATTACCCGTGAAATGCATCTTGCGCAGTTGCTCGTTACCGTACGACACGTTCTCCACTCCATACCACCGCGAGATTACATCCATCAGGTTCTCCAGCGTACTGTTTTTGAAGACGAACAAGCCCGTATTCCATGCTACGTAGGGAGCCGTGTCCGTGGTGGTGACCAGCAACTGGTCCTTGTCGGCCACCAGCTTTTGTCCGGGCGACATCATCAGCTCGTTGCCGCTCTCCGGCGTGAAGCTGATAGACCCCTCGATGAGGACAACTGATGTGGCCTGGTGGTATCTGCTCCCGCCTGTCGGCGACTCAAGCCTCGTCTCCATCCTCTCTGCGGTATTCACCATGAACTCCGTTCCGTACACTCTTACGTCACCCTGCGGGGTGTGCACCACAAACTGGCGGCTCTTGTCCTTCGCCACCATGAAATAGGCCTCGCCCTCCAGGATCACATCGCGGCGGTCACCGAACTTCTCGGGATAAATCAAACGGCTGTTGTAATTCAGGTGCACCAGCGTACCGTCGTCGAGCGTCACCCAGTATTCCTTGTCGTGATAAGTGGTGATGCGCTTCGCCTCAGCCAACTGCTCGGCAAAGTTCTCGTCCACGTGATACAGCTCGCACTCCTCCTCGCTGATAATCTGTTGGCGCGAAGTGACCGTCGACACGATGTGGGCACCCTCCCTGCCACTCTCGCGGCTCTGCTCCATCGCCTGCTGCACCTCCTCGGTAATCACAGGCGGCGTCACACGCGTATACTCGCGATGATACCAGAAGGCACCACCGAAAATCAGCAACGCTACGACGGCGGCATACCTCAGCAGGGAATACCTCATCGTCTTGCGTGGCTTCCTGGGCGCCTCGGCAGCCTTGCCCGCCTCGCCGTTGTCAACATATTGCTTGATAAACTTTTGCAGGGCAGTCTCCGTGTCAACAGAAGCATACTCCGCATATCGCTCGCTCAGGTCGTCAGCCTCAGCCATCCGTTCCAGACGCCTGACGACATACTCGTCATGAGCCAGCGTTTCAGACAACTCCTGATATTCCTCATCCGAAATGCTGCCCCATAGGTATTTCCTAATAAGTGAATTAAAATCCTTTATCATAGAGTGTTTTTTCCTCTATGACACAAAAACTGAAAAAACGGTTACAAACAATTAGGAAAAAAATGAAAAACTCTTCAAAATAACAACCAACAAGCCCAATGCCTCCTTGTCCAGATTCTTCTTCAGAAAAGCCATCGCCCGTTTCTTGTTGGTCCTGACCGTCTCGATGGCGATACCCAGCGCCTCCGATATCTCCTTGTTCTTCTTGCCCTCCATCGCCATGAGAAACACCTCACGCTGGCGGGGCGGCATCTGGTCAATCATCAGGAAAAGCTGGCGGTATACCTCTTCCGGGAAGAACTGCTCATTACCGTCGTCGGTAACCCTGAACTCCTCGTACTTGCTCATCGCGAGGGGGTCCAGGCTCTCACTCCGCTGCCGGCGAAGGAGCGATAAACACTTGTTACGCACCGAATTATAGAGATACGCCTTCAGGGCGGCATTGTTGGGCAGGACCGTCTTTCTCTCCCATAACGCAGCCATCGTGTCCTGCACAACGTCCTCGGCCGATTCCCTGTCCTGGAGAATGCGCATGCCATAACTCACCAGCGCCCCATAGAAATGCTCATAGAGCATTCTCGCGGCGTCGGCATCCCATCGCGTTATGACATTGATTGTTAGTTCTTGCGTCTTCTCCATCTCGTTGCAAAGATAAAAATAAAATTCTAAAGAAACACGCTATCCATTCAACATTTTTTCCATTTCATAAAAGAAACGCCGACCAAGAGGGTAAAAACGAGCAGAAAAATGAATTTTTCTGAACTATTCCCTTATCCTCTCCCCCCAGCGTACCTAACGTCCTGCAACTCCTTGAACCTTGAATTTTGAGCCAGCAGCTCTGCTGCGTCCTATAGCTCCTTGAACTTTTCGCTGTTCTAATTAGTATATAGATTAAGGTCTAATTAGGCACAAATTACTTCCTAAGTAACCGATGAGTTTTACTATGGATTGATGCCTAATTAAAGTGTAATTGATGCCTGATTGCAGCATCATTAATGCCTAATTCCACTTTAATTAGTCAATCAATTGCAACATAATTAGTCAGTCAATTCGAAGCCACCGGAGGCTCCCCCGATGAGAGCCCCCTGAGGCGATTAAAGGTTAAAAGTTCACCTGCGTCTCCGGTGCCTAGTCCGTCACCACCTCGTTGAAATGCTCTTTGCCCCAGGCTATCAGGGCCGTGAGGGCGGGCATCAGCGACTTGCCCGTGTCGGTCAGCGAATACTCCACGCGGGGAGGCACCTCGGGGAACACCTCACGATGCACGAGATGACTGCGTTCCAGATTCTTCAGCGTCTGCGAGAGCATCTTCTGCGAGCAGTCGGTCATAAACCGGCGAATCTCATTAAACCGCAACACGCCCGTCTCGCTCCTGTTCAAGAGAAAAAGAACGAGTAACGACCACTTGTCGCCGAAACGACTGACAACATGCCTGATAGGACAAGCCAAATACTCTGCCTGGATATCTGCCATAACTTTAGGAATTTCTTTATTTCATCGCAAAGGTAACAAATAGTTACCAAGTAACGCGAATATACTTTGTTAATCTAAGTTAATGTCACTTTCACGAAAGTCCGATAACATCCCAATTCCTACTTTTTGGTAACTATCCCACCAAAAAGTGCCTTCTTGTGGGATTGGAAAACTTGCCATACCTTTGCAGTCGAAAACGAATAAATAATATTTTAAACGAATAAGAACAATGAAACAGATTGAGACAATTAAGAGTGGTAAGAATTTTAGTGCAGTAAGCGTAGGTAAGATGAGCGAGATCATCGAGCATGAGTTGCCCATGGGCCCCGACTTCATCTTGAAGGGAAAAGTGTTCGCAGGACAGGCAGTAGGAGCCACTGGCAGCGAGCTCTCGTTCCAGACACTCGTTCCCGGTCAGGACAGCGGTTTCCTGCACACCCACAAGACCCACGAGGAGCTGTACATCATCCTCAAGGGCGAGGGCGAGTATCAGGTCGACGGTGATATCTTCCCCGTCAGCGAGGGCACCATCATCCGCGTCTCTCCCGACGGTAAGCGCGCGCTGAAGAACACCGGCACAGACAATCTTACCATGCTCTGCATCCAGTACAAGGCCAACGCCTTCACCGAGGCCGACAGTCCTATGACCGACGGCGTCATCCTGCAGGAAGAACTGAAATGGTAAGTACGGCCATGGAGAGAGCTTTGCGTTTCTTGCGCGACCACAACGAGGTCGCCTTCGCCACGTGCGAGGGCGGCCTGCCTAAGTTGCGCATCTTCCAAATCATGAGGCAGGAGGGCAACGTGCTCTTCTTTGCCACCTCGGAGAAGAAAGCCGTATGGCGCGAGCTGCGCCAGAACCCCAATGTCGAGCTGGTAGCCTACGAGGGCAACATCTCCGTGCGCTGTTCGGGCATGGTCAACTTCAATGTCGACGACGACACCAGACGGTGGATATACGACAACAATCCCGTCCTCTCGCGCCTGTACAGCAGCTACGACCAGCTCGCCTATTTCTGTCTGCCCGTTGCCGAGATGGACTACTACGACCTGCAGCCCACCCCGCCCGTGTTCCAGCATTTCGACCTCATCGCAGGCGAGATAGGCACCGGCTTCATCGGCGAGCGATTCAGCAGAGAGCAGGAATCCTCACGGGAAAACCTCTAAACAATGATAAACTTTTTCAGCCAAAAGATGGGAAATTCCATCGTTTTCCGTATCTTTGTACATCGATTAACAAACCAAACAAATACAGACTATGAACATTCTCATCTTACAGGCCTCCCCACGGGCCAAGGGCAGCACCGCCTGGATGGCGGAAGAGTATAAGAAGGCTGCCGAGGCAGCAGGCCATCAGGTGACCCTCGTCAACGTGTCACGCAAGAAGATTGCAGGCTGTCTAGCCTGCGAGTATTGTCATACCAAGGGCAATGGCGCCTGCATCCAGAAAGACGACATGCAGGAACTCTATCCGCTCATGGCAGAGGCACTCGTGCTGGCTGCCCCCATCTACTATTTCACCCTCAACGCCCAGATTCAGGCACCCATCCAGCGCATGTACTGTGTCAACAAGCCCGCCAAGGTGACGAAGATGGCACTCCTCATGTCATCCTACTCCCCCGGAGTCTACGATGGCGCCACCGCCGAGTTCCGCGACATCTGCAACTACTGGGAAGCAGAAAACATGGGCATCGTCACCGCCAAGATCGACGAGCAGAAGACCGACGCAACCCTGCAGAAGATTATCGCCCTCGCAGGAAAGTTGTGAGTTCAAGGAGACAAGGAGACAAGGAGTTCAGGGAGTTACAAGACGATAGTCTATGATGCATGAGTTCCATTCCTCCCATTCTTCCCATCACTCCCATCCTTAAACTCTAAACCTTGAACCGGCGGCTCCGCCGCCTATGAGCGCCAGGGTAAGGCTGTAAGTCGGCTGGGCGGAAGATGGTGTGGGGGTTCGAGGCTCGGTTCGCTGACCATAATGGCCTTATAGGGATCCGTTCCTCCGTCCTCGACGCTCTGACACTCGGTGTAGGTTTCCTTCACGGTTTCCTGGTATCCCATAAGCAGGAATAAAAAATGAAGAACAAACAACGCGGCTCGTCAAATGGAACAAGCTCATTTGTTGAGTCGCGTTGTATGAAGACTTTGTTAATGAAGAACGAAAAATTAACAGTTCTACATTTCTAACTTTTCATCCGTTATACATGTTTTCTTAACTCTTATTCTCAACGATTACCACTTCGGAATCTGGTAGGGCTCGCGGGGGCCGTCGTAATAGAGCGAGGCGATGCCTGGGCTGATGATGCGGAGGTCGATGGTGGAGGGGATGGAGCCGTCGTAGCCTGAAGGGGCATGGTCATTGTCGTAGCATTGCATCACGTGGTCGTCGCTACCCTGCCCCCACGGATTGCGGATAGCAAAAAGGGCATTGGGGTCGTTGGGGAGGAAGAAGCTGTGGCCGTGGGCGGTAATGGTCTCGTGATTGCCCATCTTCAGGCCCTGCTTGTTGAAGCCTCCGTTGACGATAAGTCCGTGCTTGATGCTGACGGTGACGAAGAGTTTCAGCTCCTCTGCCGTGCATTTGCCTGGACTGACGGCAAAGCTACGTCCGTCGCCCGTGAAGAGCGGTGTCATACCCTCGGCGCCGAAGCCACCCAGCTGTTTGCCAGGACGGAACACATAGAGCCACTTCATAATGGCTTTCTCTAATATCGTAGACCACGTGAGACGGCCGTTCTTGCCCGTCATCTGCTGCACGCTGCCGTTGGATGAGCAGAGCACCTGATTGTCCACGCCCACGATGATGCGCTTGCCGTCAGGGTCGAACATCTTCACCTTGAACTCCTTGTCGCTCACCTGCTTGATGATGCTCTGGATGAAGCGCGGATACATGTAAGACATTGTTGCCAGGGTGCTCACCGTGTTGCAGTCGCCAATGCCGTGCTGGTTGCAGTCAGCAGGCATGGGAGTGCCGAAGGGGTAGAGCGTGAACTGGCGGGTCACCCAGTTGTCGAAGCCGTCCATCTTAGCGGGCTTGGCGGTGTAGTCGGCCAGCCACTCCAGTTCCTCGGGAGTAGCGCGAATGTCGTTCTTGAAGCCGCTGCCCATACCGCCGCAGTCGATGGCGTAGGTACGGCCTGAAATCTTGCCGATTACCTTCGTCAGCTCGCCACCGCAAAGCGACGCGTCAGTCTGCGTGACCGACTGTGGCCAGTAGAGGCCCACGAAGGTATAGCGGTTCTCGTCTGCCTGCTCATCCTCCACGAAAGAGAGGAAGCGCATGATCGTGTTCGACGTGCTGCCGACAAGCACCAGCACCCGTCCATCGCCGCCCGTAGCCGGAGTGGTAACAGTAATCGTTCCCGTCTCGGCCGACTTCTGTGTGACCTTGGCCGTCCAGCCTCCGTCAGCCATGCACACCACCTGCGTCTTCTCGTCGGCATTCACCAGCGTGTAGTTCACCGTCACCAGCCCGCCGGGAGAATAGGCAATTGCCCCCTCCACATCCTCGAAGAGAATGTCGAGCGTGGCAAACAACTGCGTAATCTTCGACTGGAGCTCCTGAATCTGTTCCAGGATGACGGCCAGCTGCTCATTCGTACGATCCGAGACGGCGTTGATGCTGTCCTGTACGACCGTCAGCTGCGTGTTCAAGTCGGCTGACGAGGCGTAGCCCTCGAGCATGTCACCCACCCAGCTCCTCAAGTTATTGATCGACAGCTGCAGCCCATCGATATCCTTCGCCAGCGCCTCCTTTTTATTCATCAGGGAGTCAATCTGCTGCTGCCTTGTGGCGTCGGTAGCTTCGAGAAGCCCGATGGTACCATCTAGGGAGTTGTAAGTCTCCGTGAGGAGGTCCAGCGACGACTGGAGCGAGGCCAGCTGCTGGTTGATGCCCGCTACGGTAGCGGCCTCCAGCTTGTCAATCCGCTCGCTGAGTTCCGAATCGTCATAACACGATGTCACCAAGCACAACAGGCTTAGTGCGACGACATAGAAGATGTTTCTTTTCATATCTGATATTTTTAATGTTGGTTTTTCCTACCATGGCGACAAAGATACAAGCTTTCCGTTTCTTTACACCCAAAACCATTTTCTGCCAAACACACCAAATCATGCACCCCCACTCATTACTGCTAGCATTCCTACTTGTGGTGCTCCTTACCGTCTGTAGTCAGTGGCTCAGCCGCAAACTCATCACGCACCAGCATTTCAGACAATTCCCGTGGCTCCTCATCCGAAATGTCGCCCGACAAGAATTTTAGAATAAGTGTGTGTTCATACTGTGCATCATAGCATGGTTTTTCTCTATGACACATAATTTGAGAAAACGGTTACAAAAAAAGGAAAGAAATTAGCAGTTCTGTAGAATAACAACCAACAAGCCCCAAAGCCTCTCCTCTCTCCCCCACGGGGGAGCAGGAGGGGACTTCCTAGAACAGAGAACAGTTATCAGTTCTTTAAACTTTAAGCCTTCAACCTGGAATTCCGCTGCCTCTTCTCTCTCCCTTCCGGGGGAGTTGGAGGGGAGCTTCCCTGAACTCCTTGTCTCCTTAACTTTTCACTCTTCGCTGTTAACTGTTATTTCTCCAGTTTCTCCATCTCCGCTGCCACATGGGCCTCGCAGGATCGCATGGCGTCGAGGGTGCGCTGCAGCACATCGTCGAGGGGCCAGCCCAGCATCGCAGCGCCCTGTTCGATGACCTCACGGGAACAGCCGGCGGCAAAACCTTTCGACTTGTACTTTTTCTTGAGCGACCGCAGCTCCATGTCCTGGACACTCTTCGACGGACGCATGAGGGCGGCTGCCCAGATGAGTCCGGTAAGTTCGTCGGTGGCGTAGAGCACTTTCTCCATCAGGTGCTCGGGCTTTACATCGACATGCAGGCCGTAGGCGTGGCTGCAGATGGCGTGAATCATGTCGTCGCCCACGCCTCCCTCGCGCAGCAGCTCGGGTGCCTTGATGCAATGCTGGTCGGGGTACTGCTCGAAGTCGATGTCGTGGAGCAGTCCGACGATTCCCCAGAAATCTACTTCGCCGGCAAAACCCAGCTGGGCGGCATACCAGCGCATGACGCCCTCCACGGTCAGCGCATGCTGCAGGTGGAACGGGTCGTTATTGTACTTTCTCAGCAGCTCCCAGGCTGCCTCTCTTGTAATGCGACTTTCCATTGTTCTTATCGGTATTTGTTTGATTGCGTTATCTGCCAACCCGCTC
>CAMIVE010000024.1 GCA_946401725.1 uncultured Bacteroidales bacterium | reverse complement strand
CGACGTGAACATGATCATGGGCAACGGCTACACCAAAGGCCACGCCGAGTTCACCTTGCAGGAACTCCGCGAGAGCCCGAAGCTTCGCAAGATCTTCGAAGAACTCTATGCCTAACCATTTAACCGACGGCGACGTACCCGCCGCCGTTGCAACCAACCCGCGGGCAGGGGAGACCCGCCCGCGGGTTCTAGGGCTGGACCTGATGAGGTCCTTGGCCATCATCTGCGTGGTGATTTTTGTATATTTGCACATTGCTATTTATGGGCAACCTTGTTGTAAAAATGGGTGTATATTATTGAACAATAAATAAATAAATAAGAATTATAATACCATATGAAAGTCAATCGCAGAAAAGAACTGTTCCCCGCCCTCGTCGTTTCCATTTTGCTATGCCTACCCTCTTTCGCTTCTGCCCAGGATTTTGTAGTGGGAGGTATCGCGTACAATGTGCTGTCAACTTCAGAAAATACAGTTGAAGTGACATCAAGGATGAACAATAATTACCATGGATACATAACTATTCCGGATACGGTGGTTCATGGTGGTGTCAATTATGCTGTCGTTGCCTTGGGAGAACGTGCGTTTTATTGCGCGTCACTCTCGGGTATCACCATTCCCTCTTCCGTCACACGGATAAAATACGGATGCTTTATGTATGCCACCACGCCCTCATCCATCAGCGTGCCAGCCTCTGTGACAGAAATCGAACAGCTCGCTTTTGCAGCCTACGGTTTGATGTCCATTAATGTAGACGAAAACAATCCAAACTACAGAACCATAGAAGGAATGCTCTTCAGCAAGGACACCGCTACCATTGTGGAATGCCCGTCCGGGAAAAGCGGCGCGGTCACTTTGCCGCAGAACACAATTCACATTGCGCCCAACGCCTTTTCGGATTGTTTGGGCATATCCCATATATCTCTCAACGAAGGGCTGCGCAGTATAGGTTCATTTGCTTTTAGAAGCTGTGGAGGCCTGACCAATATGACTATTCCTGCCTCGGTGTCGCATATTGGAGTCAATATTTTTGAGTTTTGTAACATCCTCTACAATATAAATATAGCGAGTGGAAATACGCATTATTATATGGATGGAAGCATGCTCTATTCCATCGGAGGTGATACGCTTCTGTCGTGTAATACGAGTACAGATTCTGTGTTCCTGCCTAATACGCTGCGTGCGGTGGGCGGTTTTGGTGGTAACAGCAATGTCAGATATGTCCACATTCCAGACGGGGTTACAACTATCCTTGAGAATGCATTCAACTTCAGTTCTTTGGAAAGCATTGAAATGCCAAGCAGCATGGCTTTTATTGATGAATATGCATTCTATGGTTGCGAGTCGCTGAACCGGGTTGTCATGCCTGACACCCTCGACAGGATGGGGAGGGGTTGTTTCTCGTATTGCGTCGAATTGCAGTCTATTGATATCCCGAATGGATTGCGTGTCATTCCGATGGAGACATTCATTGGATGCTCTTTGGAAGTCGTCAATTTTGGTGATGGTGTCGAGGTGATAGATACGATTGCATTTGCAGGATGTCCCTTGGAAGTGTTGCTGTTTCCGCCGTCGTTGCGTGTTGTCAAGAACTATGCTTTTGCCTCTTATGGTGAAACGAGTATAGGCCAGGTGATTTTCTCCGCTCCGGTCGACACCCTTGAGTCGAATATTTTTTATTGGAATTCCATTGATACGCTGAGATTGAGAAATGTTGTCCCGCCTGTTTCCACAGATGATGGCTGCTTGACGGAGGCGGATGTCAACAGTATCATCATTCCCTGTGGCAGCCTGGGTGCCTATCTGGCGAATGCCTACTGGGGGCAGTTTGCCGACAAATACATTGAGGACTGTGAAGGGGTCGAGGATGCAGCAGAGCGTAAGATATTTGTCTGCCCCAACCCTGCAACCGACCGATTGTCGGTCGTCGGCGCCACAGGATGTCGTTATGTCGAGTTTGTCAACCTCCTGGGTCAAACAGTCCTTGTGCGTGAAATCGCTGAAGGCAATGTTGAAATCGATGTCAGCCGGCTGGATCGCGGAACATACTTCCTTCGTCTGTACCATCCTGACGGCATCACCACAAAGAAGGTTGTGTTGCGGTAAATGACCGTACGCAAGAATGGCTGTACTTTAGAACCATTATTAATATTTATTTTGTCATTCTGCTTATTTTACGTATCTTTGCCTTGTAATTCATATACATCGCATGGATGTGTAATGTGTTTATTTTGTTGAATAATAATAAGTAAAATAGTATTATATAATGAAAGTAAACCGCAGAAAAGAACTGTTCCCCAACGTCACCGACGAGCAGTGGAACGATTGGAAATGGCAGGTGAAAAACCGCATTGAAACATACGAACAACTGAGCCAGTACTTTACTTTTGATGCCGAAGAAGCAGAGGGCATCAAGAAGGCTTTGGCAAAGTTCCGCATGGCCATCACGCCGTACTATCTGAGTCTTATCGACCCCAACGACCCGTACGATCCCATCCGTCGTCAGGCCATCCCCGCAGGTCCCGAGTGCAACATCGCTCCCGCCGACCTCAACGATCCGCTGCACGAAGACGAGGACTCGCCCGCTCCCGGACTGACTCACCGCTATCCGGACCGCGTGCTGTTCCTCATCACCGACATGTGCTCCATGTACTGCCGCCACTGCACCCGCCGCCGTTTTGCCGGTCAGAAGGACGACGAAAGCCCCAGCGAGCGCATCGAGAAGTGTCTGGCTTACATCGAAAAGACTCCGCAGGTGCGTGACGTGCTGCTCAGCGGCGGCGACGCCCTGATGGTCAGCGACCAGAAACTGGAATATATCATCCAGCGCCTCCGCGCCATCCCGCATGTGGAGATTGTACGTATCGGCAGCCGTACGCCTGTGGTCTGCCCGCAGCGTATCACCCCCGAGCTGTGCGAGATGCTGAAGAAATACCATCCCATCTGGCTCAACACCCACTTCAACCATCCCAACGAGTTCACCCCTGAGGCAGAACAGGCGTTGGCCCGTTTGGCCAACGCCGGCATTCCGCTGGGCAACCAGACCGTGTTGCTGCGCGGCGTGAACGACTGTGTCCATGTGATGAAGAAACTGATGCACGAACTGGTGCGCAACCGCGTACGTCCTTACTATATCTACCAGTGCGACCTCTCCATGGGTCTGGAGCATTTCCGCACCCCCGTCAGCAAAGGTATCGAGATTATCGAGAACCTCCGCGGCCATACGAGCGGTTATGCGGTGCCCACCTTCGTGGTCGACGCGCCCGGTGGCGGTGGCAAGACTCCCGTCATGCCGCAGTACGTTATCTCGCAGAGCCCCGACAAGGTCATTCTCCGCAATTTCGAAGGTGTCATCACCACCTACACCGAGCCGCGTGAATACCACGAGGAATGCCACTGCCCGGCATGCGAAGAGAAACGCCGCGTGGACGAAGGTGTCGCCTCGCTGCTCGAGACCGACCGCATGGCTCTCGAACCCAGCCACCTGATGCGTCACGAGAGAAACAAAAAACGCTAATCCTCTCATACGTAAGCGTCCTCTTTAAACGTCGAACGTAAAACATCAAACAATAAATGCCATGTCGTTGCAAAAACTGATTCCCTTGACCGCTATCGTCCTCTGCACCGTGGGTACTCTCGGAGCGCAGGAGGCCTACCCTATGTATTTCCCTTGCCGTTGTGAGACAGGGGAATGGGGCTATGTGGACAAAAACAACGACTGGGCCATCCGACCGATGTACGATGCCGTCCTTTACGAAACCAACGGCGGCATGTATCCTGTCTCGGTCAAAGGCAAATGGGGCTTCGTAGGTGTCAGCGGTGAACCGCTCACCGATGTCATCTACGATGCCGCCGTTTGTGAAATCGACTATCGCAAGAATCACTACACCACCAATTACGCCGCGTTGCGAAGCAAAGGCAAATGGGCATTCATCGATGTCCGGGGCACCTTTGTGACGGAATTTAAATACGACGAGGTGCTGATTCTCAATGGGAAATATATTATCCGCATGCGTGTCGGCAAAAAGATGCGCAGCGGCTACCTGACCGACGACGGCAAGGAGGTTTGGAACGACTGAATCCATGAAAAAGCCGTTGTCCTTCCATAAGTGTTTTTTCTTCTTTTCCATTCTTTGGGGAATCTCCTGCGCTGTCCATGCGCAGGTGGCGGGAATGAATACACTTGCACCGTTGCAGATGCCCCTGTCGGCGCGTACATCGGCGCTGGGAATGAACTACCTGCCGCTCTATGATGGGAGCGACCTTCAGGTGGCGTTCGACAACCCGTCGCTGTTGCTGCCCCAGCACAACAACCGTGTGGCGTTGAACTATGTGGGTCTTTTCTCCGAGAGCAAGTTCGCCTCGCTGGCCTACGGGCATGATTTCCATCGCTTCGGTGTCTTCCTTTTCGGGCTCCAGTACTACGGCTACGGAAAGTTCCAAGGCTATGATGAAACGGAGGCTCCGCAAGGGGAATTCAGCGCCTCCGACATCGCCTTGACGGTAGGATGGGGACTGCAGATCGATTCCAATTTCTCCATCGGCGCTTCGTTCCGACCCGTCCGTTCCCAGTATGAGAGCTATACGGCATGGGCAATTGCGTTGAATGTGGCAGGAAGCTATGTCTCCGACAGCAAACGTTTTGCAGCCACGCTGCAGGCCCGCAATATCGGTGCGCAGCTCTCCACCTTCGACGGCACGGCGGAACAGCTGCCGTTCGACCTCTCCGCGTCGCTTTCTTATAAAGTGAGCAATGCCCCGTTCCGGGTATACTTCTCGTTAGATCAGCTGACACGCTGGCATCTGGATTACGACGACCCGCTCAATCCGGAGAACGATATTGACCCCTATACCGACGAGCCGATAGAGAAACCCTGGTACGACGGTGTGGGCAATTTCCTTGACCAGTTGGCCCGTCATGCTGCAGTCGGTATCGAGCTGGATCTCAAGAGCCGTTTCTTTGTCCGGCTGGGTTACCGCTACCGTCAGACGGTCGAAATGTCGGCCGCCGACCGTACCAATATCAATGTCAGCGGTTTTTCGTACGGCTTCGGCCTTCGCACCAAACGCTTTGAATTCTCCTTCGCCCGTCGCAACTATCATCTGGGACAGGCACCCAATTATCTGTCACTCTTATTCAATTTTTAGATGCTTTCGCTCCAATTTGTCATCAGCACGCAGACCGACCCCTATTGGAATGTCGCTGTCGAGAATTACCTTGTTGCTTGTGAGAACAGTAATACATTGACCCTGTATCTGTGGCGCAACCGGCGCACTGTCGTCATCGGACAGAACCAGAATCCGTACAGCGAGGTGAATGTCGAAGCGCTTGAGGGCGACGGCGGCTACTTGATGCGACGCACTACGGGAGGCGGTGCGGTTTACCACGACGACGGCAACCTGAATTTCTCGTTTGTCATGCCCAAAGCACATTATGACCAGCAGCGCCAGTTTGCCGTCATTCAGCGTGCGGTGGAACGCTTCGGTCTCCATACCGAGTTGTCGGGAAGAAACGACATTTTGGCGGAAGGACGTAAATTCAGCGGCAACGCCTTTTCCAAAGGCCGGTTCAACGACTTGCACCACGGCACATTACTCATCAAGGGCAATATGGAGGACCTGCAGCGTTACCTGCGTCCCAAGCCCGCCAAGTTGCAGAAACACGGTGTGGCCTCGGTGCGCAGCCGTGTGGTCAACCTCTCCGAATTGAATCCCGATATTACAGCTGAATCGATGGTTCCCTGTCTGCGTGACGCTTTCGCCGAGGAATATGGGGCACAAGTGCGGACGGTGTCGTTCGACGAAATCACTACTCGAGCAGAAGTGCAGACGTTGCATGACAAATACGCCTCTCCTGAATGGAAATACGGACGGTGGCAGACCTTCACAGCCCAACGCAGTGCCCAGTTTGACTGGGGTGGGGTGGAGTTGGCCCTTGTCGTCGACGAGGCACGCGGTGTCATCACCGATGTCCAGATAGCCTCCGATGCCCTCGACCTCGCCGCCCTCGACGAAGCCCGTCGGCTCCTTACCGGCGCCTCTACCGCTGTCGCACCGACATCAGACAACGCTATCCTGCAAGATATCTTCGCGTTGGTGTATCAACAAAAATAAGGGTACGTGACTGTCAATCGACTTTGATAGGCTTGATATGCTCGTGGAGATAGCTGTTCAGGTTCTCCACGGGGATGCGCTCCTGCTGCATGGTGTCGCGTTCGCGGATGGTGACCCCTTTGCCTTCCAGTGTCTCGTTGTCGACGGTGATGCAGTAAGGCGTTCCGATGGCATCCTGACGGCGGTAGCGGCGGCCGATGGCGTCTTTCTCGTCGTACTGCATCATGAAGTCGTACTTCAGCAGGTCCATTATTTCGCGTGCTTTCTCCGGCAGGCCGTCTTTCTTGACCAGCGGCAGCACGGCGGCTTTGTAAGGCGCCAGTACCGGCGGAAGGCTGAGCAGGGTGCGGGTGCTGCCGTCCTCGAGGGTCTCCTCTTTCAGCGCATGGCTGAAGATAGCCAGGAAGGTACGGTCCACACCGATGGAGGTCTCGATGACGTAGGGCGTGTAGTTTTCGTTGAGCTCGCTGTCGAAATACTGCAGCTTCTTGCCGCTGAATTCGCTGTGACGGCTGAGGTCGAAATCGGTGCGGCTGTGGATGCCTTCCAGCTCCTTGAAGCCGAAGGGGAATTCGAACTCGATGTCGGTGGCGGCGTTGGCGTAGTGGGCCAGCTTCTCATGGTCGTGGAAGCGGTAGTTCTCCGCGCCCATGCCGAGGTTCACGTGCCACTTCATGCGGGCCTCCTTCCACTTGGCGAACCAGTCGAGCTCCGTGCCGGGCTTGATGAAGAACTGCATCTCCATCTGCTCGAACTCGCGCATGCGGAAGATGAACTGGCGGGCGACAATCTCGTTGCGGAATGCTTTGCCAATCTGGGCGATGCCGAAGGGGATCTTCATACGGCCGCTTTTCTGTACGTTGAGGAAGTTGACGAAGATGCCCTGAGCTGTCTCGGGACGCAGATAGAGCGTGTCGCTGTCGTCGATAACGCTGCCCATCTTGGTGGCGAACATCAGGTTGAACTGGCGCACA
This sequence comes from uncultured Bacteroidales bacterium, assembly GCA_946401725.1. Classification (GTDB taxonomy): domain Bacteria; phylum Bacteroidota; class Bacteroidia; order Bacteroidales; family P3; genus Colimorpha. The sequence goes on along the minus strand of CAMIVE010000024.1, from coordinate 16,394 downwards.
TCGGTCCAGTTGCGGGTGCCGCTGATGGGGCAGACAATGCCCAGGTCGAGGATGAGCTGCTTGAGACCTGCCAGATCGTTGGCGTTCATCAGTTCGGCATATTTGGCGTGGATTTCGTCGATCTGCTTCTGGTGTTCCAGCACGCGGGCATTGGTGGTGACAAACTGTTCGCGGTTGAAGGCGTCACCGAAGCGTTTCTGTGCCTTGTCGCATTCTTTCTTGATCTTGTCTTCGATTTTGGCGATATGGTCCTCGATCAGTACGTCGGCACGATAGCGTTTCTTGCTGTCCTTGTTGTCGATGAGCGGGTCGTTGAAGGCGTCGACATGGCCGGAAGCCTTCCAAATTTTGGGGTGCATGAAGATGGCGGAGTCGATGCCGACAATGTTCTCATGGTACTGAACCATGGCTTTCCACCAATACTGTTTTATGTTGTTTTTCAACTCGGTGCCCAGCTGGCCGTAGTCATACACGGCACCAAGTCCGTCGTAAATTTCACTTGAGGGGAAAATGAAGCCGTACTCCTTGGCATGCGAGACGACTTTTTTGAAGATATCTTCCTGGTTTGCCATAATTTATATTGTATTATATTTTTTCAAAAGGATGACAAAAATACGAATTTTTTTGCATAGTTCTAAAAACTTTGTAATTTTGTCTTTTTATTAAAGGAATATACATTTTATTAAAAGATAAATAATCAAATTCTTATATCACAATGAGAAAATTATTCTTTTTTGCATTTGTTGCATTGACGACTTTTTTTGCTCATCAGGCAACAGCCCAAGTTAGCCATGGGGGTTCACCTCTGTTCAATCAGGGAATGACGAAAGTCACCACGGCTATGGTAAGTACACCGAAGTTGGACAACGATCTGTTTATTCAGGAGGATCTTGCCGCTGTTAAGGGTTCGAGACCGTTGCGTGTGGGTATCATGCAGGAACTGGATATCGATGTGCTGAAGGCAAGCACGGTAGTCAAAGATGCTCAGGGAAGTCACTTCCTGTTGGCTGTCAACTCTCCCGGAGCGACATTCGTCTCGCTGCATTTCTCGCATTACGAGCTGCCGGAAGGTGCGGAGTTGTTCTTTTATGACCAGACAGGCGATGTGGTGCTGGGTTCCTTCCTCGCCGAGGATGTCAAGGAAGACGGCACTTTCTATACCCAGTCCATTCCGGGCAGTGTAATTTATGTTGAATATAATGTTCCCGCGGGCAAAGAGCCCGGCCGTCTGCAGATTGAACGCATCTGCCATGGCTATAAAGACATTTTCGGAAGCATTGCCTCTATGTACGAGGATCAGGCTGCTTCGATGAAAGGCCAGTTGGGCGATGCCGAAGGGGCATGCCATATCAACGTGGCCTGCAGCGATGGCGACGACTGGCGTGACCAGATCCGTTCGGTGGTGGCCATTGAGTTGATGACGAACAACGCCGCCTATATGTGTAGCGGAGCCCTGATCAACAACACCAACCAAGACAGGACGCCTTATGTGCTTTCGGCCTACCATTGCCAGGCTCTTAGCGGCCTGAGACAGATTACCACCTACTTCCTGTATGAAAGCCGCAACTGCAACAACAACGCCGGTCTTTCCATCTCGAAGTCCATCACGGGTTATACCACCAGAGCGAAAGCCATGTATGCTGAGTTGCAAGGCTCGGACTTCTTCCTTTACCAGCTCCCCGGCACTATCCCGGACACCTACAAGCCTTATTATGCAGGATGGAACTGTGCTACAGGCAATCCTACGGTAGGAGCCTGTATCCATCATCCCGGCGGAGACTGCAAGAAGATTTCCTTCCCGCGCGCTGTACAGAGAGGAACAGGCAGCTACAACAAGTATATCATTACGGCTTGGTATACCGGAACCCAAAATAGAGGGGTCACCGAACAGGGGTCGTCGGGCTCTCCGCTTTTCAATGCCGATAAGCAGATCATTGGACAGCTGTATGCAGGTTCCAGTGCTTGCGACTACATGGAAGGTACAGATCTGTATGGCCGTTTGTACAGCTCTTGGACCGGCGGTGGTACAGACAATACCAGTTTGAAACCGTGGCTGGATCCCACCAATTCCGGAGTGACCTCATTGGATGGTCTGGATTATATGGACGTCGGTATCGATTCGCCTGCCGGCCCCCAATTGAACGACTTGACTGTCTTCCCCAATCCGTCCAACGGTATGGTTTATTTCGATGTCAATGCTTTGGGTGATGCCAACTACAAGGTCTTCGATTTAAACGGCCGTTGTGTGATGGAAGGCCGCACGGTATTGACGGCTACTTCCCAGGCGGTTAATTTAACAGGTCTGCGGAAAGGCACTTATGTGCTCAACCTCTACACCTCGTCGCGTAACTACACGGCAACGGTGGTTATTGCCAAATAAACCGACAGCTGTATTGTCACACTTTAAACAGTACTTTGTAATTTACTCCCATTGTTACTTCCTCTTTTACTTCCCTTTTAACTCCAAGATTATTTTTTTACTTTTAATTAACACATTTTGAATATATGAGTTTAATGGATCAAATCAGAGCCAAGGCAAAAGCCGCCAACAAGTGCATTGTCCTGGCCGAAGGAACCGAGGAAAGAACCCTTAAGGCTGCCGATATCATCCTTCAGGAAGGTATCGCCCGTCTGATTCTGCTCGGAAATGAACAAGAGATAAAAAGCCTTGCATCCCAGTGGGGACTGAAGCATATCGACAAAGCCACCATCATCGACCCTGTCACCCATGCCAAGAAACAGTTCTATGCTGAGATGCTTTGCGAAATCCGCAAAAAGAAAGGCATGCAGATGGACGAGGCTATGCGTTTGGTCGAAGACCCGCTCTATCTGGCGACGCTGCTTATCAAGAACGGCGACGCCGACGGTGAAGTGGCTGGTGCCCGCAACGCTACCGGCGATGTGCTGCGTCCCGCTTTCCAGGTGGTGAAGACCCTGCCCGGCGTCAGCGTGGTCAGCGGCGCTTTCATCATGGTGCTGAAAGACAAAACCTATGGCGAGGATGGTCTGATGGTCTTTGCCGACTGTGCCGCCACTCCCTGTCCCACGGCAGAAGAACTGGGTCAGATTGCCGTTGTCTCGGCTCAGACAGCCAAAGCCATCGCAGGTTTCCAGGAACCCCGTGTGGCTATCCTCAGCTTCTCTACCAAAGGCAGCGCCAAACATGAGTTGGTCGACAAGGTGATTGAGGCCGGACGTGTGGCTCACGAACTGGATCCCAATGTAAAGTTGGATTGTGAATTGCAGGCCGACGCCGCTATCGTTCCCAAGGTGGGTGCCTCCAAAGCCCCCAACAGCGATATCGCCGGCAAAGCCAATGTGCTGGTCTTCCCCGACCTGCAGAGCGGTAACATCTGCTACAAGCTCGTGCAGCGTCTGGCCGGTGCCGAGGCTATCGGACCCGTCATGCAAGGTATGGCAGCTCCCATCAACGACCTGAGCCGTGGCTGCTCAGTCGAGGATGTCGTCAATGTCGTGGCCATCACCGCCACCCAGGCTGCCGCCAAGAAATAATGATTGTATATAGTACAAAAAAAGCCTGCGCATTGCGCAGGCTTTTTTTTGTTATGCTGTTGCTTTATTAGAAGCAGTAGCGGATACCCAGTGCGATATCACCCCAGTGGAATTCAGTTTCGGGGATGAGGAAGAAGCAGGGGCGGATGTCGAGTGAGAGCTGAATAGGAATAGCATCAAATTTGTACTCGATACCAAGCTGACCAGCAAGGGCAAGAGCGATGTCGCTGTCGCTGTCGTGACCAGCTTCCCAGCTCCAGTAGCAAAGACGGGCGCCGACACCGGCATACCAGCCAAAGCCGCTTCCGATGTCACCAGTCCACTGATAGATGCCAGACAGACTGAAGTCAGTGTGATGATCACCGCTACCCCAGCCAAGGTCTAATTCGAGGCGGTTGCCGCCAAGACCGTGCTGCCATGAAAGTTCAGCGCCGTAGCCCTGACCGCCACCAACACGGACACCAAGTGCGTTGTCCTGAGCATTTGCAGTTGCTGCCATTGTGAAGACAGCTGCGATAACTAAGAATAATTTCTTCATGATTGTTTTGATTTAGTTAAAAAAAATATTTAATTTTTTGATTTTTAGTTTTCAATGTCTTTTCTGAGCTGTTTTGCCTTACGGCTTGTCAATGTGCAAAGATAAGAAAAAAAATTAAAACTTAAAAATAATTAACAAATATTTTTTATTTGATACCCATAATCAGTTTGATTTTGTCGATTTCTTTCACTTTCTTCAGCCGTTGGTTGTAGTCCTCTTTCTCCATCGAATTGGACAATTCATCGAAGCGTGCCTGCATCGCCATCACGGTTTCTTGGTGGGAACGGTAACTGTTCAGATCGCTCTCGCTGAGAATGACAGCCTCGATGGTATACTCGGTAATCATGCGGTTGTAGGCCTTGAGGATATTGCCATACTCTTTGAAAGTGGTCTTGAACTGTTTGGAGGTGTTCTCGATGCGGATGTTTTGTTCGATAATATCCTTGAATTTTTCTTGTATCTTGATGAAGTGGCTCAGCAACGAGGTGAAATCGGCACCGGCGTTGGCAGTGTTGAAATGGGGGGTGAAATGGGTGTTGCGCAACATCTGTTTATACCCGTTCAGCAGTCCTTTGGGGGCGTTTTTGGAGCTGAGGATGAAATTCTCTTCTTTGTGGATGGTCTTACGCAGGTCGATAGTGGTGATATAGTGCCGTTGTATCTGTTCAAATTCATCCAGTGTCTTGTTGTAGTAGTCTGCGCTGGAGAGATTGATGAATTTGGGTATGAAATCCGTGGCGTTGACCAGCTCTTTATAGGAGGTCCCGATATCCTTCAGCTCCTTGACGCATAGTGCAGTGATGGAGTCTCCGCGGGTTTCAATGACGTCGATACGTTTGATGACTTTGCTGTATTCCTCTTGCAGCAGGACAAATTCCTCCAGATTGGCTACAAATTTTTGGCTTTCATTCAAAGTGGTGTAGGCAGGAATGATGTTCAATTCACCAAGGATCTCCTTGTAGGAGCCGTAGATGTCACGGTATTTCTTGCTGCACTGTTGTTGGATGTTGCCGGTGTTCCTGCTGATGGTCTCACGCAAGTCGATGACCTTGAGGTAGCTCTCCTGCACGGCGATGATGTTGCGAAGCTGGTTGGCATACTCTCGGTATTCGGCGATGTTCTTGAAAGTGACAGGAACCACGATGCGTTTGAAAGTTTTGTTGTAGGATTTGCTGACATCCGTGTGGTTTTTGCCGGCGCGTACCTTCAGCGTATTGGCGAAGTTGTCGATGCGGGACCGGTAGGAGTTATCGCTCAGCACACTGTCGAGCAACTCTGACTGGAAGTCTTTTAATTCCTCGAGTTGCTCGAAGCGGGATTGGTCGGTATTGTCGCTGCTAATATCATAGCGGTTGTAGACGGAGAGGTAGGCGTAGTAGATGTCCTTGAGTTCTTTGACGCGGTTTTTGTCGGAAATGCCGTGGGCGTCGCAGATGTTGTTGATAGAGTTGTGCATTGTCTTGATTTGCTCTTTCAATGCAGCAAGTTGTTGGTCTTTCTCCTGTTGGATCCGGCGTGCTTCGGCGCGTGCGCGTTCTTCGGCAGCTGCTTGTTCTGCTTCGATACGCCGTTGCTCCAGCAGGTCGTAGTTGTCGGCTCGTTCCTGCAGCAACGAGAGCATCTGCTCCATACGCGCCAAATAGGTCCCTGCGTCAATAATGCAATGTGTGGAATCCATCCAGATGACGTCGCCGTTCCAGGTGTAGTCGCTGCGCATGCTTCGTATCATGGCATTCATGCGTGCACGCTGCTGACGGCACCATTGGCTCATGAGCGGGTAGGCGTTGGGCTGTACACTTTGCAGACTGTCCATGATGGCGCGGAAATTTGCGTCGTTGTCAACGATGCGGCTGTCTACATTGTAGTTGGAACAGAAATCGCTTGCATGGTATTGCGAAACCGTTGACATCCCGTCGTCAGGATCCTCTACTTGAGCCCTGACGGTCATGACCAGCAGGGTCATGATCAGGATGGGAATTGTTTTTCGATACATTGCTAAGTTTTATTGGTTGGCTATTGTTTTAGACATTACCGGGTAAGTTATTGGAGTTCCATGGAGAGTTGGTTCAAGTCGGGGCTGCTGATATCGTAGCTTGAACCGTCGAAACAATGGGTGCAGATTTGCGCTTTGGGAAGGCCGATAGCGTTGCAGACAGTCTCGAGGCTGTTGAACTTCAATGTGTCGACCCCTACGTGCTGGCGGATTTTCTCCACCATGGCGGCGTATTCTTTGCTGGTGCTGTCGCGGTAGGCATCAAGATTGCGGATTTCACCGCCTTCCAGTTCTTCTATGCATCGCCGTGCGATGAGTTCCATGTCGGTCTTTGATGCAGAGAAGTTGATGAAGGTGCATCCGTGAATCAGTGGCGGGCAGCTGATACGGATATGCACATGTTTGACGCCTGCGTTGTAGAGCATCTTGACTTGGTCGCGCAACTGTGTGCCACGGACGATGGAGTCGTCGCAAAAGACCACGTCTTTGCCTTCCAGGACTTTGCTGCTGGGGATCAGTTTCATTTTAGCCACCAGGTTACGAGACTCCTGATTGACGGGCATGAAGCTGCGTGACCAGGTGGGGGTATATTTCAGTACGCCTCGTTTATAGGGGATTCCTTTTCCAGCTGCATAGCCCAGCGCCATACCGATGCCCGAGTCGGGGATGGCCGATACGAAATCGGCTTCCACATCGTCCTGCTGACCCATGGTAAGTCCCAGTTGGTAACGAACCTCCTCGGCGTTGATGTCTTCGTATTGTGCCACAGGGTAGCCGTAGTAAATCCAGAGGAACGAGCATATCTGCATCTTTTGGGAGGGCTCTATCAACTGGGTGAGTCCGTCGTGGGAAATGAGTACTGCTTCGCCGGGAGCGACATAGCGGATGGTTTGGAATCCAAGGTTGATATAAGAATGGCTTTCCGAGGCGACGGCATAGTCGGTGCCTCTGCGTCCGATGACCAATGGGGTACGTCCCAGGTAGTCGCGTGCGGCGATGATGCCTTGTGCGGTGAGAATCAACATGGAAACGCTGCCTTTGACGTGACGGTAAACGTTGCGGATACCGTCGGCGAAGTCTTTGCCTTGGGTGATAAGGAGCGCCACCAGTTCAGTGGGATTGGTGCCGCCCATGCTGAGTTCGGTAAACTGCTGACGCTGTTCCAGACAGAGTTTCTCCAACTCATCGATGTTGTTGATTTTACTCACTGTGCAGACTGCAAAACGTCCCAGATGGGAGTTGACCACAATAGGTTGTGGGTCTGTGTCGCTGATGACGCCGATGCCCATGTCTCCGAGCATCTCATGCATGTCGCTGCTGAATTTGGTACGGAAGTAAGAATTTTGGATGTTGTGAATGTTAAGGTGCATAATCCCGTTGTCGATGGTGCTGAGACCGGCGCGACGGGTGCCTAAATGTGAATGATAGTCTGTGCCGTAGAACAGGTCTGTTGCACAAGGATTCTTTGTGACGGTTCCAAATAGTCCGCTCATAATCGGTTGATTTTAAAAATGATGTTTTGTTATATAGGGTTTATTAAAAATACAAAAGTACAATATTTCTTTGTGGATTCGGTTGCTTGTCATGAATTATTAGCAACAAAAAATGAAATAAAGTGTTTTATTGTTTTGTGATTCAGTTTTTTGATATGTTAATAAATTGCTGATTCGCCTTGGTTATTCGAAAACTTCCTCCTTGTCGAAGAACCGTTTCAATTGATGGTGGGTGATGGTATTCACCAGCGATTCGTCGTACGGGCGTCGAACCCGGATGTAGTTGTCTGTGAATCCGTACATCATATTGTCTTTGATGTCGCTTTCCCACAGCACAGGGCGCACTTGTCCGGTCTGTTGCCGATAGAAGTTCTTTTTCTTTTGCTCAGAGAGTTCGTGCATCTGACGGCTGTGTTGCCGGCGGAGATGGATGTCAATCCGTTCGTCCATTTTTAGCACAGCGGTATTGGGCCGTTCGCTGAAGGTGAATACGTGTAGGTAGGAGATGGGTAAACTGTCGACGTAAGCCAATGCTTTTGCAAATTCTTCGTCCGTTTCGCCGTTGAATCCAACCATGATGTCGGCTGCAATGCAGGCATCCGGCATGGCTTTTTTGATTTTGTGGAGCAGATCGGCGTAGAAAGTGGTGTCGTATCGGCGGTGCATCAAGTGCAGCACTTTGTCGCTTCCTGCCTGAAGGGGAATGTGGAAATGGGGGAGGAAGTGGCGTGACGATGCCACAAAATCAATAATTTCGTCAGTTAGCAGATTGGGTTCGATGCTGGATATCCTGTACCGTTCGATACCGTCCACCAGATCAAGCGCTTTCAGCAGATCGAAGAATGATTCTTTGTGATGGATGCCGAAAGTGCCCGTGTTGACACCTGTCAGCACAACCTCCTTGGTTCCGGTAGCGGCAATTTCCCGCGCCATGGTCACCGTTTCAGTGATGCTGGCACTGCGCGACCGACCCCGAGCGAACGGGATGGCGCAATACGTGCAGAAGTAGTCGCATCCGTCCTGTACTTTGAAGAAGGTGCGAGTCCGGTCTGTGCGGGAGAAAGAAAGATGGAAACTTTTGGGTTCTGGCTGTTGGTTGTTGTCGATGGCAGGCTGTGAGGCGTCGGAGTCAGAGGAGAGCCTTCGATTTACATAGTATAGCAGGTTGTGCTTCTGGTCGTTGCCGAGAACGATGTCGACACCTTTGATTTTCCTGATTTCCGCTGTGGCGTTTTGGGCGAAACAGCCGATCACTGCGACGAGGGCTTTGGGGTTGGCTGCGATGGCTTGTCGTATGGCGTTGCGGCATTTTTTCTCTGCTATAGCGGTGACGGTGCAGGTGTTGATGACATAGAGGTCCGCCTTGTCATTGAAGTCGACGACTTTCCATCCTGCGTCGGTGAATTGATGCACCAAGTCTGATGTCTCGGCAAAGTTGAGCTTGCAGCCCAGCGTGTGTGTGGCGATGGTCTTCACTTCAGGAGTGATCTGTTTTTAGTTGTTTTCTTGCCATGAAGTAATTCCAACAAGCCGGTTTTCGTCACTTGGCGATAGAAAACATTCTTTTTCCAATGATGTATTTTGATGAAAAACGATAGTTCTTCTTTTTTCGTATTTGGCAAAAGTAAAAAAAGGTGAAAAGATAGTGGAATTTTATTTTTATTTAAAAAGAGGTTATAAACTGTTTTTTTTGCTTTATTTCAGGGGAAATAATAGAAAAAGATGTTTTGAAATGTATGAAAAATATCCAAAATTGTATATTTTTTTCAGAAAAAATAAATATTTATATGTTTGAAATCGTGGTTCTTCTCTTTCCGAGAAAATTTTTTTGTATAATTTTCCTTTTTTTTAAAAAAAAGTGTGTATCTTTGCGATAGAATTTTGAAAGAAAAAACTCCATTTGGAAAGATGTTTTCTTTTGAAATAATTGATAAGGCTTTCGTAATAATTTGGATTTTGTAATAGTGTTTAATGTGAACAGGGACGATGTGGTATCGTCCCTGTTTTTTTTAGAGCGTCTTTTGTTGCGTCAGTCTTGTCGAATGACTCGTGGCATAGATAAGTGATGGAAATACTCCGGTTTTTTCAGAGTTTTTCGTACTTTTGCAAATCCAATAAACGGTTATTTATAATAAAAATAATAGTATACAATATGAAAATCAAAAAGATAATTTCTGTTTTTCTTTTTTTGTTTGTCATCCTGTCCGGCAGTTCGAAGGCTGCACCGGTGTTCAACGCACCGGCAGTTCGTCTGCAACCCAACGGTGACACCCTCCATTGTCTGCTTTCGGGCGACGAGTACTACCACCGGCTGCATGATGCCAACGGCTACACTATAGTGCAGCATCCGCGTACGGGCTACTGGGTCTATGCCGACACGCTTCATCTGGATCCGACGCATTGGGAGGTTGTCGCCACCGACTATGTGGCCGGCAGGGTCGACCCCGCCTCAGTGGGTCTGAATCCCAATGTGGGCGTGGATGTCGACACCTGGAATAAACTCCAGCATCGTCTGGATGTCCCCGATGAAAAGCACGGGGGCGCACCGAAGACCTCGGGACGTAATCACGGTGTGATAAACAATATTGTGATTTTCATTCGCTTCAGTGACGAGACGGAGATCTCCACCTCGTTGTCGACTATCAACGGCATGTTCAACGACTCGTCGGCGACATCGACCTCCATGTACAACTACTTCAAAAAAGCCTCCTATGGCAAGTTGTACATCCCCACCAGCTATTTCCCCGCCCCCAACGGCAATACGGTGGTCTCCTACCAGGACAGTCTGCCGCGCTCCTATTATATGCCTTACAACAGCAGCACCAATCCCAACGGATATGTCGACGATGCCGACAGCCGCAACCGTGAATTCAGTCTGCTGGAACGGGCGGTGAACTATGTGAACGCCAACTCGCCGGTGCCCACGTCGTTGAATATCGACATGGACAACGACGGCAAGGTGGACAACATCTGTTTTGTGGTGAAAGGAACCTATACGGGATGGAGCGAACTGCTTTGGCCGCACAAATGGAGTCTCTACGACCGCTACGTGTATATCAACGGCAAGCGGGTCTACACCTTCAATCTGCAGCTGGAAGGCAGTGGCAGCCATTATTTCAGCAGCTCCACTTTCTGCCACGAGATGTTCCACACCCTTGGCGCCCCCGACCTTTACCGCTACAACAACCACACCGATGTCAGCGGAGTGGGCTCATGGGATCTGATGTGCAGCAACACCACGCCGCCGCAGCACATGAGTGCCTATATGAAGTGGAAATACGGCAACTGGCTTGATTCCATCCCCGAAATCACCGTTCCAGGCACCTACACCCTCCATTCGCTGGCCGACGCCGACTACGACAACTGTGCCTATAAGATTGCAGCCCAGGAGCCGCACCAGTGGTATGTGCTCGAATATCGCGACAACACAGAGATGTTCGAAACGGCACTTTCCGGACGCGGACTCTTGATATTCCGTATTGATGACCGTTATAACGGCAATGCCAGTTTTGATGGCGTCAGTGTGTTCGACGAAGTCTATCTTTTCCGCCCCGGCGGTTACAACGACACGGTGAACGGTACCACTTCGCAGGCCTATTTCAGCGGCAACACCTCGCGTACCACTTTCTCGCCTTCCACCAATCCCTATCCGTGGCTTACCGGCAATGTTATCGATACGACAATCTCCATCACCAATGTCACCTCGCCGGGGGTCACCATCAGCTTTACCTACAACGATCTGCGAGGATGTCGCATCCCGGATGGTCTGTATGTGAACAATGTCATGGGCCATTCGGCTGTTTTGCATTGGGCCGGCAACTCCCCCCAGTATGCCGTACAGTGGCGTCAGGGGACATCGGGTGCGGTCCAGACGGCCTCGGTGAATGGCACCTCTTTCTCTCTCGACAACCTCAGCCTCAATACAGAATACCAGTGGCGGGTGCGCGGCATCTGTGGGGTGGGCGACAGCACCATCTATTCCAATTGGTCGACGCTGCACACCACCGAGTGTCCTGTTCCGGAAACAACGACTATAGGTGCCGCAGACACAACATTGTACTTTCTGCCGTTCAACACCTATTATAATTATAGCTACACCCAGATGCTCTACGACCCTTCCGATGTGGGCGGCGAGATGAATATCAGCAAGCTGAGTTTCAATTACGCTTATAACAACCCCACGGAGACCAAGAACAACTGCATTGTTTATATGGGCAACACCACGCAGACGTCGTTCTCCGGCACCTCGATGAGTAATTTCGTCCCCTTCTCTCAGTTGCAGAAAGTCTATGAAGGACCGCTGAACTGTGTGCAGGGCTGGAACACCATTGATCTTGACACCGTCTTCCATTACAACGGTACCGGATCTCTGGTGGTCGCCATTGACGACAACAGCGGCGATTACGACGGATCGAGCTACAAGTTCTATTGTTCCAATACGGGCAATGCTTATAAATCCCTGACCTACTACAGCGACAACGTCAATATCGACCCGACGGCGTCGAGCAATTCCGGCAGCAAGTCGCGCAAGATGCAGCGGGCGCAGCTGCGATTCGAAGGCTGTCCGGTAGTGCCGATGTACCATGTGAGCGTCGCCGTTGCAGGCAATGAGGGCGGTACGGTGACGGGCAGTGGCGACTATGCCATGGGCGAGACTGCCACCATCGAGGCCACTCCCGAAGAGGGCTTCAATTTCCTCTACTGGACCTCGGCAGGCGATACCCTTGCCACCAATCCCTATTCCTTTGCTGTCACAGCTAATGTGACTTACACAGCACATTTCCAGCAGGCATATCACACCGTTACTGTTGTCTCAGCCGATGAGACGATGGGGCAGGTGTCGGGCGGTGGCGTGTTGCCCACGGGCAGCCTGGCGACCCTCACGGCGACCCCCGTCGAGCATCATCATTTCCTATATTGGCTTTCCAATGGCGAGACGTTGACGGACAACCCCTATAATTACGTTGTCACCTCCGACCGCACGTTCACGGCATACTTTGACATCGACAAATTCCTGCTAAGCGTGCAGTCCAGCGATACGGCTCTCGGCAGGGCTTGGTTCCAGATGCGGAACAACCCCGAGCATTTCCAGTCGGCCGAACTGGACCATGGCACCCCTGTCTGGCTCTATGCGGAGCCCCGTACCGATGTTCCGGGTTTTGCTGTCCGGTTCGATGGCTGGAGTGACGGCGTTACCGCCTCCGTAAGGAGTTTTGTGATGGATGCCGACACCGCGCTGACCGCCTATTTCTCGGCCACGCCGGTCTCCATTGCCAATAGCGAAGCCATCCAAGTCGCCACGCAAGGACTCTCTGTCATGGTGCGCGGAGCGGCGGGACGCAGTGTCAGGTTGTTCGACCTCAAAGGCCGGTGCCTGTACAGCGTCATAGCCTCCGATCCACAGTGGTTCACCGTCCAGACGTCAGGCGTCTATCTCCTGTCGGTGGAGGGCTTCCCGGTTCGGAAAGTGGTGTTGATAAGGTAAGATTACTTGGCTGTTACTCGTCCAGTTGGTCGATTCGCTGGAGTGACTGGATCATCTTGACGCAGTCCTCGTCGGGGAAGATAGTGAACGGCGGTTTCGGATTGAGTTTCACTATGGCGCGGCCGTCTTCGTCGTGCGTGATTCCCTCGATGCATGACGTGTTGGCCATTACGCGGTTTTTGCGGTCAATCAGTACGAATTGTTCATGTCCTATCCGCTCGTTGAGTGCGTCGGGAGTGTCGGTGCATGTCAGTTTGGTCCCGTCATTGAGATAGACCAGTGCCCCCATGTTCCCTTTGGGTACGATGTAAGCGATGCCGAAGATCGACTGCCAGTAGTTGGCGGGGGTGTGGAGCAGTATTCTGCGGTCGGCCATGATACCGTTCTGCCAATTTTCGTCGACGGTGAGATTTCCGTTCTCATAGTATCTGTAGTGGCCGTCCTTGGCGCCGTTCTTGTAGAAGCCCTCACGGGTCAGCTTGCCCTGGTCGTCGTATTCGGCCAGACGGCCTTGCATAAGCCCCTCTTCGTAGCGGCCGCAGATATAGCCGCTTCTGCCGATGCGTTTCCACCAGCGTCCGTGACGGCGGTTGTCTTTCCAGGTGGATACCTCGGCGGTATCGCCCTCGGCCGAGAAGATGATGTGGGTGCCCTGTTTGATGCCCATCTTGTAGTGGGCAATCTTTATCAGTCGGCCGTCTTCGTTATAGATGTTCCATACGCTGTCACGGTTCTTCTGGTTGTAGTAGCCTGTGGCGAGCAAATGCCCTTTCTCGTCGTAGGCCTCGTGTTTGCAATAACGGCCGGGAATGATATAAGTGTTGCGTATTTTCAGCGTTCCGTCGGGATAGTAGTAGTTGAATGTGCCGGTCTCCTGCCCGTCCACGAAGTCGCCTTCAAAGATGCGGCTGCCGTCTTTGTCGGTCCTGATCCAATGCCCTTGGCGGCGGCCCTGTTTGTCAATTTTGTTCTGTGCTGCGCAGGTAAATCCCAAGCATAACAATGTCAGTATGATAAGTCTGAATTTCATAATGCTTACTTCTGTTAGTTTCAAATGCAAAGGTACGTAAAAAAATTGTATTGGCGGTTTTTATTCGGAAAACGTCTGTGTTTTGAGATGGTTAACCACCCGTTGCGTGGCGGTGTCGCCGATATTTTCGCGACGGATGGTTGTCCGGTGGCGTGGAGCCTCTGCGGGAGTTTCCTGGCTGACGGTTGTCGCTGCCGTTTCCGCCTCTTCCGGCCAGACGGGTGTCTCTTTCTGCACCTTGGCGGGTCTCAGGTACACCCGTTCCCTCACGGCGTTGAATTGGACGGTGTATTCGTTGTGTTTGCCGTCGGGTTTGATGGTGCTGGTCACCGCCACTTCGAAGGGGTCGTCGATGACGATTCGGATATGGTATTTTTTCTCTTCCAGACCCCGGAGCGTCACCATACCCGATGATTTCTCGTTCTGCAGTTTGCCGTTCAGGTAGACGAAGAATTTGGCATCGGTGACGGAGGTGAACGTCAGTGAGTGGCCTTGAGCCCATGTCGACAAGGCTATCGCCAGCAGTCCGGTGAGAAGAAGCATCCGTTTCATGGTTGGTTGAGTGCTTGGTGGTTATTTTCTTTACATGATTGTATTATATAACGGGGGTGTTCCTTTTTTATTGTCTCGTGGCAATGTAAAGGATGCCTAAAAAAAAACTCCATTTTATAGGCATCCTTTATTTTATTCAGTGGTGCTGTATCTTTGCTGTTAACCTTGATTCATTGGTGCTCGCGACCTTCGGTTCAAGGCCGTTCCCTTTGCTCAGGCAGACAAATCTGCCGCAACGACACGCAACTGGAACATCCGTCGCAATGAGTTTGGGTTTTATTGTTTTGTTGAACCCTAATGGGACAATAAAGTGCAGATGGTGGCGTTATGGATGGGTATTTGAATGTTGTATCCCGTTAAATGAATATCCCTGTACGCACTTTCTTTATCCGGACGGTAGCAGTTTATTGCTTCTATTGTCTGTCGTGACGCTTCATGCCCAAGGTGTGGCGGCGCTGTCGGGAGTTTTTTTATACAATATGGACCCGTAATAGACGAAGAAGAATCTGGCCATTTTACATATAATCCTGAAACCAAACAATTCGAAATATACATTAATGATAGTAAGAGATGGACAAATATTGAAAAACTATCTCATGAACTAAAACATGCGGACCAATATCTAAATCGTAAGCTAATTATTCGAATGAGACCAAGTGGTGACTTTTTTTTGAGTTACTATAGTATTGATGATGAACTCGAAGCCTATCATAGACAAGAAATGTTTGGTGATTCATTCAGTGAAAAAAAAGTGTTTGAAGAATATAAGGAACTTGATTATCATGGATATAATGATGTGTTTAAACCGACAGATGACATAAAAAATGCAAATATTCAATCCCAGCAACATTATGGCCATCCTGTTTTTTTGTATCATGGATGGCAAAAAGATTTAAAAAAATAACAATTCCTATCATGTTCACGAAAAGAATAATAATGTTTCTAACATGTCTATCATTAACAGGATGTAACGTCCTTCAATACCGCAATGATGACAAAATAATTGGAGCTTATTCATCTATTGAAAAAGGTGGTACATGTACGGAGACTATTATTTTCTACGCCAATGGCACTTATATATTCCGTAAAGCTCCGTGCATGATAGGACTAATGAAAACGGCAGAACAGGAATCTGGACAATGGATAAAAAAAGGAGACACGTTATATCTTACTTCGGCTTTTCAAAACAATGTGACAAATTATTTTGTAGAGACAGGACAATTAGAGAATGATGATTCAATAAGAATCACGATTTTCTCAATGAGAACAGGACTCCCAGAAAAAGATTTCGCATTATTTCCCCAACAGGGATATCCTATCGAACCAGATAATAACGGGATAATTCGCATTCCCTGTTATATGAAAACTGATGTGGAGAAGAATATAGAGATGTCTATTAGGGTCTTTCTTCAGAATAATGATATTATCCGTGACAGTCTGAACATACAATGTGGCAAATCGTATCATTTTTTTATAAAAGACTGTGCTATTAGGGTCATGAATAGTAGTCCATTCTATATACAAGACACTTGTCTGTTTGATTGTATTGCCAATATAACTTATCAAAAAGTCAACAAAAAAGATGTCTTAAGTAAGAATACCAAATAATAGCACTAATTATAGAATGATGAAAGAATAACAATACCGCCACCCCGTTGCAGCGGATATTCCAGTTGCGTATTGATGTGCCCGTTGCGGTGGATGTTCCAGTTGTGTATTGTTGCGTCAGATTTGAAATCTGACGCAAAATATTATAAGGATTTCCAAATCCACAAAAAAGCAATATAATA
>CAMIVE010000023.1 GCA_946401725.1 uncultured Bacteroidales bacterium | reverse complement strand
CAGCATCTCCATAAATGCAATATGCCTTTTGTTTTGTTTCATCAAAAAAGCGCTTCTGTTATATTAGTCGCAAAAACGGCCGAAAACTACCATCGTAGAACGAAAAAAATGCAAATTTATTTTTAGAAAGTTGGTTTTCAGCGGGATAAAAATGCATTTTTTAGGCGAGACTGAAGCCTCATCGTCCTCGACATGTACGCCGCCATCAAAAAAAATCAGCTTTCGGTTATTAGGTTTTATTTTTTACTGACAATCAACAAATTGGGAAATATCACAAAATAAATCCCCAAAAATTGATTTTTTTTATGTTTTGGGGATTTATTAATACCGGGAACGCGGACGGCTCGTCCGCACACAAAACAAGAAGGCTGCCAACTGGCAGCCTTTCAATATTTCACTTCTTCACTATCGTCCTGAATCCCTGTCTCTCTTTGGAGCGTACCACGAGGAGGTATTGTCCTGCCGGGAGCGTGCAATAGAACAAACCTTCAAAAATTTCCTTTGGGAAAGCACGCGATTTTATATTTTTATACGTTTTATAACACTCCAGACAACCTCTGACAAGTATTCTGGAAGCAATCTATTTTATAGATTAATAAAATTATTTTCAATACATTAGAATGATTGAAAATATTTTTTTTCATCAAATCTGCTCTAATTCGAAAAAACGTTGTACTTTTGCAGCCGATTTTAAGAGAATAATTTTGAATTTTGAAAGTTGAATTCTGAACTTCACAATTCAAAATTCAGATTTCAAAATTGACAACTGCCGCATTCGTCTAGTGGTCCAGGACAACTGCCTCTCACGCAGTAGATCGCCGGTTCGACTCCGGCATGCGGTACAAGAAAAGCGACAAACCCAAAGGTTTGTCGCTTTTCTTTATACAGTTCTTAAAGTCATCTACTTTTTTTCGGTCAGCGTGACATTTTGGGTAATCGTGCCTGTACCTTCGTACCAACGTCCATCACCACCTGTAAGCTGTACATTTTCCGTGTTAACCTCAATAATGGTGTCATTGTAACTACCATTTTCAGTACTGTCGATATCATAAAAACTAAGCGTTAGCGGTTCCCGCGGGAAAGCATATCTGAAAGTGATATTGTATCTACCTTCTGCGTCGGTGGTATCCCAATAATACCACTCCCCATCTTCGTTGTCCCAATTACGGGTCTTGATAACACCTATACCCCCAATGGGTTGGCCTTCTTCGTTACTTACCACACCATTGATATTATAGGTGGCTTCCGGGCAGCCATAGGCTGTTGTAATGAATTTCTCGCAACCCAAATTAATACCCAAAAGGCCTGACAATGTTAACAACAGCCAGTTTCTTAATTTCAAAAATTTTATTTTCATAGCAACGGTCTTTTTTCAGGTAACATCCTTGGTCTTGATTATCATATCGGCCTTGGCTTTTATTCCAAACTTCTGAGAAGATCTAACCTATCAGTGACTCGATATCGGCGATGATTTTCTGTGCCAAAGCATCGGCTTGGGCTGCGGTGTGGGCTTCGCAGTAGATACGAATGATCGGCTCGGTGTTTGACTTGCGCAGATGTGCCCAGCTGTCAGCAAAGTCAATCTTCACACCGTCGATGGTGGAGACTTGCTCGTTCTTGTATTTCTCCGCCATCTGACGCAGGATACCGTCGACATCCATGTCGGGAGTCAAGTCCTTGCGATTCTTGGAGATAACATATTCCGGATAGGTGGCACGGAGCTCGGAAGCCTTCAGCCCGCGTTTAGCCATATTAGTCAGGAAGAGCGCCACGCCCACCAGTGCGTCGCGACCGTAGTGGAGCGCCGGATAGATGACACCGCCGTTGCCTTCACCGCCGATGACAGCGTTGACCTCTTTCATCTTGGTGGTGACATTGACTTCGCCCACCGCCGAAGCGGCATATTGATGTCCCATCTTCTCCGTCACATCGCGCAAAGCGCGGGTGGAGGACATATTGCTGACGGTATTGCCCGGAGTGTGCTGCAGCACATATTCCGCCACCGAGACCAACGTATATTCCTCGCCGAACATATCACCTGTCTCGCAGACCAGCGCCAGACGGTCCACATCGGGGTCGACCACGATGCCCAAATCGCATTTCTGGGCAGGAACGACAGAGGCAATCTCGGTCAGGTTCTGCGGCAATGGCTCAGGGTTGTGTGCAAAATGACCGGTAGGCTCGCAGTTGAGTTCCACCACCTCCTTGACACCCAAGGCACGCAGCAGTCGCGGAATGGCGATGCCACCTGTGGAGTTGACCGCGTCGACAGCCACACGGAAACCGGCCTTGGCAATGGCCTCTTTGTCGACCAACGGAAGTGCGAGTACGCGCTGGATATGCGCGTCGATGGTGTCGAGGTCTTCTGTCACCTGACCCAGCTGGTCTACCTCAGCAAAGAGGATTTCGTCACTCTCGGCCAGACGCAACACTTCGTTGCCTTCAGCGGCATCGATGAATTCGCCCTTGGCGTTGAGCAGTTTCAAGGCGTTCCAGTGTTTGGGGTTGTGCGAAGCGGTGATGATGATGCCGCCGTCGGCATGCTTGTCGATTACCGTCATCTCGGTCGTCGGGGTGGTCGAAAGGCCTGTCTCAATCACATCCATGCCCATACCCATCAACGTGCCCACTACCAGACGGTCGACCATGGCGCCCGAAAGACGCGCATCGCGACCCACCACAAGCGTCAAACGTTTGCCGGGCTGCTGACGTTGCAGGAACGTTGCAAAAGCCGCCGTGAATTTTACCACATCGAGAGGACTCAGTCCCTCGCCGGCCGGACCACCAATGGTGCCGCGAATACCGGAAATCGATTTAATCAATGACATTATAATTCAATATTTTAAATTAGCAATAACAAAAATCGTTTTGTCTTTTTCGATTTGCAAATTTACAAAAAAAAAGAATACCTGAAGCAAGCGCGATGAAAAAAATAGCAGACCCGCCGCTTGCATTTTGAAAAAATATGTGTATATTTGCTTTTTGGAAAACAACACCGTTTTCACGCTACTTTCTTGTATGTCAACAAATAACTTTGTACACTATAGGAAAAGTGGTGTTTAAAACGGTGTGATGTTATTACAATAATATAGAAAAAAAGACTATCTCTATGCATATAGCTATCGCAGGCAACATCGGTTCAGGAAAGACCACTTTGACAGACAAACTGGCCAAACACTACCAATACGATGTGTTGGTGGAGAAAATGGAAGACAACCCCTATATCAACAGCTTCTACGAAGATATGCGCCGATGGAGTTTCAACCTGCAGATATACTATCTCCACACGCGCTACAAACAGCTGCTGGAGATGAAACAGACGGGACGCGACTTTGTCCAAGACCGAACACTTTATGAAGACGCCTACATCTTTGCCCCCAACCTCCAGGCCATGGGGCTGATGAACTCACGCGACTACGAGAACTATATCGCCGTGTTCGAACTGCTGGAGTCGTTCATCCAGCCGCCCGATCTGCTGATATACCTGCGCGGCGATGTCTCCTCCCTCATCAAACAGATTCAGCGCCGCGGCCGCAGCTACGAGAGCTCCATCCGTCTGGACTACCTGACCAACCTTAACGACCGTTACGACCGCTGGTTTGAGAGCTACGACAAAGGGAAGTCCCTGATGATCGACATCGAAGAGCTGAACTTCGCCGACAACCGCGAAGACCTCGGTGTGGTCATCAACAAAATCGATGCAGAATTCAACGGATTATTTTAACAAATAAAACCCAACGCCATGAAAATATTAGGCATTATTCCGGCACGCTACAACTCCACCCGCTTCCCCGGGAAACCTCTGGTGATGATTAACGACAAACCGATGATCGAACATGTTTGGAACGGGGTCAGCGGCACCGGACTGGTAGACCGAGTGATTGTAGCCACTGAAGACAAACGTATCCTTGACACCGTCACCAAATTCGGCGGCGAAGCCGTAATGACCGGAAAACACCACAAAAGCGGCACCGACCGCTGCGGTGAGGCCTTAGAGAAAATCGGTGCGGAGGCAGACGGCTACGATGTGGTCATCAATATCCAAGGCGACGAACCCAAGGTGGCTGCCAAACAAATCAAGCAGGTGCTGGAGCCTTTCGCCGATCCCGCCGTGCAGATTGCCACACTCAAGAAACGCATCAAAACACTTGCAGAACTGAACTCGACCAACGCAGTGAAGGTGGTCTGCGACTTAAGCGGCGACGCGCTTTACTTCAGCCGCCAGCCCATCCCCTACCTCCGCAGCATCGCCAAAGAGATGTGGCTGCGCCGCCAACACTACTACAAGCACATAGGCATCTACGCTTTCCGCCGCGAAGTGCTGCAACAGCTGGTGAAGCTGGCCCAGACACCATTGGAGAAAAGCGAATCGCTCGAACAGCTGCGCTGGATGGAAAACGGCTACCGCATCACCGTCCGGGAGACCGACCAGGAAAGCGTCGCCATCGACATCCCCGAAGACCTGCTGAAATTGAAATAGTGAACAACAACGGAGACCTGTGGAGCGACCCTTTAAATCCAAATAAACATATCAACTTAATCATCAAAGACCCTTTCAAACCTTAAAACCCTTTTATGAATATAACCGATTATTTAGTAGCATACCTGAAGCAAGGCAAGACCGTACAGCTACCTCATGTGGGAGCCCTGACAACCCGTGAACAGGAAGCCTATTTCGACAACACCACATCAACATTCTACCCTTCCTGCCGTACCATTGTTCTTGACAAGGAGTGCCAGGAGGAGAATCACTTCGTACAATACATTGCCGACAAAGAATGTGTGAGTCTCAACACCGCGGAACAGATATGGAAAAACTACTGCGATGCTTTAGACGCCAAATTCAATGCCGAAGGACGCTTCCAAATAAGCGATTTGGGTACCGTTATCTATGAGGATGGTAATTATCGGTTTGAGGCTGCCGAGGGACTGAACCTCAAAAGTTCCGTTCAACATCTCGCGCCAGTCAGCGGTGTGAAAAACTATACTCCTGCCGACGAGAGCGATCCTTTCTCCATGTTTGAACAGCCACTTCAAGAGGGTGTGATGCAAAGTACCTCCCTACTGTCGGGATTCGTCAAACAAGAACCCTTGGCTGTAGAGCCGGAACCTGTCGTGGAACCTGAGCCTGTTGTAGAGCCCGAACCGGAACCTGTCATGGAACCCGAGCCTGTTGTAGAACCCGTTGTGGAACCCGAGCCGGAACCCGTTGTGGAACCCGAGCCGGAACCTGTCGTGGAACCCGAACCGGAACCTGTCGTGGAACCTGAGCCGGAACCTGTCGTGGAACCCGAACCGGAACCTGAGCCGGAACCTGTCGTGGAACCTGAGCCGGAACCTGTTGTGGAGCCCGAACCGGAACCTGTCGTGGAGCCTGAGCCGGAACCCGTCGTGGAACCTGAGCCGGAACCTGTCGTGGAACCTGAACCGGAACCTGTCGTGGAGCCTGAGCCGGAACCTGTCGTGGAGCCCGAACCTGTAAAAGACTTGCGACAAGAAGAAAACACCACTCCTGTCGCTGCAGCAGTCACCACCCTAACCGACACCGCCGACGAGTCAATCAACAGCACCCTGCAGCAACTTGACGCTATTCAAGAGTCGAAGGAAGAAGCGAAACCTGTCAACAAGAAAAAAGACAAAAAGAAAGAGGAAAAGAAAAGCAAGAAACACGAAAAAAACGATGCCAAACAAACCCCAACCGACGACGGCAACAAGAAAAAATGCCACTTCGGAAGGACATTGCTTTGGATTATCATCATCCTTGTTGTGCTGCTGGCTTGCGCCGCCGTTATCGACCGCTACCTCTTCAACAGCCAAGGTCGCGAATGGGTTATCCAAAAGATTCCTGCATTGCAGGGAGGCAAAACGACCACCACATTCCCACAAGTGCCTGCCGACTACGACCGCGAAGCCGCCCGCGACAACATAACCGACTTCACCTTCAGTACCGAAGGACTGCAATTCTCCGAAGTAGAGCTTGACGAGCAACGCGACGTGATCCTCGACAATCTCGACAAATACTTCACCCGCTACCTCAAAGAGATCAAGCAACTCCAAAACCGCGATATCTTCATTGACCACGCAAGCGACTATATCGACAGCCGCCTCACCGACCTGCTGGACGACAAGGAATTCCATCCAGAGACCCTGATGACAGGGAAAGACTACGTCCGCGAAGCAATGATGCCGTCACTGAAGAGCCGCCTGCTGAACCAGAAAACCGCCATCATCATGTCCGAACTGATGAACCACGAGATTCTGGAACGACTGCTGAGTGAAGTGGTTTCTGCCGACGAATTGACACCTGACCCCTCAACAATGGTCAAAGACAACGCAACCAACACCAAGAAGAACGCCAAAGCAGCGACAAAGCCCCAGAAAGAGGCTCCCATCAAATCGCATGTCACCACGGCCTCCAAACAGGGATTCGATGTCGTCGCCGGTTGCTATGTCTATAAAAACAGCGCTGACCAGATGTGCTCGCAGCTGAAGAGAAAAGGATGCGACGCATACATCATCAACCGCAACGGACTTTACTACGTCAGCATGGGCAGCGCCGCCAGCCGCACCGAGGCCGACGCAAAATACAAACACATCAAGGAGTGGTACAAGGGAGATATCAGCATTAAACAGTGGTAAGATGGCGAAGCATAAGTTAGCGAGATTTGCAGAAAACCTGACCTTCCCTAACCTCTTCCAGGTGTCGTTCGAAGCCTTGGAAACGGCTCCCTTCGAATGGAGGGGACGCTGGAACGCTTTCTTCGGCAACGACAATCCTATCGTGCTGGAACTGGGATGCGGCAAAGGGGAATACACCATCGCCCTTGCACGCGAGAACAGCAACCGCAACTACATCGGAGTCGACATCAAAGGGGCGCGTCTGTGGCGCGGTGCCAAGACCAGCAACGAAGAGCAGATGAAACATGTGGCATTTCTGCGAACCCGCATCGAGATGATCAACCGTTTCTTCGGTCCCGAAGAGGTATCGGAGATCTGGATCACCTTCCCCGACCCACAACCCAAGAAACCGATGAAACGCCTCACCAGCGAACGCTTCCTTGGCTACTACAGACAACTGCTCAAATCAGGCAGTTTTATCCATTTGAAGACCGACTCACGCGAGTTGTACGACTACACCATGGAGGAGGTCATCGCCCCAGCCGGCTACGAAGTGGAGTTCCATACACCCGACCTCTACCACTCAGGCTACGGGGGAATGGCCACTGCTGTGCAGACTTTTTACGAATCGATGTTCCTCAAAGAAGGCAAACCGATAACCTATATCAAATTCAAAATCTAAGAACAAATAATTAAAAATCAATAAATACTTTACATTATGTCAGGACACAATAAATGGTCAAAGATTAAAAGAGCCAAAGGCGCAGCTGATGCCAAACGCTCCAAACAGTACTCAAACATCTTAAAACAAGTAGCTATTGCCGTACGTGAAGGCGGTCCCGACCCCGACAGCAACCCGCGCCTGCGTCTGCTCGTGCAGAACGCCCGTGGCTGCAACATGCCCAAGGACACCCTGCAGCGTGCCATCAACAAGGCTAACGACAAAGACGCTGCCGCCATGCAGGAGCTCACCTTCGAGTGCCATGTCAACCACGGCATCGCCCTCTTCATCGAAGCGCTTTCGGACAACAACAACCGCACCGTGGCCAACGTCAAATCCATCATGAACAAATTCGGCGGCACGCTGGAGACCAACGGCAGCCTCAGCTTCCTCTTCACCCGCAAGGGCGTTTTCGTCATCCCCCGCAAACCGGAGATGAATGTCGAAGAGCTGGAAATGGAACTTATCGACGGAGGTCTTGAGGAGATGGAGGTGGACGACGAATACCTGACCCTCTACACCGCCTACGAGGACTTCGGCAATATGGTGAAATTCCTCGAAACCAAAGGCATCGAGTGCGAGAGCGCCGAATTGCAGCGCATCCCCAACACCACCCGCGAGATTGACGAGGACTCCATCCGCAAGGTCATGAAGGTCATCAACATCCTCGAGGAGGACGACGACGTGACCAATGTGTTCCACGATATGGAGATCCCCGACGACTTCGAGGAAGAATAATCACGATTTTGAATGTTGAATGTTGAATTGTGAAATGGATTCAAATTTCAAAATTCATAATTCAAAATTATATTTGGTACCCACACCTGTAGGAAACCTCGGCGACATGACCTATCGTGCCGTCGAGGTTTTACAGTCTGTGGACCTTATCCTTGCCGAGGACACGCGCACCAGCCGCGTGCTCATGCAGCATTACGGCATCGAGACTCCTCTGCAGTCGTACCATATCTTCAACGAGCACAAAGTGGTTGACGGACTGGTGGAGAAACTGATGAGCGGCATAAGCATCGCCGTGGTGACCGACGCCGGCACCCCCGGCATCAGCGACCCGGGATTCCTGCTGGTACGTGAAGCGGTGCGAAAAGGAGTCGAGGTGGAATGCCTTCCCGGCGCCACCGCCTTCGTCCCCGCATTGATAGACAGCGGTCTACCTTGCGACCGCTTTGTTTTCGAGGGATTTCTTCCCCACAAGAAAGGCCGCCAGACGGCCATCCAGCGGCTTGCAGAAGAAAGCCGCACAATGATTATTTACGAATCACCTTTCCGATTGGTCAAATTGCTGGAACAGCTGATAGAAGTCCTCGGCGAAGAGCGGCAGGTCAGCGTGAGCCGTGAAATCAGCAAACTGCATGCCGAGACAGCCCGCGGAACCCTCCGCGAAGTACACGACCACTTTGCCGCCAAAGAGGTGAAAGGCGAGATTGTAGTCATCCTCGCCGGAAAAGAGGCATCCTGATTTTTACATTATTTTCAATGCAATGGCCGCGCAGGCTTCTGCGTCGGCAAGTGCATTATGATGGTTTTCCAAACAGAAACCACATGCAGAAGCCACCGTATGCAACTGATGGTTGGGCAGCATACGTCCGAAATGGCGTCGGGACGCCCGACAGGTGCAATAGAAACGGTAGTCGGGCCAATCCATCTGATAGACTTGCATCACCGCACGCAGACAGCCCTCGTCGAAAGGGGCGTTATGTGCCACCAGCGGCAACCCCTCGATCCGGGGGGCTATCTGCTCCCATACCACCGGAAACACATCGGCGGAATCGGTATCGGCGGGTCCCAATCCATGCACCCGCTGGCAAAACCAAGTATAATAGTTCGGCTCCGGCTGTATCAGACTGTAAAAAGAGTCCGCAACTTCGCCGCCACGCACTACCACAACGCCTACACTGCATACACTGCTGCGACAGCCATTGGCCGTCTCAAAGTCTATAGCCGCGAAATCACGCATCACAAAAAAAAGTAATTGAACTATCGGCTCAGCCGGTTCCAGGAATGGGAGTTGCCTGCAGGACAGCCATACGACGACGGTGTACGGACGGAATAGATGGCCAAACCACATTTCTTACACATATAGGCGACATCCCCTTTCTCACCGAGAAGCTGCCAACTGTGCGAATTGCCCGCAGGGCAGCCATACGATGAGGGATAACCATGGTTTTCAATATGGGTACCACATTTCTTGCACTGGTAATTTTTGTTGCCCACCTGACCTAAGTTCTGCCAACTATGGGAATTGCCGGCAGGACAATTATATGAACTAGGGTAGCTCGAGCTCTTCACAACAACACCACATTTCTTGCATTGATAATTCTTCAATGCCGACTGGGCCATCACGCCACTCATACCCATCAGCAAAACAAAAAACAAAAGAGGGAGTATTCGTTTCATAGCATTCTTTTTTGTTTTTAAACGCATAAGAGCGATTATTATTGCATCAAACTCTCTTGCACCGACATGTCAAATTGTCACATTCTTGCCTTTTGGAACAGAAATTGCGGCATTCACCAAGTCGAACAATGAAGAAATAATAAAAAGTATACTATATTATGCAAGGCAATTTAAATGTTCAGACCGAAAACATCTTTCCGGTCATCAAGAAATTCCTCTATTCGGATCATGAGATTTTTCTCCGCGAATTGATTTCCAACGCCATCGATGCCACCCAGAAACTCAAAGCCCTCTCTTCACGCGGCGAGTACCAAGGGGAATTGGGCGATTTGACCGTGGAGGTGAAGATCGACAAAAAGAAACTCATCATCAGCGACCGCGGCATCGGCATGACGCAGGATGAGATTGACAAGTACATCAACCAAATCGCTTTCAGCGGCGCCAACGATTTCCTCGATAAATACAAAGACGTGCAGGAGAACCTCATCGGACATTTCGGTTTGGGTTTCTACTCGGCTTTCATGGTCGCCGACAAGGTGGAAATTGACACCAAGTCGTACAAAGAGGCACCCGCCATGCACTGGAGCTGCGACGGCAGCCCCGAGTTCGAGATGAAGGAAGGCAAGAAAAAAGAACGCGGCACTGACATCATCCTACATATCGCCGACGACTGCAAGGAATTCCTCGAAGAACACCGCATCCTGGAACTCTTGAAGAAATACTGCCGCTTCATGCCTATCGCCATCCGTTTTGGCGAGGAGAGCAAATGGGAAGACAGCGAAACGGAATTCACCGAAGTCGACGATGGCAATGGCGGAAAAAAGAAACAGCCGAAGCGCGTGGAGAAGAAAGTGCCCCGCATCATCAACGACACCGACCCCGCTTGGAGAAAGAAACCTGCCGATTTGACAGACGAAGACTACAAGAAGTTCTACCACGAACTCTACCCGATGAACTTCGAAGACCCGCTGTTCCAGATTCATCTGAATGTGGACTATCCTTTCAATCTGACGGGTATCCTCTATTTCCCCAAGGTGCGCAAGACCATCGACCCCAACCGCAACAAGATACAACTCTATTGCAACCAGGTGTTCGTCACCGACAGCGTGGAAGGGGTGGTGCCCGAATATCTGATGCTGCTGCACGGTGTGCTCGACAGCCCCGACATCCCGCTGAATGTCAGCCGCAGCTACCTGCAGAGCGACAGCAACGTCAAGAAGATTGCCCAGCATATCAGCAAGAAAGTGGCCGATAAGCTGGAAGAGATGAGTAAAATAAAGGTTGAGTTGAAAGATGCCGAGGGAAATGATGTCACCGACGCCCCCACCCAGTTGGAGGAGAAGTGGGACGATATCAAGATTTTCGTCGAGTACGGCATGCTGACCGAAGAGAAATTCTGCGAACGCGCCATGAAATTCTCCCTGCTCAAGAACACCGAAGGGAAGTATTTCAAACTGGACGACTACCGTGAAAAAATCAAGGCGCTCCAGACCGACAAAGACAAGAATGTCATCTACCTCTACGCCACCGATGTCGACGAACAACACGCCTACATCTCAAAAGCCAAGGAGAAAGGCTACGATGTGCTGCTGATGGACAGCGTGCTCAATTCACATTACATCAACCTGCTGGAGCAGAGAATAGAGAAGACACGCTTTGTACGTGTAGATGGCGACACCGTGGAGAAACTGATTGCCCACGAGGACAGCATCCCCGAGAAACTGACCCAGGAGGAGAAAGACAAACTGAAACCTATCATCGAGAACGAGGTGGACAAAGCCCGCTTTACCGTGATGCTGGAAAGCATGGAGAGCGACGACCAACCCATGGTCATCACACAGAACGAATTCATGCGCCGTTACAAAGAGATGAGCCAGACCAGCGGCGGTGGAATGGGTTTCTACGGAGAGATGCCCGACAGCTACAACCTGGTGGTCAACATCAACCACCCACTTATCGGACAGGTGCTGAACGAAGGCGATGCCGACAAACAGAAACAGCTTGTCCACCAACTCACCGACCTCGCCCTGCTGAGCAACGGTCTGCTGAAAGGCGAAGCACTGACTCAGTTCATCAAACGCTCGGTGGATATCATCAAATAGACATCCCCCATAGACTGACAAAAAGAAACGGAAGTTTGCCAATGCAGACTTCCGTTTTATTTATGCTTCAGGATCGTGTTCGCGTTTGCTCATATAGGTGTAGCCCTTCATCAGACCCGTATTGGCATTGCCGATGAAGCTAAGCACGATTTTACCTTCGTCGGTATTGCCATACTGTTCCTTGATGAGTTCGACGGCGTGTGACACAATCAAACCCTTCTGGTACAATATGCGGTAGATATCCTGGATATTGTTTATCTCCTCCGGAGAAAAACCTCTGCGCTGCAAACCGAGCGAATTGACCCCGGTAAAGGAAATCGGATAACGGCCCGCTTTGACAAAAGGCGGAACATCCTTGTTGACCAACGAACCACCCATCGTAATGACGTGCGATCCGATATGTACGAACTGCAAGATGGCTGTCTTGCCGCCCAGCACCACCCAGTCACCGACAATGATATGACCTGCCAGCGTGGTGTTGTTGGCGAAAACACAGTTGTTTCCGACAACACAGTCGTGAGCCACATGGACGTAAGCCATAATGAGGTTATTGTCGCCAATCACGGTTTTGCCCGAGGCAGAAGTACCGCGATTGATGGTACAACATTCGCGGATAACATTGTTATCGCCAATCTCGACAGTAGTATATTCACCATTGAATTTCAAGTCTTGAGGGACAGCGGATATCACCGATCCGGGAAAAATCTTGCATCCCTTCCCGATGCGGGCACCAGGGAAGATGGTCACATTAGGACCAATCCAAGTATCGTCGCCAATCACGACATCTTCATAGATAGTGGAGAAGTTGCAAATCTTTACGTTGTTCCCGATTTTCGCTTCGGGGTGCAAATCGTAGAGTGTAGCCATTTTAATATATTGAATCTATATTTATAAAAAGTATTATTTCATTTCATCCAGCATCAACTGGCGTATTTTCTGCGCCAAAGCGACATTGGCACGATGACCCGGACATTTCAACGTGAAGTGTCCCTTGACGGGCATGCCTACCAGATAGATGTCGCCCAGAAAATCAAGCAGCTTGTGGCGTGCGGGTTCGTTGGGATAGTAGGGTTCGATGGTGTTGAGTACGCCGTCATGGACCTGAATGCTATCACGGTCTTTGTTGAAGAGTTGGGCCAGACGGTCTTTCTCCTCGTCGCCCAACGGCTTGTCAACAAACACCAAAGCATTGTCCAAATCGCCGCCCTTGATGAGGTTGAGCGACAAAAGCATCTCTACCTCATGAAGGAAAACAAAGGTGCGGCAACGAGAGAACTCCTCCACATACTGGTCATAGGAGGACAACGTGGCCGACTGGTTGCCTATCAAAGCACTTTGGAACTCGATACGCGAATCCACACGGAAGTCGTCGGCAGGTTCGGCACGCATCACGATACCCGATTCAGGGTCGCTCCATTCCACCACCTTGCTGATGTGATAGTAGCGACGCTCTGCTTCCAACTGCACGATGCCCGAGCGTTGCATCTGTTCCACCCAGTAACGGGCACTGCCGTCAAGGATGGGAACCTCGGGACCGTCAACCTCGACAATGGCATTGTCGATATGCAGTCCGTGAAAAGCCGACATCATGTGTTCTATGGTCGAAACCGTCATCTCACCGACAGCAAGCATTGTTCCGTGATTGGTGCCGCTCACCTTGTCGGCAAGGGCAGGGATATCCACAAAAGGAGACACATCGACACGACGTAGCAGTATACCGGTTCCGGCGACTGCCGGTTTCACCGTGGCATGGATAAAACCACCCGTATGCAGACCGGGACCGGAGAGTGTGAATGGTGTTTGTATCGTTGTTTGGAATTCCATCTATTCTTGCATTATGATTCCTTCAGTGCTGTCTTATCAATGAGACGACAGCGGAGTCAATTTAAAATTAATCATTTGGTAGATATCCGGGCTTTGGTTCTCATATCCGCCTGTCGAGGACGATTGTTTCAGGCTGAATGGGAAGAGCATTTCAGAAGGGGTATGGAACTTCTGCGGATTACGCCAGAATTCAGCACCCTCCTGCGTCAAAGCCGAGACGAAATAAAGCATAATATCATGTGCCACACCGGCATAGAGCGTATTGGGCTCGGTGTGGAACTTGGTCTTGTAGGTATCGATGAATTTCTTGTGTTTGCCGTTATTGTAGTCCAGATAGCCCATAGTCACCGTAGTATAGCTCAGATGCTGCAGTTGCTCGAAATCGATATTCTGATATAACGTCAACAAATTAGAGGTAGTCATCAGCACCGGCACATGGTTTGTGAGCGAGGAGAGCCTGTTGAGCAGTGTCGATACATAGACATTGTTTTTGTTCTTGTCCTGGTCATAGAGGCTCACAATGACATTGTCGTCGGTAGCCTTCAATGTCGTGACCAGCTTGGCATTGTTTGCCCAGTCAAATGAGGTATACTTGATATCGCTGCGCGAGGAGAGCTGACGCTGGAACTCACTCATGAAAAGATACTCCTCACTGTTTACATTCTTGTTGTTGGAATGGACCAGATAAAGATGGCCATTACGGTGACGGTCGGCCATGATGTCCAACATTCCTTTGACAGTACCTTCCACCGAAGGCATGTATTTCACCACATACGGATTGTCCTTCACCACATCCACACGGGGTGAGAAGGGGTTAATGACAAACACCTGATGCTGCTTGGCCAATTCCGCCAGCTTGGCGAACGGTTTCTTGACCAGCAGCGCGATGATGAAGTCGGAGTTGGCCACATTGTGCGAGTTGAATGCAGCCGCCACATCCTCGTCTTTATCGCTTGTAAGATCTACCACATTGACCACCACATTGTAGCCCTGTGCCTGCAGTTTGTCGAGTGCAATAAGGATTCCTTCGTAGAACTGGATGAATTCAAAGACCTTGTAATCTTTCTTGCCTCGTTGCTCGATATCGAATTTCGAGGTGGAGATTTCATTGAGTTTGTCCAGGTTGAGCGGCATGACCACCGACACACACACGCGGTCTTTGCTCTGCATATCGCGCACTTGATAGTTATATGTCGATACTGTCGAAAAGTTGAAGTAAGGAGCCTGCTCCAGCGGGAAATCGTCGGGTACTTCAGCGAAGGGATAGGGATTTTGAATCTGTCTGCGTATCGTGGGATCGTTCGTGGCGTTGATTGCTTCAACAGTTTGGACAGTTTTGTTTTCTGCCAAGGTCTGTTGCTGTGCAGCCTGCTGTCTTTCTTCAGCGGCTTTCTGCTCAGCCAAACGCTTCTCTTCGGCGGCCCGTTGCTCTGCCAGTCGCTTCTCTTCAGCAGCGCGCTGTTCGGCCAAACGCTTCTCTTCGGCGGCCCGTTGCTCTGCCAGCCGCTTCTCTTCAGCAGCGCGCTGTTCGGCCAAACGCTTCTCCTCTGCAGATTTCTGTTCGGCGATACGCTTCTCTTCAGCGGCCCGTTGTTCCGACAACCGCTTTTCTTCGGCTCTCAGTTGTTCTAAACGTTTCTCCTCGGCGGCACGTTTTTCGACCAACCGCTGTTCTTCAGCCCGCAATTCAGCCAAACGCTTTTCCTCAGCCGCACGCTGTTCCGCTATCCGTTTTTCTTCGGCAGCACGCTGATCGGCCAAACGTTTCTCCTCGGCGCGCAAAGCGGCTATACGCTCTTCTTCTGCTTTCAGCTCAGCCTTGCGTTTCTCTTCGGCGGCTTTCTGCTCGGCCAGTCGTTTCTCTTCAGCCGCTTTCTGTTCCTTCAGTCGCTTCTGTTCGGCGGCTTTCTGCTCGGCTATCCGTTTCTCTTCGGTTCTCTGCTCGGCCAGTCGTTTCTCTTCGGCAGCCTTCTGTTCAGCCAATCGCTTCTCCTCGGCAGCCTTCTGCTCGGCCAGCCGCTTCTCCTCGGCAGCCTTCTGCTCGGCCAGCCGCTTCTCTTCGGCAGCTTTCTGCTCGGCTACGCGTCGCTCTTCGGCAGCTCTCTGTTCAGCAATACGACGTTCCTCGGCGGCTTTCTGTTCGGCCACTTGCTCCTCCACTCTCGCCTGCGGGGTTTTCCCAGCAGGGATTTTCAGCATCTGACCTGCTTTGAGCACATCGTTGCGAAGCACCGGATTGGCATCCACAATCTGCTGAACCGTCACCCCGTATTCACGGGCCAGACTGTAAAGCGTCTGTCCTGATTCGACACGTATGTAACGTGTCTGGTTGCTGGAAGTGACTGCCGACGCTTGGGCCGACACCGAAGCAACGCTATATTCGTTTTTCGGCAACCACACCGTATCGCCCACTTTCAGCAGATGAATATCGGTCTTGATTACCGCGTCATAGTATTTCAATCCGTAAGCACGGGCTATCGAGAATACCGTTTGACCCTGCTCCACGACATGGACGTAGTATTCCTTGTCGTTGATACGCTGGATCTCGTTGGAGACCTTCACAGCCACCGTCTGCGTCCCTTGGGCCGAGGCGATGCTGAAGAAGAAGACCATCATGACAAATAGCAGTTTTCTCATCATCTATAGTTTTGGTTTACAAATGGATTTTCTACTGGTTGAGCATTTTCATTATTCCCACTCAATCGTTGCCGGCGGTTTGGAGCTGATGTCGTACACCACGCGGTTGACCCCTTTCACCCGGTTGATGATATCGTTGGACACACGGGCTAAGAAATCGTACGGCAGATGCGACCAGTCGGCCGTCATGCCGTCGACACTCTCCACGGCCCGCAAAGCGACGACACTCTCATAGGTGCGTTCGTCGCCCATCACTCCTACCGACTGAACCGGCAGCAGCATGGCTCCCGCCTGCCAGACTTTATCGTATAGGTCATTATCACGCAAGCCCTGGATAAAGATGTCGTCCACCTCCTGAAGGATGCGTACCTTCTCGGGGGTGACATCGCTGAGGATGCGAATAGCTAGTCCCGGACCCGGGAAAGGATGGCGTCCGATCAACTCTTGCTTGATACCCAACTGGCGTCCCACACGACGCACCTCGTCCTTGAAAAGGCTGCGCAGCGGTTCCACCAACTGCAGTTTCATATAATCGGGCAATCCGCCCACGTTATGGTGGGACTTGATGGTCTGTGAGGGGCCCTTCACCGAACTCGATTCAATCACATCGGGATAGATGGTCCCTTGCGCCAGCCATTTGGCATCGGTCACCTCTTTCGAGGCGTCGTCGAACACATCGATAAAAGTCTTGCCTATGGCTTTGCGCTTCTTCTCGGGATCGGTGACGCCGGACAGCACATCATAGAAACGCTGCTTGGCATCGACACCTTTCACATTCAGGCCCATATCCT
Organism: uncultured Bacteroidales bacterium; assembly: GCA_946401725.1. GTDB lineage: Bacteria > Bacteroidota > Bacteroidia > Bacteroidales > P3 > Colimorpha. The sequence continues at coordinate 7,400 of CAMIVE010000023.1, read as the reverse complement.
TGTACGACTCCAGCACGCTCTCAAACTCGTTCTTGCGCAGCAGCCCGTTGTCGACAAAAATACAGTGAAGGTTGTGTCCTATGGCTTTGTTGAGCAAAACAGCCGCCACCGACGAATCGACACCACCGGAAAGACCGAGGATCACCTTGTCGTCACCAACCTTCTCCCGAATCTGACGAACGGTCAGTTCAATAAACGACTCGGGGGTCCAGCTTTGGTCACAATGGCAGATATCGACCACAAAATTACGCAACAGCGTCAGCCCGTCGACCGAGTGATGCACCTCGGGATGGAACTGGATGGCGTAGGTTTGTTCGCCCTCGATCTGGTAGCCTGCATACTTCACATTGTCCGTCGAGCAGATGCAACGGTAGTTGTCTGGAACACGCTCTATGGTGTCGCCATGACTCATCCATACCTGCGAATGCATGGGGATATCCTTCATCAGCGGCGAAGTAGTGTCGACCCACTGCAGGTTGGCGCGACCGTATTCACGAATCTTGGACTGCTGCACACTGCCACCACCCCATTTGGCCAGATACTGGGCTCCGTAACAAACCGCCAGCAGGGGCAGTTTACCCTTGATATTTGTCATATCGGGCACCGGAGCGTCAGCTGCATTACAGGAATAAGGACTGCCTGAAAATATAACGCCCTTCACATCGCTGGTAAGGGCGGGAATCTTGTTAAAAGGATGGATTTCGCAGTAAATATTGAGTTCGCGCACTTTGCGTGCAATGAGTTGAGTGTATTGAGAACCAAAGTCTAAGACAATTATCGTGTCCATATTATTGTTTTTAAATAAAGAACAAAAATACACATTTTTTTCTAACTGAGAAATTTATTTTTTTATCCGCTTCCCACGGTCTAAAAAACACAATAAAAACCTCCACCTTGCGTTATATAAAATCGCGAATGGGAAATAATTGATATCAAACCTCCGCGGGAATAAAAAAAGTTTGTAATTTTGCACGCCATGAAAAGACTGACCCACTTGATAATTATCGCACTATCCATCACTGCCATAAGCAGTTGCACGGGGTACGAAAAATTGCTTAAAAGCACCGATTACGAGGCGAAATACGAGGCAGCGATGAAATATTACAACGAACAACAATACCATCGCGCTCGCGATTTGTTCGAAAACCTCGCACTCAACTACCGTGGACGCGAACATGCAGAGGATGTTGCCTGGTACTACGGCAGAAGTCTCATGGAAACCCACAACTACTATACCGCCGCCTATCAATTCAAGGTCTTCACCAGACGCTATCCATACAGTCCCAATGCGGAGGAAGCCGCCTATCTGTCGGCCTACTGCCAATACATGGAATCACCCAGCTACACCCTCGACCAGTCCATGACCAAGGATGCCATCAGCGAGTTTGAACTGTTCGCCGAGCACTACCCTCAGAGCGTTCATATCCCCGAGGTGAACAACTACCTCGACGAGATGCGCAACAAACTGATCCAAAAAGACTACGAGATCGCTCTGGGTTACTACCTCACCGAATCCTATCGCGCCGCCGTAGTGGCGCTGACTAACTTCCTCAACAACTATCCCGAATCGGACTATCGCGAAGATGCCATGTACTACATCATCAAATCGGGTTACGAATACGCAATCAACAGCCGCGAAGACAAGATGAAAGAACGGCTGCAGCAGGTAATCAACAACTACGAGAAATTCTCCGTCACCTTCAGTAACTCAAAGCACATGAGCGACTGCCAAACCATCTACAACAAATGCAAAGAGGCTATCGCTGCCATTGAAACCAACAAAGGAATATAAACAATTTAAATACAACACAATGGAAGTTAAGAAAAATCGTCCTGTAAACACCACGATCACACGAGACACCGCTCAGTTCAGCAAAGGCACCGACAACATCTACGAGACCGTTGCCCTGCTTTCCAAACGTTCCAACCAGATTGCCACCGAGATGAAGCGTGAACTTCACAAGAAAATCGAGGAGTTCTCTTCAAGCATCGACACCATGGATGAAATCTACGAGAACCGCGAGCAAATCGAAGTGGTCCGCCATTACGAGCAGATGCCGAAACCTACCCTTATGGCCACCCAGGAATACCTGAACGACGAACTCTACTACCGCAACCCTGCCAAGGAAGACCAGAATATGCAGCGTCTCGAGGCCATGGAGAATGAAGCCATCGCCGAGAACAACGCAACTGAAAAGGACTGACAATCATGACTGACGGGATCATGCCCCTGCGTGGCAAACACATCATCGTGGGAGTCAGCGGCGGCATCGCCGCCTATAAGGCTCCGCAGCTCGTCCGACTGCTGGTGAAAGCCGGCGCCGAGGTGACCTGCGCCGTCACTGAACATGCATTGCAGTTCGTCACCGAACTCACCCTCGAGACGGTATCGCAACATCGCGTCTACAGCCTGCTTTTCGACCGAAGCAACCCCCACAGTACCGAGCATATCTCGCTGAAGGACTGGGGTGACGCAATGGTCGTCGCTCCCGCCACAGCCAATATCATCGGCAAGTTAGCCAACGGCATCGCCGACGATGCGCTCTCCACCCTGTTGCTCTCTTTCCGCAAACCGCTGTTTCTCTGCCCTGCCATGAACACGCAGATGCTCGAAAGTTATGCATTCCAGCGCAATATGGATTACTTGCGCACCAACGGGGTTCATATCATCGATAGTACCAGCGGCGAACTGGCTTGCGGCACCACCGGAGATGGCCGGATGGCCGAACCGGAAAATATCGCAGGAGAAATCATCCGACAGCTGCAGACGCCTGCCGACTTTGCCGGGAAACGCATCCTCATCACCGCCGGTCCCACCTACGAGAGAATTGACTCGGTCCGTTTTATAGGCAACTTCTCGACGGGCAAGATGGGCTTCGCCCTTGCCGAAGAACTCGCTCAAAGGGGCGCACAGGTGTTCTTGGTCACCGGCCCCACCCACCTCTCCACCCATCATCCCGACATCGAACGTATCGATATCCTCTCGGCCCGCGAGATGTACGACGCCGTCATCGAGCGGTTCCCCTCCTGCGCCGCCGCCATCCTCAGCGCCGCCGTCGCCGACTTCCGGCCTGAACACGAAGCCGACCATAAAATCAAGAAACAGAGCGACCACGACGATATGACGCTTCACCTGGTGCAGAACCCTGACATTCTCGCCACGCTGGGCAAAATGAAACGTCCCGACCAGCTGCTGGTCGGTTTTGCACTCGAGACCGACAACGAACTGGAGAACGCCCAAAAGAAACTGACGAAGAAGAACCTCGACTTTATTGTTCTCAACTCCCTGCACGACGCGGGCGCCGGTTTCGGACACGACACCAACAAGGTGACCCTCATCGACCGCAACGGCCATATCGAGCCCGGAAGCCTGAAAAGCAAACAGGCTGTGGCTAAAGATATCGCCGACAAACTGCTGAGTTGGCAATAACAATCCATTCTCAAACCCATCCGTAATCCCTTATGAAAAAGACCAGCACCGTCGCACTCATCGTCGCCATCGTGGCACTTGTGACGTCTATCTTCATCTGCGCCACCACCACCAAAGATTCGTCCGCCACAAACGACGACGGCAAACAGCCGCGTTCGAACAAGATGCCCACCTTTTACGTACCCCCTCTGCCCGACTCCATCTCTTTCGCCGGCGAGGCGGCGCCGCTCGACATCTACTATGTGCGCGAAGCACTTGACCGGGAAATCATCGCCAACACATTCTCCCACACCAGCACCCTGCTCTATCTGAAACGGGCCAACCGCTACTTCCCCATCATCGAACCGATCCTCAAAAGAAACGGCGTACCGCTCGATTTCAAATACCTCTGCGTGGCTGAAAGCGGACTGACCAACGCCACTTCACCCGCCAAGGCACAGGGATTCTGGCAGTTCATGAAAGCCACCGGCCAGAGCTACGGTCTCGAAATCAACGACGAGGTGGATATGCGCAACAACCTCGAAGCCTCCACCGAGGCGGCATGCAAATTCCTCAAAAAACTGCGCAACTCGCTCGGAAGCTGGACCGCAGCGGCTGCCGCCTACAACTGCGGGGAAGGGGGACTCTCCCGTAACCTCAGCAAGCAGGACATCAAATCTTACTACGACGCGCGTCTCAACACCGAGACCTCACGCTACATCTACCGTATCCTTGCCCTCAAACAGATCATGCAGCACCCGCAGGACTACGGCTTCTACCTCCGTCACTGCGACCTCTACCCCGCCATCCCCTTCCGCACCGCCACACTCAGCGGACAGAATATCGACCTGTACAAATACGCCAAAGACAACGGCACCACCTATAAACTGCTGCGAGACTTCAACCCTTGGCTCACCAGCGAGAAGCTGACCAACAAAGGCAACAAGACCTACACCGTCAAGCTGCCCACCAAGGACGGCATTCGACTCAGCCAGATCCTCACCGACAAAGACAAAAGCACCGAATTCGTTAAATCGTTTTAAAGGTTCAAACCGCTGCGATTGAAAGTGAAAAATCATCTTGAAATACTCGGTGCTCGTGAGCACAACCTGCAAAACATCGACATCACACTGCCACGCAACGAGCTGGTAGTCTTCACCGGTCTCAGCGGCAGCGGCAAGTCGTCGCTCGCCTTCGACACTATCTACGCTGAAGGACAGCGTCGCTATATGGAGACGTTCTCCGCCTATGCACGCCACTTCATCGGCAACATGGAACGCCCTGACGTGGACAGCATCAACGGTCTCAGCCCCGTTATCTCCATCGAACAGAAAACCACCAACAAGAATCCCCGCTCCACCGTGGGGACCGTCACAGAAATATACGATTTCGTGCGACTCCTCTTCGCCCGCGTCGCCGACGCCTATTCCCATGTCAGCGGGAAGAAGATGGTCCATTACAGCGAAAGCCAGATACTCCAATTCATCCACACCGACTTCGCCGACAAGGATATCCTCGTCCTCGCCCCCTTGGTACGCAGCCGCAAAGGGCATTACCGCGAACTCTTCCAGCAGGTCGCCAAGAAAGGCTACCTCCGCGTGCGCGTCGACGGTGAAATCCGGGAGCTGACCTACAATATGCAGGTGGACCGCTACAAGACGCACGACATCGAACTCGTGGTCGACCGGGTGCGTGTCAACACCAAAAACGGACGCCGTCTCGAAGAGGCTGTCAAAACCGCTTTCAAACAGGGCAAAGGGATGCTCATGCTGCTCGAGAACGATAGCAAGGAGCCTAAACCTCGCTACTTCAGCCGCATGCTGATGGACCCCGACACCGGCATCTCCTATCCCGAGCCGGAGCCCAACACTTTCTCCTTCAACTCCCCCTACGGCGCCTGTCCCCATTGCAACGGACTGGGCGAAATCACCGAGATCGACCTCAAGAAAATCATCCCCGACCCATCCAAGAGCATCCGCGACGGAGCCCTTGACGTGCTGGGGAAATACTCCCCCACCAACTACCTCTACCGTCAACTCGAGAACCTCTCCAAGATTTACCGCTTCTCCATCGACGACCCCGTCGAAAGTCTCAGCGAGGAGGTGATGAACGTCATCCTCTACGGCACCAGCGACTACATGGGCATCGACATGGGCGCTGAAAACGGCTACCACAGCGGCTTCCCGGGCATCGTCAACTATATCAACCAACTAACCCTCGACGACCAGCCCGCCAGCCTCCAGAAATGGGCCAACAGCTTCATGAACAACGTCACCTGCCCCCACTGCCACGGAAAACGACTCAAACCGGAGTCGCTCTCGTTCCGACTCCGTGACAAGAATATCGGCGAGGTGGCCGAGATGAACCTCACCGAGTTCTACGACTGGATGAGCCAACTCGAAGCGCATCTCGAACCCAACCGCCGCGAGGTGGCACACGAGATTCTCCGCGAGATCCTCACCCGCACCCAGTTCCTGCTTGATGTCGGCGTGGGCTACCTCTCCCTCAACCGTAGCTCCAAATCGCTCAGCGGCGGCGAGAGCCAACGCATCCGGCTCGCCACCCAGATAGGCGCCCAACTCGTCAACGTGCTCTATATCCTCGACGAACCCTCCATCGGACTCCATCAGCGCGACAACCGCCGACTCATCGACGCCCTCAAGAAACTCCGCGACCTCGGCAACTCGGTCATCGTCGTAGAACATGACCGCGACATGATTCTCAGCGCCGACTACGTCATCGACATCGGTCCCGGCGCCGGTATCCGAGGCGGTAAGGTGGTCGCCGCAGGACCGCAGAAGGAATTCCTCAAGCACCATACCCTCACCTGCGACTACCTCAACCGTATCCGCGATATCGCCATCCCCCAGCGACGCTCCGTCGAAGGACGCAAACATATCGTCCTCGAAGGGGCCACCGGGAACAACCTCAAGGACGTCACCCTCGACATCCCCCTCTCCCTTTTTGTCTGCGTCACGGGAGTCAGCGGCAGCGGCAAATCGTCGCTCATCAACGAGACCCTCCACCCTATCCTCAACCAGCATTTCTACCACGCACAGAAACGGCCACTGCCCTACCGCTCCATCATCGGCATTGACAATATCGACAAAGTCATCGAGATAGACCAAAGCCCCATCGGACGCACCCCCCGCTCCAACCCCGCCACCTACGTAGGCATCTTCGACGAGATACGACAACTATTTGCGCAACTCCCCAGTGCCAAGATCCGCGGCTACAAACCGGGACGATTCTCCTTCAACGTCAGCGGCGGCCGCTGCGACACCTGCAAAGGAGCCGGCGTACGCACCATCGAGATGAACTTCCTTCCCGATGTCTACATCAACTGCGAAGTATGCAACGGCAAACGCTACAACCGCGAGACCCTCGAGATACGATATAAAGGCAAATCCATCGCCGACGTGCTCGACATGACCGTCAACGAAGCCGTCGAGTTCTTCGAGCCCCATCCCAAAATCGCGCGCAAGCTGCAGGCCGTCAAGGATGTAGGACTCGGATACATCACCCTAGGACAGTCCTCCACCACCCTCAGCGGCGGCGAAGCACAGCGCATCAAACTGGCCACCGAACTCGCCAAAGTCGATACCGGCAACACCCTCTACATCCTCGACGAGCCCACCACGGGACTCCATTTCGAGGACATCCGCGTACTCCTCGAAGTGTTGCAGAAACTGGTCGACAAGGGCAACACCGTCCTCGTCATCGAACACAATATGGATGTCATCAAAGTCGCCGACTGGATTATCGACATCGGACCCGACGGCGGTGTCAAAGGCGGTGAAATCGTCTTCAACGGCACCCCCGAGCAACTTGCCCAGCAACCCGACAACTTCACCGGCATCTACCTCAAAGAAGAACTCGTCGCCTCCCACAAAAAATAATCTCACCCCGAAGGGGCACTCGCCTCCAGCCCAGGGTAACACCCTGGGTAAAAAAACGAAAATCAACAACGCCCTGTAAGGGCAACCTCGCC
>CAMIVE010000022.1 GCA_946401725.1 uncultured Bacteroidales bacterium | reverse complement strand
TTGATTTGAAACGCTCGCACTATACCCTTCGGTTAAAAGATATTCATTTGGATGCCAATACTGACGCTTCTATATTAGTTTGGTATTTGTATTTGATCGGGAAAGGGAATATAATCGGGCCTGAGGGGAAATTGTTCAGCCATATAGAAGGACATTACTGTACTTATAATAAAGTCAATTGTCTCTGTCTGATAAATCCAGATGACGGATTTAGTCCTATTACAATGCGCTGGATACGCGGCTTCGACAAGCTGCAGATAAATCCAGATGACGGATTTAGTCCTATTACAATATGCTTTTCTAATTCATTATTCGATAAAAGATTATGGTATATAGAATTGCCTATGTCGATATCTCACGGTATTATCTGTCCTCTGAAAAAAAAGATAAAATATTAAAACACGGAACTGAGAAACCGGTCCATTGGAAGGATACCCCGTTGCGACGGATGTTATAGTTGTGTGTTGTTGCGTCAGATTTCAAATCTGACGCAAAATATTATAAGGATTTCCAAATCCACAAAAACTCCGTAGTTGAGTCTACAAAGTCTTTATGATTTCAAAATCCTCAAAAACACAATATAATAGTCCATCAGACGTTATGTCAATAAAATCAGCTTTTTGAATACATCTGAAAACATATCAGACTGCCAATCCATTGCTTTCGGGAACTCCGAAAATGGTCGTTTATGGCGTTTTCAAAACACTGAATATCAGTACAAGTACAATTATAAAACCACCCCGAATTCCACCGGCAAGGAGTTAGACGCGGAAACGGGGTACAGTTACTTCGGTGCGAGATACCTTGACCACACTCTCACGACCGCCTGGTTGAGTGTCGACCCGATGGCGGACAAATATCCGAATATTAGCCCGTATGTCTATTGTATGAACAATTCAATTAAATTAATTGACCCTTCAGGTGATAGTTGTGCTGTGCTTCTGGCTGGAAATGCTGTAAAAGGTTTTGGGCATATGGCAATACTTGTCCAAAATGAGGAAAACGAATGGTTATTATGGTCTAAAAATGGAGATGATGACGGAGCATATAAAAGTTCTTCTGGAGAAACTAGAGGAACGGCTGACGATCAGCCCCTTAGGGATTCCAAAACAAAGAAACCAATAACATTCAAAACTGTACAGGAGTTTCTTGACTCCAAATACAATACGGAAAAACATGATGGCGTAGGCGAATATTACTACACAGAAGCATATGTTCTACCAACCACAAGCTCACAGGACAAAAAGATTGCAGAAGGAATGCGAAAAAAAATGGATGAGAAGTATAACTTCTTTTTTAACAATTGCTCACAAGCCGTGGTATATTCTTTAGGAATTGCCAATGTGAAATTGTCATTAACTTACGGTGGCGATCCAATGAATTCTTTCAGTCAATCTTCTATTTCTGTCGGCAAAGGGACAATACCAATTGCTGTTTATCAAAAAATCAAACAGATTAATCCTGGAAACAAAACATATTATGCACCGAAAAAATAATAATATTTTTCTCGCAATTCTTTTATCATATATTATCATCCCCAAAAAACATATAAATGAAAAAAAAACAATACCATTGCTCTGTAATTTTTTTTGTTTTTCTATTAATCGGCTGCTATCAATCCATACATAAAGGCCCCGCACAATGGGATGACGTATACAGTATGGAGCAATCGATAGAAAGAGGGGTTTTCGCCGGAAAGTATTATTCAGAACCATTCGAGTACGAAGACAGTATTTTTAAACTCCGATTAGAATTCTCAAGAGTATACGCTGTTTATTGGCACTGGTTTGATGAAAAAGAAAAAAGATGGAAACACATCAATGACACATATATTGTTGTTGAAGTAGACACAAATCGTTCTGTTGGAATAGATAAGCTTGACCCTTGCAGAAAACGTCGTTGGCAAGATGTGAAAAAATATATTGTTTTTGATGTTAGCTGTAACGCAATTGACACCATCAACAATACAATAGATTTTAAACCTAATGAGTGTTTTTCGGATTCGTTGACAATACCCATCACTGCTAGTTGTAAATATAAAAGAGCGAAGCATCAATCAGAACAAGATGCTATTAGATTTGGTCGACTGATATTCAAAAGAGAAAAACTGTGACACCCGTCGCGGCGGATTTGTAATCTGACGCAATATATTATAAGGATTTGCAATCCGTAGTTGAGTCTACAAAGTCTATATGATTTCAAAATCCTCAAAAACACAATATAATAGTCCATCAAACGTTATGTCATTAAAATCAGTGTTTTGAGAACATTTGAAAATATATTAAATCGTCAAAACTTCGTTTTCGAAAATACCGAAAAGGGTCGTTTATTGCATTTTCAAAATATTGATAATCAATATAGATATAGTCAAAAAATCACCCCGAATTCCACCGGCAAGGAGTTAGACGCGGAAACGGGGTATTCTTACTTTGGTGCAAGATACCTCGATCACGCCCTCACCACCGCCTGGCTGAGCGTCGATCCGATGGCGGATAAGTACCCTAGTATAAGTCCTTATGCCTACTGCGCATGGAATCCATTGAAACTGGTGGATCCAGAAGGTATGGAAATAGAATACGCATCGTTTAAAGATAGAGTATTAGTTTTTATAGAAAGAATTGTAAACAAAGGATTCCGGCAAAGATATAAAGTATTAAAACAATCCGACGAGACTTATATATTCAAACATAACAATGATGGTGACAATAGGTTTACTTATGATGGCAATAATTTGTATATTAGTTATTCTGCGATTCATGAAGAGGGTGCTACGGCTTTATCCTGTCTTAGACACGAAACCGAACATGCAACTCAATTTGAATATGGTGAAATTGGATTTGAAACCAACGAAAAAGGAGAATGGAAGGCTTTGAATTTCGATGTATATGATGAAATAAAAGCTCGTGACTTTGAATCCTCTAATATAATTGGCCTAAATGCAAAAGCTTTACACAATCTATGGGGAGTTTTTATTGATACTTTTGAGAAAAAGGTTGTTGCACTTGAAGAAATATGTAGACAAAATAACTTGCCCATGTATAAGATGAATGAAATGCACAATGGCAATGAGAAAGTGAAAAATAGTAACACATATATGTTACCCTATAAAGAAAGAGTGTACAAATGAAGTTTTTGATAAATATCTTATTATTACTAATCTCGTTTTGCTCAAACGGGCAAAATGATGATTGTCGAGGGTTCGTTAATAATACCGAATGCGTTATCTGGGAATGTAATGATACTATTTTGCTTTTCTTGTATTTTCCACAAACGGGCTATCAAATACCTCTAGACACTTTACATTGGTATAATAGACGTTATATGATGTCAAAACATGATGATACATTATCTTTGTACAAGGTGAAACGCAAAAACAAATGTCAATTTGACGGGAAAAGAGTTGAGTATAAAATCAAACGGCATATCGTTTATAAAGGGGATAGTAAAATTCTAGACTATTGGCACTGGGGGAATCGGGCAATAATAAAAGCATCTCGAAAAGAAGAAAAAAACAGTAAAAAGAGCCAGAAATCACTATGAGATAGGAATTCGTTGAATCGGATGTTACAGTTTCGTATTATTTCGCCCGTCTCAGCGGATGTTTTGTTGCAGCAGATTTAAGATCTGACGCAAAATATTATTAGGATTTGCAAATCCACAAAAACACAATATAATAGTCCATCAAACGTTATGTCAATAAAATCAGCATTTTGCAACTATTAGATAACATATCAGACCGCCAAAATAAAGCTTTCGGAGATGCCGAAAATAGTTGTTTTTGGCGTTTTCAAAATACTGATAATCAATATAGATGCAATTACAAAATCACCCCGAATTCCACCAGCAAGGAGTTAGATGCGGAAACGGGGTACTCTTACTTCGGTGCTAGGTACCTCGACCACACCCTCACCACCGCCTGGCTGAGCGTGGACCCGATGAGCGACAAGTACCCGAGTATAAGTCCGTATGCTTACTGTGCGTGGAACCCGGTGAAGCTGGTGGATCCTGAGGGTGAAAAGGTTGTTTTTGTTAATGGCTATTTAGGTTTTGGATCTCCTAATGGAGGAAAAAAATATTGGGGAGATTCATTCATTTCTGGAGCGAAATCTTTTTTTCACGATAATACAACACCATATTTTACAAATGTAGAACATGGTATTTTTTCAACTGCTGCACATCGGCAAAAAAAAGGATATGACTATGCAAAAGAGAACTATGCTTCATTAATAGAAGGAATGGAAGAAGGTGAATCATTTAAATTTGTCTCTCATAGTATGGGTGGGGCCTTTGCTATGGGAATGAAAGAATATTTGGAAGAACGAGGATGGAGTGTTGAATCAATGGTATTCATTAATACGTATCAGTGTGATAAAATAAAAATGAAAAAAAATGATCCAACATATATGATAGACTACCAAAACACAAACGATCCCGTTTTGTTCTGGTTTGATATTAATTTAGGAATGGGGGAATTAAAGGAAGCTGATATTGTAATAAGAGCCAAGTCGGATAAGGAATTATCTTACAGGCACGCAGGGCCGATAAGTTCTGGGAGTGTTTTTTGGAAGGAATTAAAAAAACAGATAGACAGTCTTTTCGCATTTGAATAAAAATGAAATCACTAATAAAAATATTCTGCTCTTTAATTTGCATGTATGTTGTAATGTCAAAAATATATGCTATAAGCTATTATTTTATTAATTTCAAAATTGATATACCTGTACTTATTTTTGATATGATAATTCTCTATGCATGTGCATTTTATTTCTTCTTTTTATGGAGAAAAAAAAATATCAAGCATAAGACGTTGTGGAATATTTTGATCATTGTTTCTATTTTTGCGCAGTTGTTTATAGGTTTATTTAATTTCCTTACAAAGAATCCTATAGAAAATCAAAAAAAAATATTTTGGATTATTGATGTTCCGAATTTACTATCAATAATTATTTTGCTGGCTCTATTAATATCGATTACTGGCGATAAGAAACAATATAATCATAAAGAGACATTAAGACACTAGTGTATATTGGTGATCTTTTGAACCCGTCGCAGCGGATGTTCCAGTTGTGTATTGATGTGTCAGATTTGCAAATCTGACACATCAATATTATAAGGTTTTGCAGCCTGTAATACAATAATGCGCAGGCGTTGGCGTTATGGATGGGTATTTGAATGTGGCAACTGTTAAATGAGTATTTCTTTTCGCTCCTCTCTTTTCCGAACGATGGCCTTTGTGCTGCTGTCGCTTTCCGCTGGATGGCTTCATGCCCAAGGTGTGGCGGCGCTGTCGGGTACGGTGTCGGGCGATGACGGAAAGCCTTTACAGTATGCCCATGTGGCGGCGGTCAGCTTGAACCCTGTGGTGGGTGCGGTGACCGATGCCAAGGGACGTTTCGAACTCCGGCTGCCGAAGGATTCGCTCCTGACGCTGCGGGTGAGTTTCTCGGGCTACGGCACTATTGACACTGCGATGCGGCTGCCCTCGGGAACGTCGACGGTGCATTTCCGCATGACGAGTGGCACGACATTGGGACCGGTGACCATTTCCGACGACCGGACGCGCACCACCACCTTCACCACCATCGATGTGGAACGGATAGAACATAGCGTGGGTCCTCAGACAGGTGTGGAGTCGATGCTGAAGACCTTGCCGGACGTGAGCTCTAACAACGAGATGTCGTCACAGTATTCGGTCCGTGGCGGCTCGTTCGATGAAAACCTCGTCTATATCAACGGGGTGGAGGTCTACCGCCCTATGCTGATACGCAGCGGCCAGCAGGAGGGGACTTCGATTATCAATCCTGATTTGGTCGACCATATTCTTTTCTCGCCGGGCGGCTTCGATGCCACCTACGGCGACCGCATGGCGTCGGTGCTGGATATCACCTACGGCCGTCACAACGACTTCAGCGGACGTGCGTCGGCATCGTTTCTCGGTGCGTCGCTCTCCCTTAAAGGGTCGCTGGGCGACCGCTTCAGCTATTCCGTCGGGTTCCGCCGCCACTCCAACCGCTACATCTTCCGTTCGTTGGATACGAAGGGCAACTACACAACGGCTTATACAGACCTTCAGGCGCTGTTGTCTTATCGGGTGAATGACCGTGTCGATCTGCAACTGCTCACCATACTGACTCAAAATATCTATGGATTGATCCCTTCGGAACAGACCACCACTTTCGGCGGCTTTAACGAAGCCATGGAGTTTGAGGTCTTTTACGAAGGCGAAGAGCGCGACAGTTACCGGACGGCGTTGTCTGCGTTGACGGTGGACTACCATCCTACGGACGATATGCGGCTGAAATGGACCACCTCGTTCCAGTCGAACAAAGAGACCGAGGCGTACGACATCCTCAGTCAGTTTATGCTCTACGAACTCAATGTGGGGAATGTCAACGAAGAGGGGGAGACGGAACGCTTCGACCGTGGTGTGGGGTCTTTTCTGGAACATGCCCGCGACAATCTGCAGACGCTGATTTTCTCCACCGAGTTGCGCGGCTCTCATTATGCTGCGTTGGGTAATTGGAACTGGGGGGTGAAGGTGCAGCACGAACAGCTGCGCGACCGTATGCGGGAATGGAAATGGGTCGACTCGGCAGGCTATGCCATGCCGACTGTCTATGACATTCCTGGCACGGCGGGTAACGAGCCCCACTCACCTGTCCTGCAGCAGTTCTGCCGTTCCAACCATCGCGTGTCGACTACGCGCTTGATGGGATTTGTGCAACGCAATGTGGACCTTTACAACAGTAGGGGCGACTTGTGGCGTTTTGTGGCAGGTGCCCGTGTGCAATGGTACGATATCTCGTTTGAGGATGACCTGCTGACGGGAGTCCATACGGGTTATGCCAACCAACTCCAGTTCGACACGTCGTCGCCACACAACCGACAATTGCTCTTCTCGCCGCGTATCAGTGTTAACTACAAGCCGGTGTGGGAACGCGACATGCTGTTCCGTCTGGCTGCCGGTGTCTACAGCCAGGCGCCTTTCTACCGGGAATACCGTTTCGACGACGGCATGCTCAACCATGCGTTGCGTGCCCAGCAGTCGTATCAGGTGATGGGTACCATGGACTGGAATTTCCATATAGGTACCAGCCCGTTCAAGTTTACCGCCGATATATATTATAAGTATATAGACCATTTGGTGCCTTACCGTATCGACAACTTGAGGGTGCGCTACGATGCGCACAACGAGGCGGTGGGCTATGCGGCGGGTCTCTCGCTGCGGTTGAGCGGCGAGGTGGTGGAAGGCTTGGAGTCGTGGGCTTCCCTCTCGCTGATGAAGACGCAGGAGGATATCCTCGGCGACGCTTACGGATGGATTGCACGGCCTACCGACCAGCGTATCAGCTTCAAGCTTTTCTTCCAGGACTATGTCCCCACGGTGCCGTTCTGGAGGATGTCGCTCAATTTCATCGTGGGTAGCGGTCTGCCCTTCACCTATCCGACACAGCGGGACTTCAGCGTTGCACACTACTACCCGGCCTACCTGCGGGTGGACTGGGGCAACACCTTGCAGCTCTCCCGTTTCCAGCGCATCAAGGACAGCCGTCTGATGCGCCATCTGGACGATATTCTCCTTTCACTCGAAGTCTTCAACCTGTTCGACTACAAGAACGTGGTTTCCTATATCTGGGTGGCCGACTATTCCAACCAGTACTATCCTGTGCCCAACTACCTGACGGCGCGTCAGTTGAATTTGAAAATAACGGTGTTGTTCTAAGGCCATACGATTAACGTTATAAAACTCTCTTATGATTACGCTTTCACCTGCTGATATCGACCGTTCGGGACTGGAACCACAGTCCTACCAGATGAAAAACGGCCAGACACTTTATTATTTCGTTGACAACCACATTGACTTGATCCGTTTCGACGTGGTTTTCGAGGCGGGAACGTCGTTGCAGCAAAAAAAAATGCAGTCGGCTGCTGCCATCCGTCTTATCAGCGAAGGTACCCAAAGGCACTCGGCACGCGAGATTGCGGAGTTCCTGGATTTCAGGGGGATCATCCTTGAAAAGAACAACGACTCGGTGACGGCGCAACTGACGGCTTATAGCCTGACACGTTATCTTGACGATTTGTTGCCTTTGCTTTATGAGATACTGACAGAACCGCTCTATCCGCAGGAGGAATTTGATGTCTTTATGTCGAAACGCCGACAGCGTCTGTTGACCGACTGGCAGAAGACCTCCTATGTCGCCCGCAACCATTTCTGGGAACATCTTTATGGCATCGATCATCCGCTGGGGAACTATGCCACGCCCGAAGACCTTGACGAACTGACGGTGGAGGAGGTACGTGAGTTTCACAATCGTCACCATCAGCTGTCGCGGTCACGGTTGGTGGTCAGCGGTCATGTGACGCAAGAGGTGCTGCAGGCTATCGACAAATGGTTTTCGCAGGTCTCGTGGACGGCTTCCCCCATGACGCAACTGCCACCACCGTGTGCCACCGCGCCGACAGGGCTGTTCCAGTACGAGATGCCGCAGGCGGTGCAGAACACGCTGCGGGTGGGACGGCTGCTGCCTTTCCGTTGGGACGATGTCGCCTATGCGCAGTTTATGGTGCTCTCCACCTTGTTGGGCGGCTATTTCGGTTCGCGTCTGATGTCCAATCTGCGTGAGGACAAGGGCTACACCTACGGTATCCACTCCCTGACGCAAGTCAACCGGGGCAGCATCGTGTTCTATATCCTCACAGATGTGGCCGCCGACAAGTCCAAGTCGGCGATGGAAGAAATAATGAAGGAAATAGCGCGGTTGCGCGAGACGCCTGTTGCCGAAGAGGAGCTGCAGCTGGTGCGCAACACGATGTTGGGCGACTTCCTGCGCAGCATCGACGGGGTCTTTGAACGCGCCGAACGCTATGGACAGATGCGCGACACCTGTATCGATGAGCACTTTACGGACAATTATATGGCTGTGTTGACGGAGGGCAATCCTCATTATGTGACTCCCGCTGTGTTGCAGTCGCTGGCACAGCAGACCCTCGATGAGGCTTCGTTGCTTCAAATCAGCGCAGGGAATCGTTTCTGACTTCCTCCACCAGCCGCTGATAGTCTTCCGGTACGCCGATATCGATGAAGTAGGCCCCGGATGTGTAGGCGTAGAAAGCCTCCTCGCAGAACAACCGTTGCATGATGTCTTTCTCGAACGAGAAAGGTTCTCCAATGGTATATGAATCAAGTAGTGTACGGTTCATCATATAGATGCCGCCGTTGATGGTTCCCACGCCACCGGTGGCGTTTTTTTCTGTGAAACGTATGATGCGGTCGCTGCAGTCGGTGCTCACCGATCCATAACGGGCGGTGTCGTCCACTTGGCGCAGCACCACGGCCAGTCGGGTGGGGTGGGCATGGAAGAATCGCTGCAGGTCGTCGTAATCAATCCGGAACAGCGTGTCGCCGTTGAGCACTACCACATTCTCTTCACGGCAGTATTGCATAGCGTTGCGGATGCCGCCGCCGGTGCAGAGGGGCTCTTTTTCGACAGCGTAGGAGACGGGCACGCTCCGGTAGGTTTCGCCGAAATGGGCGGAAATCTTCTCGTGCATGTAGCCTGTGGAAAGTACGAAATGGGTGCATCCGTAGTCCATCAGGTAGTCCATCAGCAGTTCCAGAAAAGGACGGTCGCCGATGGGTGCCATCGGTTTGGGAACGTCGCTGACGACGCTGCGTAGTCGTGTGCCGAATCCGCCGGCAAGGATGATGCATTCCATTTCAACCTTTTTTCGGAAACAGGGCCGATTCCACCAGTTCGCAGATGATATGGCCTATCATGATGTGGCTTTCCTGGATGCGCGGGGTGTCGGTCGAAGGCACGTTGAGCAGGATTTCCGAGTTCTCTTTCATGGCGCCGCCGGTCATGCCGGTGAGCGAGATGATGTGGATGCCGTTCTCTTTGCACACCTCATAGGCTTTCAGTATGTTCTTGGAGTTGCCTGAGGTGCTGATGCCTACCAGCACATCGCCTCGTTTGGCGGTGCCGCGCAGCAGGCGGGCGAAGATGTATTCATAGCCGTAGTCGTTGCCCACAGCGGTGAGATACGAGGTGTTGCAGTGGAGCGCTTCGGCGTTGAGCGGCGGACGGTCGTAGTAAAAGCGTCCGCTCAGTTCGGCAGCCAGATGCTGTGCGTCGGCGGCGCTGCCGCCGTTGCCGCAGAAATGGATTTTGCCACCGCCGCGGAGCGATTCGATGATCAGTTCGGCGGCTCTCTCGATGCGGGCCATAAAGTCGTTGTCGTCCAGGATGGCCTGTTTGGCGGCAATGCTCTGCGATATGGATTCAGAAATGCGGTTGTTCATGGGGATGTCGGTTGTGAGGTTTGAAAGGTTGAAATGATGCGGGGCTATTTGTCAATGCCATTACCGTAGTCGATGTATTCGCGGTCGGCGTCGGTGAAGTCGGAGTCGTCGTCCTTGTATTTCGGGTCGGGCATGTACCACCACAGCGATTCGAAGTATTTGCGCAGTTTGGCGTCGCGGAACACATGGCCGCGGTTGGCGTAGGGCAGGTTGCGTGCCACCCGTCTGATGAAGGCTGTGTCGGCAGGGTTGGGTTCCGGATTGTTGTAGAGTGCGATGGTAAGATTCATGGAGTTGGAGCGGTCGTATGTGACTCCGATCGATTGGAGTACGTTGTCGGGATGCTGAAAGACGTCATAGGAATGTATGAGAAGCTCGTCGGTGGGCTTGAAGTTCTTGACATGAACAGACACCGCTCCGTTGCGCAGCGAGAATTCATTGGCGGGAGAATCGTAGTATTTGGTGCGGCGTGTCTTGCCTTTGCCTTCGATGACCCGGTAGGTGGCTTGCTGCAAGTCGTCTTGGTGGATGAGGAAATGCTTGGCGGTTTTGTCGGCACGGACGACGAGGGTAAAGTCGTCGATCTGACCGTTGGCCCATCGTGCCGCAGGGGTCAGTTTGTAATTGACAAGGTAAGAGAGTCCTACCACGTCGGACATCTTGTAGGTGTAGGTGTGGTGGACGCGGTTCAGTCCGGGCTTGAAAACGGCGTCGAAATAGTAGACATAGGCATAATCGATGCCTTCGCCCATGCCGTCCTGGTCGGGACTGTGTCCCTCTTCATACAGCTGGTTGTTGTCGTAAACGACATAGCGTTTCCCCGTGTCGATCTTGTTCAGCTTGCCCGTTCCGGCAAAGCAAGGGGCGTTGTTGTAGGAGATTGCTATTCCGTTCATCTCGACGGTGAAATCCTTGATGTTGGGGTGTATGCCGTTGGGGTGGAACTTGTAGTCGTAGTTGTAAGGCGGGTCGGCCTCGAAGCCCATCAGCACGTATTTGTTTTCGCTTTTGGGATTCCAGAACTCGTAGTAGACGTCCACACGCGCATAGCCGTTGTCCATCAGGCTGATGGTCAGCACCTCCTTGCGGATGCTGATGTCGGTCTCGGTGAGTGGTACCAGCTGGTTGCCGCTGGTGTAGTAGGTGCCGTCGTTGGCCTGTGCCGGCAGGATGCTGGCCAGCAGCAAGGACAAAAAGCACAATAGGCTGTATTTGGAAGTGGAATGATTCATCTTATTCAGGTTTTATTTCCGTTTGGTATATCCTCTAAGCTTTGTTCCCTCACCCTCCCATGGTCCAGGTTTTCAGACCTTCGGTGGTGAACTCGTAACGGCGGATGGTGCCGCCGAACTGTAGGAGGGCGTCGGCCACCTCGTGGCGTGTCAGTCCGGGACAATAGAAGAACATGAATCCGCCGCCGCCGGCACCGCTGATTTTGCCGCCGGTGGCACCTGCTTTGCGAGCGGCGTCGTAGATGGCATCGATGCGCGGATTGCTGATGCTTTTGGCCATCTGCTTCTTGTGCCGCCAGCCGAAGTCCAGAATTTCGCCGATGCGGTTGATGTCTCCTTTCAGCAGCACTTCCTTCATTTGGACAGCCTGCTCCTTCAGTTTGTGCATCGACTCGATGCTGTTGCTGTTCTTGGCTTTGACGTTCTGCTGCTGCTCCTTGATGATGTCGGCACTGACATGGCTGGTGTCGGTGTAGTAAAGCAGCAGGTTGTGGCAGAGCTCGTCCTGGTAGCGGGGACGTACACGCAAGGGGTTGACAATCACGTTGTCCTCTTTGAATTCCATGAAGTTGAATCCGCCGAAGGTGGCTGCGTACTGGTCCTGCTTGCCGCCGGCCAGTCCCAAGTCGATGCGTTCTATCTCGTAAGCCAGCCGTGCGATATCGTATTCGCCCAGCGGCAGTTTCAGCCATTCCACGTAGGCGCCCAGTATGCTGACCACCAGGGTGGAGGAGGTGCCCATGCCGCTGCCGGCGGGGGCGTCGACAAACGAGGCGATGCGCAGGGAGAGTGGGTGATGGGTGAACTGTTTGACGATGCGGTTGTAGACCCCTTTGTGGAGGATGAAATAACCGTCGGTATCCACTTCGGTGGCGTTGGTATATTCTTCGCGCAGATGTTGCTCAGGGGCCAGGAAGACCACCTTGCCGTCGTCGGTGGGTTCAATGGTGGTGTAGGCAAACATGTCGACGGTGGCGTTGAGGATGGCGCCTCCGAAGATGTCGGAGTAGGGCGACACATCGGTTCCGCCACCGGCCAGTCCCAGTCGTAAAGGTGCTTTGCTTCGGATGATCATATTGAAGGGTTTGAAAGGTTTGAAAGGGTCGCTTTGCTTGAAGGGTTTGAAGGGTTTGAAAGGGTCGCTTTGCTTGAAGGGTTTGAAAGGTTTGAAAGGGTCGCTTCGATAATGTTATAGTTCACCGATGGCGGTGGTCATGTTGTTCCAGCTGTATTTCTTTTTTTCTTCTTTCACCGCTTCGGTGAATTCGCCTTCGCGGTTCTCGCTGTAGTAGCGTACCAGCGCATCGGCTATCTGTCGTGCGTCGGGTTCCACCACATAACCGATTTTTCCATCGGGGACAATCTCCGCCAGGCCGCCCACGTTGGTCACCAGCATGGGTTTCTCGAAGTGGAACGCTATCTGGGTGACGCCGCTCTGGGTGGCGCTTTTGTAAGGCTGTGCCACGATGTCGCAGGCGCGGAAGTAGTTGTTCACCTTGCTGTCGGGGATGAAATCGGTGCAGAGCACCGTGCGGTCGGCTATCTGCAGCCGCTCAATCTGCTCCATATAGGGCTTGGGGTCGCCGTAGAATTCGCCTGCCACTATCAGCCGGATGTCCATCTCTTTCATCCGCGGGTCGGCCATGGCGTCGAGTAGCAGGTCAAGACCTTTGTAGCCGCGTATGAATCCGAAAAAGAGCACATAGCGTCCGTCGGGGTCGAGTTGCAGCGTCTGCCGTGCTTCGTTTTTGTCCACCAGTGTGCCGTAGTGGTCGTAGAGCGGATGGGGACAGAAACGGCGGGGCTTGCGGGTGTCAAACAGGTTCAGGTCGTCAAGCACGGAGCGTGACATGGCCACAAAACCGTCGGTGGAGCGGACAAAGTAGCGGGAGAACATGCGGTCGCCGATACGGTGCTCGTGGGGGATGATGTTGTCCAGGATGGAGATGATACGCGTGTGCCTGTTGCGCCGCACACGTCGTTCGATGGTGCCCAGGCAGGGAGCCATGAAGGGCAGCCAGTATTTGGTGATGAGGATGTCGGGACGTTTCTTGGCGATTTCGCGACCCACCGAGAGCCAGTTGAACGGGTTGATGGAGTTGACGCGCCGGTGGATGGTCAGCCCCTCCGGGGCCGGCTCATCGCTATATTGGGTTTTGCCCGGGAAGAGGAACGACGGATATTGCAGGGTGAAAGTGTAGATCTCCACTTCGTCGCCCTGTTGCAGGTATTCGTATGCCAACCGTTCGTTGAAGGCGCTCAGACCTCCACGATAGGGATAAGCGGTTCCTACTATGGTGATTTTCATGTGGTAATGTTTTGTTTTTGATTGGCAAATGAATGTGCAAATGTACAAATAAAAATTGACTTTCCCATAATAAAAAAGCACTTTTGTTGTTTATTGTCCAAAAAATAACCTTTAAAACAGAAAAAAATGAAAAAGATATTTTTCCTTATCTCTCTGAGCGTCTTTTCTTTGTTTTCGTTGTCCTGTACGGCTCAACCGGGTGGTCCCGACGATTCATCCCGCAAGGGACAGGCACAGGAAAACGGCTACAACTCCAAGCCCTTGATCCGTCAGGTCGATTTCACCGAAGTGGCGGCAAATACGATAGATGCCGTTGTCCATATCAAGACCGAGATGACCAAGTTGACCCCGTTGTACCAGTCTTTTTTCGGTGTGATCATTGATCGTGGCGTGCAGCGTCAGACCTACAGCGCCTACGGCTCGGGTGTCATCATCTCGTCGGACGGTTATATCGTCACCAACAACCATGTGGTGCAGGACGCGGAGCGTGTCGTGGTGACGCTCAACAACAAGAAAGAACTCCCAGCCCGTATTGTCGGAACCGATCCGGCTACCGATCTGGCAGTGATTAAAATCAATGCTTCCGGATTGAGAACCATTCCGTTCGGCAATTCTGACGCGGCACGGATCGGCGAGCCGGTGTTGGCCATCGGCAACCCGTTCAACCTCACTTCCACCGTGACGGCCGGCATCATCTCGGCCAAGGCGCGCAACATGAACATCATCAAGAATCCCAGCGTGGAAAGCACCATCGAGTCGTTCATCCAGACCGATGCTGCGGTGAACAGCGGCAACTCGGGCGGTGCACTGGTCAACGGCCACGGTGAGCTGATCGGCATCAATACGGCCATTGCCAGCGGTGACGGCTACTATACCGGCTACTCATTCGCCATCCCTTCCAATATAGCACGCAAGGTGACACACGACCTCATCACCTATGGCGCTGTACAGCGTGGCTATCTGGGCGTGAATGTGGCTGAGATGACCAATGAGATCGCTTATAAGATGGGATTGAAAGAACCCAAGGGCATCTATATTGCCCGTGTGATTCCGAAATGTGCCGCCGATGTGGCAGGCATGAAAGAAGGCGATGTGTTGTTGAAAGTCAACGGGGTGGAGGTGGATTCCTACGCTTCGATGATGGAAGAGGTGGCGCTGTTCTATCCTGGCGACAAAGTGACGGTGGAATATCTCCGCAACGGCAAGATATCGCATGCGGAACTGGTGCTGCTCAATTCGAAAGGCACCACCCATATCGACCCCAAACGTAATTGAATTATCCCCCCTCTCCATTGACCGCTCTTGACGACAAATACCGTGAGATGACCGAGACACCGATCCCCCGACTGGTGTTTCGGTTGGCCATTCCTTCCATGGTGAGCATGGTGGTGACGGCGTTGTACAATGTGGTCGATTCCGCCTTTATCGGTCATCTCTCCACCGAAGCTACTGCCGGTATCGGTATTTCGTTTGCCTATATGACGTTCATCCAGGCGATTGGTTTTTTCTTCGGTCACGGTTCGGGCAACCATATCTCCCGGGCGTTGGGTGCCCGTCGTTATGACGATGCCGAAACCATGGCGGCGGTCGGATTCTTCACCCCCCTGCTGGTAGGCATGGTGGCCGCTCTGGTGGGATTGCCTTTGCTGCCATGGCTGGTGGTGCTGCTCGGAGCTCCTCCGGGTGTGGTGGAACCGGCCTGTGACTACCTGCGATACATACTCATCGCCTCGCCGTTCATGATGTCGGCATTGACGCTCAACAACCAGTTGCGGCTGCAGGGCAATGCCCGATTCGGTATGATCGGCATCGTCAGCGGCGCCCTGCTGAATATAGTGCTTGACCCTATCCTGATTTTCACCTTGGATATGGGGGTGACGGGTGCCTCGGTGGCTACCGCCATCAGCCAGTTCAGCGCCTGGTGTCTGTTGCTGTGGGGCACCCGCCGTCGCGAGTCGGTGCATATCGCTGTGGCCAATTTCAAACCCTCGGGCTACTACTACCGTGAAATACTTGCCGGCGGACTGCCGTCGTTGTGCCGCCAGGCGTTCAACTGTGTCTCGGTGGTGATGCTCAACTACGCGGCCAAACGGTTTGCCCCTATAGGGGACGAGGCTTCGTCGGTGGCTGCCTTCGCGGTGGTTTCCCGGGCCACCATGTTCGCTTTCTCGCTGATATTGGGCTTCACGCAGGGCTTCCAGCCTGTGTGCGGATTCAATTACGGTGCCCATAAATACCGTCGGGTGCGGCAATCCTATCTTTTTGCCTACAGCGTGTCAACAGTCATGTTGCTGATTCTCTCGGTTTTGGGTTACCTCTTCGCTCCTCAGATTATCGCGCTCTTCCGAAGTGAGGATCCGCTGCTTATCGAGATTGGCAGCCGTGCGTTGCGTTGGCAGTGTCTGGTATTCCCCTTGGTGACGCTGAGTACGGCGACCAACATGCTTTTCCAGAATATCCGCATGCCCTTCCGTTCCACGCTGCTTTCCATCGGTCGGCAGGGACTGTTCTTCATCCCTGCGGTGTTGATCCTGCCCCAATTCTTGGGGCTGCATGGCGTCGAAATGGCGCAGGCGGTCGCCGACGTGTGCACCTTCCTGCTTTCCATCCCCTTCGCTGTCTGGATTACACGCAAACTGTCAGCCCTTTCCGACGGGGATTGAGTGGTGTCCGTTGTGAAATTTTATTTTGCTGTTCCATTGATTATTTGTATTTTTGCATCGCTAAAAATATATAATATATCAATGAAAAAAATATTATCCCTCACATTTATAATGCTTTGTGCTGTATTGTCAGTCGAAGCGCAGGATATTGTAAACCTCCGTATGGACCGTCAGCAGATGGGCTTGCGCGGCAGTGTGGCCTCGATGGACGAGGATATTTTAATCCGCAAAGACTATTTCCGTGAGGACTGGACCGAACGTAAATGGTTTGTGAAGGACTTGCGCAATGTGCTCCAAGAGGACAACGGCCGCATTGTGACGTTCAACCCGGCAGGCCGAATGACCACCATCACCTACACCCATCAGGGCAAGCAGGGCAAGAAAACCACCTGCACCTACGCTTCCAACGGACTGCTCAGTTCGTTCCTGGGCGAGGGATATAAGGTGGAGGCCAAGTACAACGGCAATATGGCTGATATCAATGTCTTTGTCGAGACCAAGAACTATCAGGGCAGCGTCAATCTGGCCAAGGCAGACCTCAACACGGCACCCTATACCAATACCTATCCGTTCGATCTCAAATGCCGTCAGGAACTGGGCGACGACGGACTGGTCCTCTCTTCCAACTACTACTATGTCGACAGCATGCCTGCCAAGATATGTGTCTACAACTACAACCACCTCAACCAGCTGATGAGTGAGAAAGTGGAAGACTATACCAGTGGCGAGAAACAGGTCAAGACGGTCCGTTACACCTATGACAACCATGGTTTCCTTATCAAGAAGGTGCTTCACAGCAAGTCGCTCGACGAAACGGTCACCTATGTGAACAACAAGTTGGGCGACTGTACCAAGATGACCGTGGAACGCCCCTATGGTACGGTGGTCTATACGTTCGACTATGTCTATGACAGCATGGACAACTGGACGGTACGTCTGCAGTTTGAAGACGGCATCTTCGACAATGCCGCCCTCCGCACGTTCACCTACCATAAGGAGACCAAGACAACCAAACAGGCAGAGAAACCTGAGAAACCGAAGGTGAAGGCTGCGCAGAGCGACAAAGAGAAAGCCGCTTTAGACAAACAGGCTGAGAAAGACCGCAAAGCGGCTGAGAAGAAAGCCGCCCAGGAGGCAAAAGCCAAACAGAAGGAAGAGTTGAAAGCCGAGCAGGAACGCATCAAGGAAGCCGAGAAGAACATGACAGCCGAAGAGCGTAAAGCCTATCGTGCCGAACGCAAGGCCGCCGAGAAAGCCGCCAAAGAAAAGGCTGATGCCGAGAAGCGTGCCGAGAAAGAACGCATAGCCGCCGAGAAGAAGGCCGCCAAGGAAATCGCCGCTGCCGAGAAACGAGCCGAAAAGGAGCGCAAGGCCGCCGAGAAACGAGCAGAGAAAGAACGCAAAGCGGCCGAAAAACAGGCTGAGAAAGAGCGCAAGGCAGCCGAAAAGGCCGCCAAGAAAGCTGCAAATAATTAGGATGACAGCTGATACTGATACAACAATAAGAGCCTGCCGTGTGGCAGGCTCTTTTTTGTTTGGGGTCGTCTGAGCCGGAATCGGTATCTCTAAAACAATCGGGCAAACTGTTCGACGAGTGTGATGATCAGGAAAATGAAATAGGCAATGAAGGCGGCTGTTCCAATGACGAGGAAGATGATGGTGCCTTTGGTGAGATGGATTTTCACTTTTGGCTTGGGCTCCGATTCGGAATTGACGGAAGCGGATGGTTGAGAATCGCCCGACGGAGACGGTTCCTTTGGGGAGGTTTGATCCTTTGGGGATTCCTGGATCCTTGGGGAAGTCGGTGCGGATGCAGTTGTTTCCTCCGCCGGGTTGCGAGGATTCTCTTGGTTGACGTGGGAGGAGGATTCTTTGTACTGCTTCCACCGCTCTTCCAGCCAGGCGTGGGGGTCGGGTCCGCAGTAGCGCGGGTCGTAGTCCCAGAGGGAGGGAGCTGTCTTGCCGGATGAGGGGTTCATCCAGGAGACTTTGGCTGTTTCCGATGAGGGCTGCTCATGTGATGTGTATGGGTCGGAGAGGTCGGAGGCGTCGAGGATATTGCCCTCTTCGTCTTCGACCAAACCGGATTCACCCAACAGACGATAGGTGTGTGAGCCTTGCGTGAAGTAAGTGCCGTTGTCACTGTCAGATGCCATGTCTCAGAGGGTACGGTTATTACGAAATCTTGTCGAATCCCATGTAGGGGCGCAAGCATTCGGGCATGGTGATGCCGTCGGGGGTCTGATTGTTCTCGAGCAGGGCGGCCACGATGCGGGGCAGGGCGAGGGCGCTGCCGTTGAGGGTGTGTGCCAGCTTCATCTTGCCGTCGCTGTCCTTGAAGCGCAGCTTCATGCGGTTGGCTTGGAAGGCTTCGAAGTTGGAGACCGAGCTCACTTCGAGCCAACGCTGCTGGGCAGCGCTCCACACCTCGAAGTCGAAGGTCATGGCGGAGGTGAAGCTGATATCGCCGCCGCACAGTTTCAGAATGCGGTAGGGGAGACCCAGCTGGTCGAGCAGGCCACCGACATGCTTCTTCATTTCTTCCAGACGCTCATAGCTGCGGTCGGGGTGTTCGATAACCACAATCTCCACCTTGCTGAACTCGTGCAGACGGTTCAGTCCGCGCACATCCTTGCCATAGCTGCCGGCCTCACGGCGGAAGCATTCGCTGTAGCCCGCATGCTTGATGGGGAACTGGTCGGCGTTGACGATGACGTTGCGGTAGATATTGGTGATGGGCACTTCGGCCGTGGGAATCATGTAAAAGCCGTCGAGGGGGATGGCATACATCTGTCCCTCTTTGTCGGGCAGCTGGCCGGTGCCCAGACCCGAGGCCTCGTTGACCATCAGCGGCGGCTGGATTTCGACATAGCCTGCATCGGCGGCGCTGTTGAGGAAGAAGTTGATGAGGGCGCGCTGCAGGCGTGCGCCTTTGCCTTTGTAGACCGGGAATCCGGCGCCGGTGATCTTGTTGCCCAGTTCGAAGTCGACCAGGTCGTATTTGGCACAGAGTTCCCAGTGGGGGAGTGCGTCGCTTCCCAGGTCGGGCATGGTGCCGAAACGGCCCACTTCCAGGTTGTCGTCGGCGGTGCGTCCTTGCGGCACGCTGAGGTGGGGTGCGTTGGGAAGGGAGATGAGCTTGGTGTTCAACTCCTGTTCCACGGCAGCCATCTGTTCCGTCAGATGCTTTTCCTCGCCTTTCAGTTCGGCGGTGCGGGCCTTCTTGGCTTCCGCTTCTTCGCGTTTGCCTTGTTTGAAGAGCATGCCCACCTCTTTGGCGATGGCGTTCTGTTCGGCCTTCACGTCGTCGCCCCGTTTCTGGAGGGAACGGCGTTGTTCGTCGAGGGCGATGATTTCGTCGATGCGTTGTTCCACATCGGCTACATGTTTGATTTTAAGACGTTCGATGCACTCGTCGCGGTGCTCTTTGATATATTGAAGTTGAAGCATGTATAGAAGATTAACGTTATTGTTGAAGTTAAGGTTGGTGTCGCAAATGCAAGGGGATGTTTCGCTCAGGCGAAACATCCCCTTAAAACTATTCAGGCATGTCGCCTGTACTGATGACGATTAACCTTCGACGATGGCGCCGGTGGGGCAAGCGTCTGCGCAGGTACCACAGCTAACGCAAGCGTTCTCGTCAATCTTGTAGATGTCGCCTTCGGAGATAGCTCCAACGGGGCATTCGCCAGCGCAGGTGCCACAAGCAACACAAGTGTCAGTAATTTTGTAAGCCATTTTTTTTCAGTTTTTAGGGTTAATAATGTTTTGCAAAAGTACTATAAAAAATGTAATTGAGCGTCTGTTCTGGGAAATATTTTTGAACGATTAGGTTAATTTGCTTTGTATCAGAATGGTATTTTTGAATTTGAAATCCGAAAAATGAAATCCGAGATTCAAAATTCAAATTAGTGCAGGTTCTCGAGCACCTTTTTCATCACTTTTTCGGGTGATTTCTTTTCGTAGAGGATGGAGTAGACGGCCTCGACGATGGGCATATGGTGATTGATGCCTTTGATGATTTCTTTGACCCCTTTGGCGGCATAGTAGCCTTCCGCCACCATCTTCATTTCCAACTGGGCTGCCTTGATGCTGTAGCCGTAACCCAGCATATTGCCGAAGGTGCGGTTGCGGCTGAACTGCGAGTAGCTGGTCACCAGCAGGTCGCCGAGGTAGGCGAAGCTTTCGAATTGGCGCAGACGGCCGTCGGCGTTGAAGTCTCCGTAGCCGATCATGGGGGATATCTGCTGCATGAAGTCGGTCATCTCCTGGAGGGCGTTGGAGATAAGCACGGCGATGATGTTGTCGCCGTAACCCAGTCCGCGACACAGTCCCGCAGCGATGGCGTAGATGTTTTTCAGCACGGCAGCACATTCGATGCCTACCATGTCGGTGCTGTAGGTGGTCTTGATATAGTGGCAGTTGATTTGACGGCGCACCTGCTCGGCGAACTCCTTGTTGGTGGAGGCCACGGTGAGGTAGGTCAACTTCTGGCGTGCAGCCTCTTCGGCGTGGGAGGGACCGCTGATGATACACAGCTGTTCATATTCGATATCCATCTGATCGTGCAGATACTCTGTGATGATGGTGGTGTATTCGGGCACGATGCCTTTTACGGCAGAAATAAAGCGTTTCTTCTGCAGCAAATCCCGGGGGACATCCTTCAGCGCACGGTGTACGAAAGCGGAAGGAACCACGAGATAGATGTCGTCGCTTTTCTTGATGACCTCCTGTATGTCGCTGCTGATGTTGACACGGTCGGTGTCGAGATAGGCTTCGCTCAGGTAGAGCGGGTTGTGTTTCTCTTCACGAAGCACGGGGATGGCTTCCTCTTCGCGTACCCACCAGTTGATGCGACGGTCCTTTTTTTCAAGCAGTATTTTTACGATTGCGGTAGCCCAGCTGCCGCTTCCTAAGAGTCCAATCATGGTATTATGTTGATAAGATTGTTGCGTAACATTAATAATAACACCAATTGGGCGTTATTATTTTGTAAGTTCATTATTTTTTATTAATTTTGCAAAATACATGCTTTTGATTGGATTATTTAAGTGTTTAGTATTTAGTAGTATATGTATATATATATACGGAATTGAAAGTGCCAACTCTATTAAACTTACAGCATACATGAAGAATCTTGTCAGAATATCAGTCCTTGCTTTGTCGGCTTTGATGTTTCAGGGTTGTTTCCTGTTCTTCGATGATGATTGTGATGGTAGTGAGTACTATCCTATTTTGACAATCTGTAAATTTAAAGAAGACGATGTGATTTTTTACGATAATGCATGGGTAACAAGAAATCCCTCTTTAGGAACGCCTTATTATCTGGTGCTTGAATGGTTGCCACCGCCTTACCCACTGGGGGATAACTACTATATATGGTATATCTATCCAAAAATGATGTATCCGAATGATGTTGTGTATTTGTCTATTTCACGAGAGGATTGGAATGATGGAAATCAGACTTATGATAACGGTATGATAGTTTGTGATAGTCCATTTTGTGATTTTATCCATATTCCGATAAAATATGAAAGAATAGTAAGTTCTCATATTCATATTGTAGAGGATTCTTTAGAAGGTAAAAAACATAAATGGATTGAATGGGCCGACACAGCTTGGTTTCGATACAATTTTTTAAATAATCATGAATGTTTTCTTTAATTTGTGAAAAATGCATAAATTATTGAACTTTATTGTTCTATTGATGTTGAATAAATCGATTTGTTGTCAGATAGTTTCCTTTTCTGATGCCCAAGCTTGTGCAGTAAACTATGCAGGAGAATTGGGGCTACAAAACCATGTTGTGGACAACTATGTGCTATATGGCACGCTTGAGGAACCCAAGATATTTGTTTTCAATCTTCAATCTCAGGATTGGGTGATGGTGTCTGGCGATTACAGTACAGTACCCATATTGGCCTATGGTATCGGAGAAACGTTTGATACGACGGGAGATTTTCCCGATGCCCTTAAAATGATTGTTGAAGATTTTATCATGCAGATTGATTGTGCAAGGGCAAACATCCGCGGTTCAAACAATCGAAATGAGGAGTGGGACAGACTCCTTTCAAGCAGTGTCCTCAATAGGAATTCCTACAATCCGGGTGTGAATCTGTTGGACAATAATGAAAAAAGAGGTGCAATAAGGTGGCGGCAAAGAAAAGTGAATAATTCCGAAGAATGTTTGGGAATTGCCTATAATAAGTATGTCCCTACAGGAAATCCTTTTTTGGGTCAGATAGAAGACTGTGAATGCGATTTGCCACCGGCTGGTTGTGGTCCTGTGGCTATGGGAGAAGTGATGTGGTATTGGCAATGGCCCAAGGAGTCTCCAATCCCATACCGAAACGGCTATAATTGGAATTTGATGCCAGGACGGATATATTATACAACGAATTGGCAAGAGGCTGATGAAATTGCATTTCTTTTAAAGGATTTGGGAAATGTGGCGAATTCATTTTACACATGCAAAGGTACATTTACTTTGGAAGGTGAGTTTTGTAGTGCTTGGAGCGAATTTGGTTATAAGTCAGTAACAAGTGCATATAGAAGGGATTGGAATTATGGATATTCTTGGATAGAACTCATTCGCTCTGAAATCGACAACGAGCGTCCGGTAATAGTTTGTGGCTACAAACCTTGGTCTTTAAATGGACACTATTTTGTGGTGGATGGTTATCAGGAGGAGGATGTTGATATGTTTCATCTAAATCTAGGTTGGGGCGATAGACAACAAAATGTATATGTTCATCTGTATGATATTGTTTTTGATGGGCATAATTATGACAGACGAAAAGTCGCCTTTGTTGGCATATCTCCCACCTATAGTGATACGCTTGTGAATAAGACTTTTTATGAGAGACTGGTGAAAACAGACTATGAGATTTCCTTACAGGATATGTCAATTCCAGCCAATGATGCCGTATTAGTAGTGGACAGTGGCGCACAACTTCAATTGATCGCAGGAAGGGAGATTGTTTTGCGCCCAGGTTTTACGGCTTCGAGGGGTAGTGATGTGTCAATCGTTGTGGAAGACGATCTGATCAATCACATGCCAATTATTGTCACATCATGGCCCACTACAGTGGAAGAAGAAAGCGATGGACTATATGTCGATGTGAAGAATGCTAATTCATACTCATTGACAGTTAAAGATATTGATGGTAATGTGAAATATCAGACTGCGGGATTAGTACGAGATATCCCTGCTCGAATATGGTGCAGTGAATATGATTACGACCCTTTGATGACGTATGACTGCACTGTACGCTTCAAGAATAATTTCGGTCGTACCTTACTGCACACGTTCCGTATCAACGAGGACAGGATGAATTCTGGTGAAATGGAACAGAGACTTCAATCAATGAAACAGGCTGCAAACCATGATTCATTGCATTGTTACCCAAATCCGGCAAGTGGATGGGTGACTGTTGAATTGGGCAACAGCGGCAATTATGAGATTACACTATACAATGCCAAAGGGCAACCTTGTCTTCATGATGTAAATATAGATAATGCTTTCTATTATCTTGATGCATCTATCTTTCCTTCGGGTGTATATTTTTTGTCAGTGAGAAATGGAGAGTGTGTACGAAATGTACAGTTGTTAATTAAATAATTGAAAAAATGAAGTTTTTATTCTCTCTTATAGGGTATATTTGTGTTTCAATATGTGTTTTTTTCGGAATTTTTCATAGACCATTGATGGATTATAAATAAATAAGAGTGCCTTTTTTACCTTCAGTCTCCTTGAACTAATAAACTTTTGTAAATAATCAACCACAAATACTATGTTATCAAATTTAAAACCTGCCTCTGTATGGCGTTATTTCGGCGAGATTATGCAAATCCCGCGTCCCTCGAAGCATGAAGAGAAAATCTCTGCATATCTGCAGCAGTTCGGCAAAGAGCACGGTCTGGAGACCCTCCACGACGAACTGGGCAATGTGCTGATTCGCAAACCCGCCACGAAAGGCTATGAAAACTCCCAGGGCGTCTGTCTGCAGGCCCACATGGATATGGTGTGCGAGAAGAACGGCGACAAAGTGTTTGACTTCCTGAAAGACGGCATCCAGCCTGTTTTAGACGGCGACTGGCTTACGGCCGACGGTACTACCCTTGGCGCCGACGACGGCATCGGCGTTGCCGCCATACTGGCCATTCTTGATGACGACACCATCGAACACGGTCCGCTTGAAGCGCTCTTCACGGTCGACGAGGAAACAGGACTCACCGGCGCCGGCGGTCTCTCCACCGAATGGCTCCGCAGCGAGATACTGCTCAATTTCGACGACGAGGACGAAGGGGAATTCTGCATCGGATGTGCCGGTGGCATCGACACCACCGTGGCCCTCGACTACACCACCCGCTACTGTCCCGCAGGTGAAGTGGCCTACCGTGTCAAGGTCAGTGGCTTGAAAGGCGGACACAGTGGCGATGACATCAACAAAGGACTGGGCAATGCCAACAAGATGCTGACGCGCATCCTGTGGAATGCCACCGAGAAATGCAAAATCGGTCTGGCCCGTATCGACGGTGGCAATTTGCGCAACGCCATCGCCCGTGAGGCATGGGCCGATATCGTGGTGGCGCAGGATTTCGATGCTCCCTTCCAACAGATGGTGGCGGAGTTTGGCGAACACCTGAAGTTTGAGTTCCGCAGCACGGAGCCCGATCTCAAAGTGGAGCTACAGCCTATCGACATGCCACAGCTGCTCATCGACCGCGATACGCAGTACAAACTGCTCAACTGCCTTTATGCCTGCGCCCATGGCGTGTTGGCCATGAGTCGCGAAATACCTAATTTTGTTGAGACATCCACCAATCTGGCATCGGTGAAGATGGACGACAAACAGATTCATATCGCCACCAGCCAGCGCAGCAGCGTGGAGAGTGCCAAATTTGCCGCTGCCCAGAAGATCGAGGCAACCTTCCGCATGATTGGCGCCCATGTCACCCATGGCGACGGCTATCCCGGTTGGACACCCAACCCCGCCAGCCGCGTGCTGAAAGTGGGTGTGGAGACCTACCAAAAGATGTTCGGTCACGACCCTGTGGTGCGTGCCATCCATGCCGGACTGGAGTGTGGCCTCATCGGTGAGAAATATCCCAAGATGGACATGATCAGCTACGGCCCCACCCTGCGAGGAGTCCACAGCCCCGACGAGCGTATCGAAATCAAGACAGTCCAGATGTTCTGGGACCTCACTCTGCAGATTCTCAAGAATCTGAAGTAATAGAAACAACTATTGTTTTTATTACTGTTTTTACCATAAAACCGTCCACTCAAAAACCGCCGCGAAGCCTCGAAAGCTTGCGGCGGTTTTCGTCGGTACGCCCTCGTCCTCGAGGGCATTAAAAGTCTTTTGGGCTGATTAATTCTTCAACCGGCTTTCGCCCCAGGTGTACTGAGGGTAGGCCCTCAGAAGGTCGTAACAGACAAATACGCCATCTTATCGGCAAGTTTTTATTAAAAACACGTTGCAAAGATACATTCTTTCCGATACCGGCAAGTATTGTTTGCAAAAATGGTCTCGGCCTTTGATTATAATTATTCTGACTGCAGCCACTTCTGCAGTATCTTACATTCCTGGAGGAATGTCTCGCGGCTCACTACGGTGTGTTTGTGATTGCGATAGAGTTGTTGCAGGGTGGCGTTGACGGTCGACGCATCCTCTAAAGTCAGGCGGTAGGGGGCGGCATGATAGATGGCAATGGACTCGTCCTGCGACTCCACGCTGCGGATGTCGACGATTGGCAATTTTTTTTCGGCACGCTCCATCATCGCCTTATAGTAGGCAATTTGCTCCTCGTAGCCACGTCCGCGGCTTTTGAGGAATTGCAGTTTGATATACTCGTTCAGGCTTTCGCCCAGGGCGTAGTCGCGGTACTCGAAGAAGATGCCGTTGCCCCACCACTGGTGTGCCACCTCGTGAGGAATCCACGAAAAGTCGGGTATCATCGTATAGACATCATAGAAATAGTGTCCAAAGATAATCATATCGCGCAGCGACTGGCACATCACAAACTGCGGGTCGCCAATCTCCACGATGTTCATCGGCTTTGAAGACAAGGAATCGCCGAAGAAGGAGCAGTAGAAATTGTAAGAATCCACGAACTCGCGGTAATAAGCCTCGGGATACTGTGTCGTGTCGCTTGCAAGGCGATAGAAATGGAAGGGACGAATGGGCGAATCAATCACCTTGCAAGTGTATTTATCCTTCGGCAAGAGGACGAGGTGTATGTCGAATGAGGGGACCCATTCTGTGCCGCCAAGGATGTAATAGTCGTCTGCCTTGATATGTACCTGTGCCGTCAGCAACTCGCCATTCCGATGTGGGTACCAGTTACCCTCGCGTCGCAGCACGATGGCACCATCGGCGGTGCGGTAGTCGGCAAGTGGCAAGGAATAGGCGGTATCGACCTTGATGGGTTGTCCCGTATAGGTTTCGTAGGGGATGAGATAAAAACCCGACACCCGCAGCGTGTCGCCCTCGATGTGTAGGTTGAGGCTGTATTGTCTGTAGTCGACGAGCGAAGGGTGAAAATAGAAGTCGGGCATATCCATGTGTGGAAGATAATCCTCAATGGGTCCCATATCCATACGTCGTCGACGTTCGTTCAGGTGCTCGACATCGTCGATAAGATGCATTCCGGTCAGACCGTCACGGGTAAGCCCCTGGGTTCCGTAGAGTTGAGGTTTGCCTTGGTGGTCAAGGTCACGGTCGGTCATATAGGCAATCCACGAGGGAATGAAGTCACCGCTGTCGGCGGCAGCCTGCGCCTGCTCCAGAAACCAATGCAGGTACTCGGGCGGCGAGTGCTGCGCTATCAGTGCCGCATGGTCGCAGCATTTGTACCCCAATTTGGACAGCGTCGGGAATCCTCGTTCGGCAATAAGTTGTTCAAGTGCAATAAGATTGGCTGAATCGACCTCATGGATGATGCGCCACGCCGAGGCTTGGTCCATGTCGCTTTTAAGCAGATGACGTGCCTCCTGGTCGGCCTGGAACATCGCCTCGATGCGTGAGTAGAACACAGTGTCATAGATGCTCTCCAGCCTGTCGCGTTCGATTAGATAACCGAGCCATTCAGGGTCATAGTCGCTGCTGTCGGCGGCGGCTTTGGCCTGATCCAGATACCAATGGAGAAACTCCGGTGGCTGGTACAAAGCTATCGCTGAGGCATATTTGACGCAATAGTAGCCTACCTTGCTGCATGTTGGGAAACCCCGTTCGGCAATCAGCTGCTTCAACTCACTCAGATTGGCAGAATTAACCATACGCATGGCATCCCGCACCGAATCTTGGTTGTTGCTGCCGTGCTGCATTTGCCATGCTGCATTATTGGCTCTGTTCATCGCCAGCAGGCGGTTCTGATAGACGGTGTCCTGATAGCCACGGGGCGCAACGATGGCCACAATGTCGTTCCAGTAATCGAGCGTGTCGGCCTGTTGACTTCTTGCCCAGTCGTCCAAGTAGCGCATATCGCAGCACTTGTTTCGCGCCAGGCGGAACATCAAGGCTTTTTCCGCCTCGCTGTCATGCACAAAGTCGTG
>CAMIVE010000021.1 GCA_946401725.1 uncultured Bacteroidales bacterium | reverse complement strand
GTCAGGGAGACTTTCTTCTGCAACCAACTTGTGTCGGCAGGTCACAAAGTGGAATATGGTGGATTGAAAAGCGGTGACTTCCGCATCGACAACAATGTCATTATTGAGGTTGGAGGGAAAGACAAGGGTTTCAAACAAATTGCCGACGAAGAAAATGCATACGTTGCCGCAGACGATATAGACAGCGCCACAACTCATAAGATACCCCTTTGGGCTTTCGGTTTTCTGTACTAAGGATAGCATTTCCGGTTCTCTTCTGCCAACCACGAAGCGGTAGAAGAGATGACCCCCAATAAATAGCCCACGAAGAAGGATCAAAGTAACCATGAAGAAGGCATAAAGAATGGAATACCTTTAAGAATGCGTTAAAATGAATGCGTTAACGTGTGAATGTGTAAATGCGCTTTAAGAATGCGTTTGCTCCACGTTGGTCGCAGGCCATGTCTCCTGTGGAGCCAGGCAGAATGTGGGAATGCGCTTTGAGAATGCGTGAATGCGGATCCTCCAGCTCTCTGCATGTTGCCGTGCTTACGTGACTCACTGCATTTTTATGCAAAAAATACGTTCTACTGCATAAAATAGATAATATTTTATGCAATAAGTATTGCCGATTGAAAAAAAGTTGTATTTTTGCACTCGAAAACATATAAAAAATGAGAACGGTTATTCTAAATCAAAAGAAGGAACGGGACGAGCTGACAGCTCGTCCATATCTGACACGTCGAAACTCACAAGATACAGAGATTCTGTTACGGAACCATCTCATCAAGTTGATTACCGGCCCCCGGCGAGTGGGCAAATCCACACAGGCTCTATTGATGCTACGAAATAAAAACTTCGCCTATCTCAATTTCGACAGTCAACAGTTGCTTGATAACTGGGATGCCAATCTTGTTATGCGCACACTTGATGATGTCTATCCCGGCTACGAATACCTGCTGCTCGATGAGGTACAGAATCTACCAGATTGGGATTTATGGGTAAGCGAACTCTACAGAATGGGCAAAAACATGGTCATCACCGGCAGCAACGCAAAAATGCTTTCAAGCGAGATGGTTACAGTTCTGACTGGGAAATATTTTCAAGTGGAAATGTTGCCATTCAGCCTTGAGGAGTTTTTTGATTGGAACAAACTTGAACTACATGGTCTAAGGGAGGAGAATAAGACCGACGCATCTGTTTTAATAGATGATTATTTGCGTAATGGCGGTTATCCCGAGGTCGTGGCTTCCCGCCAGTTGACTCGCAGCTATCTTGATATATTATTTGACTCTATCGTCTGGAAAGATGTGGCCAAGCGTCATAATGTACGTAACATTACAGACTTGAACGACCTTGCGTTGTATCTTGTCTCAAACTTCTGCAATCCTCTTAGTGCTAATGAACTTACAGAAGAGTTGGGGTTCTCAAGTGTGAATACAACCAAGAAATATCTGGATTATCTCCATGAGCCATACCTCTTTTACTATTTGCCTCGTTACAACAACAAATTACAGTTAATGAAAAAAGCTCCCCGGAAAGTGTATGTGGTGGACAACGGATTTGTTGAAGCAAAGGCATTTTCTTTGAGTGACAATCTTGGGCGGTTGCTGGAAAATCAAGTGTTCGTTGAGTTAATACGCAGAGGATACAACACGGACAAAACAATATTCTATTATCGTTCACGAAATGACAAGGAAGTGGATTTTGTTTTACGTAATGGGACGCATATTACACGTTTGGTGCAAGTATGCTATGATTTAGGAAGTCCAAAAACAGAAAAACGAGAAGTGGATGCTTTGCTTGAATGCGCAGGAGAACTGAATTGTGACAACCTTTTGATAGTTACTAATGCTGAGCAACGTACAATAGAAAAGAATGGCTATAGGATAGATGTTGTACCTATATCCATGTTTTAGTGAAAGGGTCCCAAGCTGACATGCCAAAAGATTACCGATGGATTACAATATTATAATGTGTAGGTGTGTGAACTGAGGTCGGCGACCCTGTGGGGCCAATGTTGGATGCGCTTTGAGAATGCGTGAATGTGTTTTTCGCTTGATTTGATTAATTTCAGCGGTGCTGACTCGCTGCATTAACTTTGATTCATTGGAGCTATTCGCTATATTAATTCGTATTAAAGCGGTGTTCATCACCCTTTCAGGGGTGTGAGCTGGGGTTCGCGGGGCGCCACACAGACTGGCAAAACAGTCACAAGCGGCCTTGCAGGTGCCGCTATCTGCTTATTTTTGAAAATGTTAAAACGTGACAGAAATCGCGATATTTTCCCAAAAAGTTGTATTTTTGCACCTGAAAAATAACAAACAAAATGAAAAACATTATTGGGAAAATGCTGCTGGCAGCCTTGCTGCTGGCACCGTTGGGTGCATATGCACAAATTTGGAAATGGCCCATGGCGGGCCACAAAGCCGGAG
This sequence comes from uncultured Bacteroidales bacterium, assembly GCA_946401725.1. Classification (GTDB taxonomy): domain Bacteria; phylum Bacteroidota; class Bacteroidia; order Bacteroidales; family P3; genus Colimorpha. The sequence goes on along the minus strand of CAMIVE010000021.1, from coordinate 29,009 downwards.
AGAACATTGTCTGTCAACCCGGTTCCCATATCGGGAAAGAATACAATTGCTGTAACTTGTTTGTCGGTGGTGAAGCGGGCGACGCGGTGCTGTGCCCCGTCGACGGCATTGTCGTCGAGGTGAGTTTGTGCTACATTTCACGTATAGGGTATGCCGTAAGCTATTATTACGATGACAAAAAAACGTGGGACGAAAACCTGCGTGGGTTGGATCTTCCTGACGATGTCGATAAGCAGTATGTGTCGGGAAATCTTGTCGTAAAGATTGCCGACGGCCGTAAGGTAGGGGTGTCGGGACTCCGTGGAAACTATTGCTTTTCCAAGGGTCAAAAGGTGTCGGCGAGCGATACGCTGGGACGGCTGGCATGGTCGTACAAGGGGGTTCACAAACCTTCGGTGAATATTTCGATCTCGCTGCCCAACACGGTTTCCGACGACCCGATGGCGCCTTTCGGCTTGAAAAGCATGTTTCATCTGGAAGTCGTGGATCGCGAAGACCCTCTCTCGGTGGAGAAAATGCGCGAGGACCTCACGGTGCTGGAACAGGCGATACTCGAAGTCTACCCTTCGCTGAACGAGCGGATGACCGATGCGGAGTTTCACGACCTTATGGAGTCGCTGCGCCAGTCGGTGACCAAGCCGGTGCCGCAGATGGCACCGCTGCAGCTGATATGGTTCTGCCACCTGTTGCACGACAGTCACATGACGCTGCTGGACGACAGGTTCCCATCGGCATCGAGGGATTTCTATATTCCGGCATTCTACTATTCCTGGGTGGACGACACTATGCGGGTGTTGTTTGCAGAAAAACAATACAAAAAATACATCGGCAGGGGAGTGAAAAGCATCGACGGCATGTCGACGGAAGCGTATGCCAAACGGTTCGAGCCATATGTGGATCTCTATGACCATGATGTGCAGAGCAAGTTGATAGAGGAACTGATGTATCTCAGCAGCAAAGCCGTCCTGGTGAACTACGACGCCACAGCCAACAGCACGAGCCACATCGTCTTCGACGACGGTGAGGAGCTGGACATCCCTTTCAAGAAATATCCATTCATCGTTTCGTCTGAAGGGTCGCCCTTCGACCGTATGGTGAAGTGGCGCTTTCTGAATGTGATGCCCCAGAACCCTGACAGTGTCTACACCACGCGTATGCTCAACGACTCCACGGCTTATCTGTCCATCCGCTCTTTCAATATGGGCGAAGCCAAGCTGGATCGCATCGTTCGGTGGATCGGTCAGTGCAAAGCCGCCAACATGATTGTCGATGTGCGCAGCAACGCGGGGGGCGATCCCAGTGTGATGCACCGCATACTGGCCTGTTTCGCGCAGAAGCCCCTCAACCGCCAGCGCGGCAGTCACCTCTTCGTGAAAAAACGCGACAACATCGCCTCCATGCGCTACTTCGAAAACCATATCAAGGAAGAACGTCTCTTCGCCGACTTTGTCCAGCTGGAGGGCAAGCCGGGCTACTACAGTTTCGACACCGTCAAAACAAGCAGCTGCATCATGCCCGACAACGAACACCAATATACGGGCAGGGTGTATGTGCTCACCAATGGCAATTCGCTTTCGTGTGCCACCGTCTTCCCTGCTGTTCTGGTGCGCAACCGGCGTGGCGTCAGCGTGGGCCGCGAGACAGGTTCTGCCTATCACTACATGACGGCCTTTGAAAGCGCCGATGTCTGTATGCCCAACACTTTGCGTACCATTACCATCCCGATGGTGAAGGTGGTTTTCGACACCACGGTGTGCGCCCGCACCCCGTGGGGGCGCGGCTTGCTGCCGGACTATGAGTTGCCGCTAACCTACAATGAGGTGACCATGGGCGCCGACGGCGAGACCGATGTGATGCTTGAATATGCCTTGCAGCTTATCGCCGACGGCAAATACCTCAGTGAAGAGGATCCTTTTGCCGAAGCCGATGCCTTGGCGAAAGGCTCCAAACTGTGGCTGTGGATCTCAATTGCTTTGGCGCTCCTGATAATGGCAATATCGGTCCTGTTGCTGCGCGCACACCGCACAACAGGGACCCGCGGGCAGGATCTCCCCACCTTCTAGCGGGTCTCCTTCAGCAACTCTTCGTTGACATCGAGCGGCTGGTAAGGATGTTTCTTGCGCTGCTCGCAATTTCTGTTTTGGGAATGGGCACAGGCACAGCCGTTCTGTTTGCCTGTGTAAGGGTCGTATCCGGAACAGTGTCGCTTGAATTCCCCGTTGCGGCGCACCAGTATCTTGATGCCCAGCCCTGCGAAGAAGAGCAGCAGCACTACGAATGCGATGACGAGAACAAGCAACAGATTCATGACGTTTAAGGATACAAAAAAAGCTGTCGTGAAACAGCTTCGTTTTTGGCTCCCCAAGCAGGACTTGAACCTGCGACCCCCTGATTAACAGTCAGGTGCTCTAACCAACTGAGCTATTGAGGAATCTCGTTTTGCTCCCCAAGCAGGACTTGAACCTGCGACCCCCTGATTAACAGTCAGGTGCTCTAACCAACTGAGCTATTGAGGAAGACTGACTTTTTGAGTTTTTTTGTCTCAAAAGCGGTTGCAAAAGTACTCCAATTTTACGATATGGCAAAATTTTTTTTCAAAAAACTCAGAGCAGCCACTGCAAACAATTGATAATTATATTTTAACCAAAATTTATTGTCAAATATTCCCAATGTGGCATGACGGATACGTAACAAGAATAGCACATGAAAAGACAGAAAATTGCCGTCAGTTTTTCGTTCTTTTTTTCTGTAAAGAAATGGGGCGTATGCCATACCCCGTTTCTTCTGAATAATACTTTAACGAGTGAAGTATGAAAGCGTTAGAAGAAAAATTTTGTCGTTCGGGAAAAACTTAGTACTTTTGCACCCTCTTTGGAGAGATGGCAGAGCGGTCGAATGCGGCGGTCTTGAAAACCGTTGACCTTCACGGGTCCGGGGGTTCGAATCCCTCTCTCTCCGCAAACAATCAATATTTTGCGTTGCATTCCTCACGGATTGCAACGTTTTTTTTCTTCCCTTTTCACGGATCCCTGAAAGGCAATAAAATGCGTGTTCGCTCGTTATTATGTGAAAGTGAAAAAATAAGATGATACAATGGTTGTTTGAGAACGCGTCCCTCCGGGACGCACGGATATCTTTTGATCTCTGTACCCCACACTGCGTGCGGGGTTATTGAGAGTATGTGCCTCCGGCACATCATCGTTACACGTTATTTTTAAATCATTACTATATTATCTATAATTAGACTGTATGGAGCAAAAGACTTACAAAGGAAAAGTTGTATCTGCTTTCACTTTGCGTAACAGCAACGGCATGGAGGCGGTGCTGACCAATTTCGGAGGTCGTCTGGTATCGCTGCGTGTCCCCGACCACCAGGGGCGGCTGACCGATGTGGTGATGGGTTTCGACCGACTGGACGATTATTTCCCCGAGCGGCACCTCTCCGATTTCGGCGCCGTCATCGGGCGCTATGCCAACCGCTTGGCAGGAGGCCGTATCACGGTGGACGGTGTCAGATACCAGCTGCCGCAAAACAACGGTCCCAACTGCCTGCATGGCGGCCCCGAGGGCTGGCAGTATGCAGTCTTCGATGTGTTGTCTATCACAGACAACAGCCTCCGTCTGGCGTTGACCAGTCCCGACGGCGACAACGGATTCCCCGGCGAGGTGCGCGCAGAAGTGACCTACACCCTTGGCGACGACCAGTCGCTGCGAATCGATTACAGCGCCGTCAGCGACCGTCCGACAGTCATCAACATGACCAACCACAGCTATTTCAATCTGGGCGGCACCGACCGGCTGTTGGCTACGGTTCACAACCACCACCTCCAGATCGACGCCGACAGCTACCTGCCGGTCGACGAGGCCATGATTCCCTTCGGCCGTTTCGATCCGGTTGCGGACACCCCCATGGACCTGCGCTCGATGCGCAGGGTGGGTGAAGGTCTGAACAGCGATTTCCCGCAAATCGTCCAAGCCCGGGGCTACGACCACTGCTGGGTGTTGAACCCCCAGGGCGACCTCTCGCGCTGTGCAGCGAAAGTGAGCTGCCCCGACACGGGAATCGCGATGGAACTATTCACCACCGAGCCGGGGGTGCAGGTCTACACAGGCAATTTCCTGGACGGCGTGCAGGGGAAGCGGGGAATGGCCTACGACCGTCAGACGGCCATCTGTCTGGAAACACAGCAGTTCCCCGACTCGCCCAACCACGACTGGCCCCAATCGACAGGTCGCCTCACCCCTGAAAAGCCTTATAAGAGTACGACCATTTTCAAATACAGCTTCCTGAAATAAAGGAAACTCCATTATTATTTTGAACACGAATTACACGAATCCGACGAATTGATTACGCATATTATTCCAATCAAGATTGTAATTTAAACGAATTTTAGGAACAACCCTAGATATAATAAACGTAAACCTATAATCCATCTGAATGCTATGATACCAACAGCTATACTGATCAATGCCTTCCAGCAGCGTTTTGGCTGCAAGGGGAATCCAGATTCTTCCGAAGAATTCTATATCTACGCTGCTCCCGGACGGGTCAACCTCATTGGTGAACACACGGACTACAACGGCGGCTTCGTCTTCCCCGGCGCCGTGGAGCAGTCCATTGTCGCCGTGCTGCGCCCCAACGGAAGCAACCAGATCCATGCATACGCTCATGATCTGGACTTGCAGGCCTCCTTTGCCATCGACGACCCCGACGGTCCGAAGCCGCTGCATTTCAGATATATCTATGGCGTGGTACGCGAGCTGCTGTCCGCCGGCATCGAGGTGAAAGGCTTCGATGTGGTCTACGGCGGCGATGTGCCGTTGGGTGCGGGGATGAGTTCCTCGGCGGCGCTGGAGTGCTGTTTCGCCACAGCGCTCAACGATATCTATGGTCAGGGGCGGCTCGACCGAATGACGCTGGCACGCATCGGACAAGCCACGGAGCATAAATATGTGGGGGTCATGTGCGGTATCATGGACCAGTTCGCCTCCATGCATGGACGCGAAGGGTCGCTGATGCGGCTGGACTGTCGCAGTGGCGAATTCGCGTATTTCCCGTGGCATCCCCAAGGGTACCGTCTGGTGCTGGTCAACAGCTGCGTGAAGCACGAACTGGTGGGTTCGCCTTACAACGACCGCCGCATGAGTTGCGAACGGGTGGCCCAGCTGGCGGGGGTGGAAACCTTGCGCGACTGCAGCTGGCAACAGCTGGAGACGCTGCGCCCACAGCTGAGCGACGAGGACTACCGCCGCGCCCGCTATGTGCTGGGCGAGACCGACCGCGTGATGGCGGTGTGCGAGGCATTGGAACGGGACGACTACGAGACGGTGGGACAGCAGATGTACCTCACCCACGAAGGGCTGCGACGCGACTACGAGGTGAGCTGCGACGAGATAGACTTCCTGGTCGACGAAGCCCGTCGCTGCGGTGTAACGGGAAGCCGCATCATGGGTGGCGGCTTCGGCGGATGCACCATCAATCTGGTGCGCGACGAGGTATACGATACCTTTGCTGCTGCAGTCCAAGAGCGTTATTCAGAACGATTCGGTGTTGCCTGCCAGCTGATTCCCGTGGTCATCGGAGACGGCGCCCGAAGAATTACGACAGACAAACAATAAAAACAGCCGCATTCCCGTTTTTTCATTTTATAACCCTTTCCCTAACGTGAAAAAAAAGGAAGAAGACAACTATATCATCATCAAGGGGGCCCGCGTCAACAACCTCAAGAATATTGATGTCCGCATCCCGCGCAACAAACTGGTGGTCATCACCGGCCTCAGCGGCAGCGGCAAATCGTCGCTGGCGTTCGACACGCTCTACGCAGAAGGACAGCGCCGCTATGTGGAGAGCCTCAGCAGCTATGCCCGTCAGTTTATGGGGCGTATGAGCAAACCGGATGTCGACTACATCCTCGGCGTGGCTCCCGCCATCGCCATCGAACAGAAGGTCAACACCTCCAATCCCCGCTCTACGGTAGGCACTTCGACCGAGATATACGAATACCTCAAACTGCTCTATGCCCGCATCGGACGCACCTTCTCCCCTATCTCGGGCGTGGAGGTGAAGCGGCACAGCGTCTCCGACGTGGTGGACTTCGTCTACACCCTCGCCGACGGTGTGAAGATCATGCTCTACTCTCCCTTGCAGGTCACCCCCGAACGGCCGCTTAAGGCGCAACTCGAAATCCTCCATCAGGAAGGGTTTGTGCGTGTCTCCATCGCCGGAACGGTGGTGCGTATCGAAGACTTCCTGCCGATATGCAACGACAAGGAGTACTACAATGACCCGATGCTGCTGGTGGACCGCATCACGGTGCGCCACGATGACGACGACCAAATGGCACGCGTGGCGGAGTCGGTACAGACGGCCTTTTTCGAAGGACGCGGCAGCTGCACCATCCAGGTGCTCCCCCCTGTCGACGGCAACAGTGCCGATACCGCACCAGAAATGCATGTTTTCTCCAACCGTTTCGAGGCCGACGGCATCACTTTCGAGAAGCCCAACCCCAATTTCTTCAGCTTCAACAACCCCTATGGCGCCTGTCCCCGTTGCCAAGGCTACGGCAGCGTCATCGGCATCGACGAAGATATCGTGGTACCCAACAAACAGCTGTCCATTTACGAAGACGCCGTAGTTTGCTGGAAAGGCGAGAAAATGTCGGAATGGAAGACCCACCTCATCCGGCTGTCGCCCAAGATGGGCTTCCCCATTCATACCCCCTACTGCGACCTGACCGACAAGGAGCGCGACATGCTGTGGAACGGTGCCAGCGGATTCCCCGGCATCTACGGTTTCTTCGAGTGGGTGGAATCGCAGAGCTACAAGATACAGTACCGTGTCATGCTGGCACGCTACCGTGGCAAGACTACCTGCCCCGACTGCAAAGGCAGCCGCCTGCGCCCCGACGCACAGTATGTGAAGATATGCGGCAAGTCGATCAGCGAACTCGCCGACATGCCGGTGACCGACCTGGCCGATTTCCTGAACCGGATGGAGCTGACCGACTATGAGCGCAAGCTGACCGAACGCATCACCAAAGAGCTCCACAACCGCGTGGGCTACCTGCTCGAGGTAGGTCTGGGCTACCTCACGCTCAGCCGACTCTCCAACACCCTCAGCGGTGGCGAGTCGCAGCGCATCAACCTGGCCACTTCGCTGGGCAGCTCGCTGGTGGGTTCCATGTACATCCTCGACGAACCTTCCATCGGTCTGCATCCCCGTGACACCGACCAGCTGATTGACGTGCTGAAAAACCTGCGTGATCTGGGCAACACGGTCATCGTGGTGGAGCACGACGAAGAGATTATCCGGGCTGCTGACTACATCATCGATATCGGACCCGGTGCAGGACGTCTGGGCGGCGAGGTGGTGATGGAACTCTCCAACGACGGCAACGGAATCGACAACCACTGCATCCAGCATTCAAAATACGAAATAGAAAACTCCTTCACCGCACAGTACCTGCTGGGGCAGAGACGCATAGAGATCCCCGAGAGCCGTCACCCCTGGCGCGACAGCATCACCCTCCGAGGGGTCACTTGCAACAACCTGCACCATGTCGATGTCGCCTTCCCGCTCAATGTCATGACGGTGGTGACCGGTGTTTCCGGTTCCGGCAAGACCACCCTGGTGAAACACGTGCTCTACGACATCCTCCAGAAACGTTTCGACGGCAACGAGGAGTATGTAGGCAAGTGCCGTGCCGTGGAAGGTGACCTGCGCCGCATCAGCGCGGTGGAGCTGGTCGACCAGAACCCCATCGGGCGTTCCTCGCGCAGCAACCCCGCCACCTATATGAAGGCCTTCGACGAGATACGGCAGCTTTACGCCATGCAGCCGCTGGCCAAGACCCGCGGCTACAAGCCCGGTTACTTCTCCTTCAATGTGGAAGGCGGACGTTGTGAAGCCTGCCAGGGCGAAGGGTTCATCACCATCGGCATGCAGTTTATGGCCGATGTGCATCTGGTGTGCGAAGAATGCCACGGCACCCGTTTCCAGTCCGAGACCCTCGAGGTGCTCTACCATGGGAAGCATATCAGCGATGTGCTCGACATGACGGTGGACCAGGCTATCGACTTCTTCAGCGTCGATGCGGCCGAACAGCCTTACAAGTCAGCCTGTCAGCAGATAACCAACCGGCTGCAGCCGTTGCAGGATGTCGGACTGGGCTATCTGAAACTGGGACAGAGCTCCAGCTCGCTCAGCGGCGGCGAGGCACAGCGCATCAAACTGGCCTCGTTCCTCGTCCATGGCGAGAAACGCCAGCCCATCCTCTTCATCTTCGACGAGCCCTCTACAGGCCTGCATTTCCACGATATCCAGAAGCTGCTGAAATCCTTCGTCACCTTGGTCGAGAACGGTCATTCCATCATCGTTATCGAACACCATCCCGACATCATCAAGCAGGCCGACTGGATCATCGACATGGGTCCCGAAGGCGGCAACGGCGGCGGACAGGTGGTCTTTGCCGGCACCCCCGAAGAGCTGCTGAAATGCAAGCAATCCTATACCGCCCGCTTCCTGAAGCCCAAATTTGAAGAGAAGTAACAAAAGATAGCTAGCAAACCTTTCCAACCTTTCAAGCAAAGCGATCCTTTCTAACCTTTTAAACCTCATCCCATGGATAACGACAACCATAAGACTCTCATCCGCTCCATCCGCCGTGCGGCGAATATCGGGCTGTACGGCTCCCTTGCCGCCGCACTGCTGACCCTCGCGGAATACTATCTGGCCGAATATGTTTGGGTACGCCAGATTGTCACCAACGAATACACCCACCATCTCTTTTTCGTCACCGCACCCATCCTGACAGTGGTAGGCATCTCCTACATCCTGCTGTCGGTGCGCCGCCAGATCCCTAAAATCCGGCAAATGGACGATGTGGAATCCAAGCTGGTGCGCTACCGTGGACTAGTGCGCGGCACCTATTTCATCCTGCTGACCGTCACCTTGCTCTGCTGCGCCCTCACGGTCATCCTGCACGAGAGCATCGTCATCACACTGTTGCTGCTCCTCTTCTTCACCGCCGTGATGAACTACCCCAACATGTACAAGATGAAGAACGACATGGGACTCCTTGACGAAGAGATGGTCGACCTGTTCGGCGACAACTACATCCGTGACAAGCAGGAGCACACCACCCTCATAGAAGAGTCCACCAAAGAGACAGCAGACGAAAACAACCCGACGGAGGAGCAGCCATGAACCGCAACGACACCATCTGTGCCATCAGCACCCCCGCCGGCGTGGGCGGTATCGCCGTGTTGCGGCTGTCGGGCTCCGACGCCAAAACCTTGGCGGAAGGCAGCCTGAGAAGTCCCTCGGGAAAAGCCGTCCGGCTGACCGACCGCCGTGCCTGCTTTGCGCACCTGTTCGCCGATGGAGACTTCCTTGACGAGGTGGTCGCCACCCTTTTTGTCGCCCCCCGTTCCTATACGGGCGAAGATGTCGTGGAAATCTCCTGCCACGGTTCCTTGTACATCCAGCAGCAGTTGCTGCAGCATTTTGTGTCGCAGGGAGCCCGCCTGGCCGAGCCGGGCGAGTACACCTTGCGTGCTTTTCTGAACCATCGGCTCGACCTTTCGCAGGCCGAGGCGGTGGCCGATTTGATAGACTCCCATTCGCAGATGGCCCACCGTCTGGCCGTCAGCCAGATGCGTGGCGGCTACGCACAGGAGCTGGAGCAGCTGCGGCAGCAATTCATCGATTTGGCGGCGCTCCTCGAACTGGAGCTGGACTTCAGCGACGAGGATGTGGAATTCGTCAACCGCGAAGCCTTGCGGAACACGGTCATCACCTTGGAGAGCAAGGTGGCCCGGCTGATTGACTCCTTCCAGACAGGCAACGCCCTGAAGAACGGCATCCCCGTCGCCATCGTGGGACGTCCCAATGCCGGCAAGTCGACGTTGCTCAACGCACTGCTGCATGAGGATCGTGCCATTGTCAGCGACACGCCCGGCACGACCCGCGACACCATAGAGGAACGCTTCTTTGTCGACGGCATCGAGTTCCGTATCATCGACACCGCAGGACTGCGCGACAGCAGCGATCCTTTGGAGAAGATGGGGATGGAACGCACCTACAAGGCTGTGAACGAAGCCTCCATTGTCTTCCTACTTCATGACGCCCAAACGCCTACCGACGCGTTTCTCCAATACGACATGGACGATATCAGCAGTCATTGCGACATGAAGGGCAAAGAGATGTTTCTGGTCCACACCAAATGCGACCTCTGCACACCCGATTGCGACGAAGGCATCAGGATCTCTGCCAAGAGAGGCGAAGGCATCGAAGAGATCAAACAAACCATGGTGAAGAGCGTGCAAGAGCAACTGAAGCAGCAATCAGACGTGATGCTGACCAACGCCCGTCACTACGAGGCATTGAAAAAAGTGCTCGCCGCCCTTGGCGAAGTACGGAAAGGCATGGAGGTAGAACTCTCGCCCGACCTGCTGGTTGTCGACATCCGCGACGCCCTCTACCACCTCGGTACCATCACCGGCAAAATCGCCCCCGACGACATCCTCACCTCCGTCTTCACCCGCTTCTGCATCGGGAAATAAGCGTATTGTCCCCCATACCCCACACTGCTAGTGTGGGGTTATTGAGATAAAGTGTCTTCGACACTAAAATCTACCGAAACGCTAAATCTCAGCTTTTTAAACCGAAGCTAAGTTGTATTCCGTTTAGAACTGGAAGTAGATGAATGGTTGTACTTCGCTGGTGTGCAGCTGGAGGATGCATTGGATGAGGAGGATGAAAGCGACTGCCTTGACGAGGAAAGGGGTGCGGATATAGGCCTGCTCCACTTTGGAGAAACGGGAAGAGGGGATGGCGTGGATGAGGACCGCAGCCACCAGCAGCCACACGAAAAGGCTCCGTGTCTGGTAGAACACCGGCACAATGGTCCAGTCGAAGGCGGTGAAGACCCGCTGGATCATCAGGCATGCCGTCGAGAAGCTGTCGGCACGGAAGAATATCCAGAGCGCCACCACGAAATGGAGGGTGATGAACCACCCCAGTATGCGCGCAAAAAAATTGCCCTCCAACCGTCCGCGGGTGATCTTCCGCCACAACTTGTCGACAACCAGACCCAGACCGTGCATGCCGCCCCAGAAGATGAACTTCCAGTTGGCGCCATGCCACAAACCGCCGAGCAGCATGGTGATCATCAGATTGAGGTATGTACGGAACTTGCCTTTGCGGTTGCCGCCCAACGGGATATACAGGTAGTCGCGAAGCCACGAGGAGAGGCTGATATGCCAGCGCCGCCAGAAATCGGTCAACGAAGTGCTCTGGTAGGGTTTGTTGAAATTGATTCCCAGATCAAATCCCATCATCTTGCCCATGCCGATGGCCATATCGGTATAGCCGGAGAAATCGCAGTAAATCTGGATGGCGTAGCCGTAGATGGCCATCAGGGTTTCTGCACCGCTGTAGGCCATGGGGTTGCCGAAGACCAAGTCGTTGTACTGCGCCAGATAGTCGGCCAGAATCGATTTCTTGACCAGTCCTATCATGATGAGGAAGAAACCCTTCTCCACCTCGCTGCGCTTGACCGTCACCGGTTTCTTCAGTTGCGGCAGGAAGTGTTTGGCCCTCACGATAGGACCCGCCACCAGCTGAGGGAAGAAGGTGATGTAGAACGCATAGTCCAAGAAATTGCGTTCATCCTCCAACTCCCGCCGGTAGACATCGATGGCGTAGCTCAGCAGCTGGAACGAATAGAAAGAGATACCCACTGGCAGAAAGATGTCCAGCCGATGGAAGTCGAGATGCAGCAAGAGACTGACGTTCTCTCCCAGGAAATTGGCATATTTAAAATAGCCGAGGACAGCCAGCACCACCGTGACGACACCTGCCAGCCAGACCTTGCGCCCCCACCCCTTGCAATGGTTCATCCAGCGGGTCATCCCATAGACGACCACCAACGTTGCCACAAGCAGCAGAACGAAGAAGCCGCTGGTCTTATAATAGAAAAAGAGGCTGAAGGCCAGAAGGAACAGCGTACGGGACAGTTTGTTCCGGTAGATGGCGGCATAGACCGACATCACCAGTATGCCCAGGAAAAGGAACTCCGGACTGTTGAACATCAAGGGAGCCTCCTTGTGATAGCTCAGCAAATTGCGCAACAACTCAACGTAGTCCATCATCTGACCATTTTAAGGATTGTGGTATGGGGAATCTTGTTGTAGGTGGTGTCCGGATGGTTCATCACGACGGGATGAAGGGCGCTGGTAGAGAGGTAGGAGGCAATCTCGTCCATCCAGTTGAAGGCAGAGCTCTTGGTAGGGTGGGCTCCGTCGCTGCAGCGTTTGAAGCTCAGTTTCTTCGATTCGAAATAGCGGGAACTGCCCACATGCGACAGGATGAGTTCGTTGATTCCCGTGTCGTTCTTCCAGTTGGGAGGTCCCACCCAAACGAATGGGATATTGCCTATCTGGTTGATGATATGCTGCACGTAGGGGGTACGGTGCTTGATGATATCGCGGATAAACAACTCGTTGGCGCCGATGGTCAGGAGGACATAGGTGGGCTTGAATTTCCTGATGAAGTGGGCCAGCGTGTCGCAGGTGCCGTACTGTTTGGTCGAAGAGCCGTACCAGATGACACAATGCATCTTGTAGCCGTTGGCGATGCAATAGTCGTTGAGGCGGATACGGAGGAACTCGTTCATCGAGTCGCCGATCAGCAGGAATCGTACACTGCAGCTGTCGTCATCGGGCTCGTCGGCGAACGGGTAGTTGTAATGCTTCTCCTTGATAACCGCCGCCGTGTCAGCCCACACCTGTTCGACAGGCTCTGCAGCCGACTCCGCTACTGCCTCTGCCGGAGCAGCCGAGTCGGGGACAGCCTCCCTGCCAGAGGCGGCCGCCAAGGCATAGGAAGGCAGCTCCATCTTCTTGAGTTCGAAACTGAATGTGGTATCGTCCGCTTTCAGCGCATAAAAGGAGAAGAGCGTCAGGGTCACCGCCAACAGCATCAGGTAGCCCCAATAAATGGCGGGCAGCCGTTTCCGCTGCTTCTTTTGCTCCGGAGGCTCCTGTGCCGGCGGTTGCTCCGGGACGGGTGTTATTTCTTTCTCAGTGTTGTTGTCCATGATTTCTCTTGCTGAAGAGCCATTTGAAAATACCCGGCGTAGCGAGTGCCTGGTTCCAGCACAAATGGCCCAATCGTGCATAATGGATATAGTGCAGCTCTTTGCTGTTGATTTTCTTCAACGCCAAATACATCTGACGGCTACGGACTGGCTTGACCAACTTGTCCTTGTCGCCGTGGAAGATGTAGAGCGGGGTGTCCTTGATGCGGGAAGCATAGGCGGGGTCGCCGCCCCCGCAGATGGCTATGGCCGCGGCGAAAGTACCCGGATAGCGCTGCAAGGCATCCCAGACGCCGAAGCCGCCCATCGAGATGCCACAGATATAGATGCGGTCCGGATCAACGGCACGGCATGCTTTCAGGCTGTCGACGACCGCCATCACACCACGCAACTGAGCGGTGGGTTCCGGTTCCATGCGATGGGAGAGCAGTGTCCAGTCGGTGTTGACCCAGCGGTTGTTTTCAGGACATTGGGGAAGCAGCAGCAGGAAAGGATATTGTCCGCTCACCGTGTCATGGAGGAAGCGTCCCACGCAGTGACGCAGCTGCTGGTAATTGTCGTTGCCCCGCTCGCCGGCGCCGTGCAGGAAGATCAGCAACGGAGGCGCCTCGGCGGATTTCGAAGCCTTGACCGATTGGTACAAAAGATAGGGAAGCGTGTCGCGGTTGTCCACATGGCGGTGCTTCTCGAACAACGCGCTGTCGGGCATCGCCTGGGCCTGCAGCGGTCCTGCGGCAAGGACCAACGAGAAAAGCGTCAGGAAAACGATGCAGACGGTCTTGATCATAACGGAGGGGGTTAATGATTACTGGTTGGCGTACTGCACCACCTCGTCATGGAAGAAGTCCAGCTGAATGCCCGCCTGGCGGAAGAGCTCCTCGCTCTCCTGTCCACAGTGGTATTTGTATTCGCACACCACGCGCTTGATGCCGCAGTTGATGATGAGCATGGCACAGGTGCGGCAGGGGGTCATGCGGCAGTAGAGGGTAGCGCCGTCGAGTGCGATGCCCCGGCGGGCGGCCTGGCAGATGGCGTTCTGCTCGGCATGTACGGTGCGCACGCAGTGGTTGCTGATGCTACCGTCGGGGTTGATGGTCTTGTGGAATAGGTGTCCCACTTCGTCGCAATGGGGCAGTCCGGCAGGGGAGCCCACATAGCCGGTGACCAGCAGCTGGCGGTCCTTGACGATGACACAGCCGGAGCGTCCGCGGTCGCAGGTAGCCCGTTTGGCGGCGGTGTCGGCCAACTCCATGAAGTATTCATCCCAACTGGGACGGTGATAGGTTATCTGCTGTAAGACCTCCTCCACCTGTTTGTCCAGATCTTCGATAGTGCCGCCGTTGTCGAAACGGAAATCGGCCTGCTCGATGCATACCTTCAGATTCTGCTTGTTGGGATCGTCGCTGGACATCTCACGCTGTTCGTTGGCGATGAAGGTGTCGTAGTCGATATGATCCGTCTCGCTGCCGCGGAGAACGGCTCTTTCGTAACGCACCTTCGGGTCGGCATCGACGGCAAAGAGGTAGAAATTCGGCTTGCCGCGCAGGGCTTTGACTTCGCCCGGTGTGCGGACACTCTCGATGATGCAGTTGCAACCCGAGGCCTGCGCCTGCTCGTAGAGCTGTTCCACTATCCACGAGGGGCTGTGCTGGGCCCGCAGGTCGTTGCCCACTTGTGTCATGCTGTCGCGGTTGACAGGCATATTGCGACGCTTGATTTCTTCGGTGATGAAGGCGCGTACCGAATAGTGGACAAAGCCACGGTTCTTGACAAGATAGTCGACGATGGTGCCTTTGCCGGCTCCGAGGGTTCCAGTGATACCGATGGTTATCATTTTCTCTGTTGCTATAGGGTTACTTTAAAATGGTTTTGGTTTAACGAACACTGTAAGAAAATATTGTCCGTCAATGAAGAATTATATTGCAAAGGGAAAAGGGAAGCAAACAATAATCCCCCATAAAAATCGTTAGTTTTCTGAATGAAGTACCAATTAAGGATGTCGTCTGATTCATATTCCACTTTCGCGCAGATGCCGCTAAAAAACAAAAAAACTCCTTTCAGCATGCGACTTGCTGGTTTGTTTGTTTTTCTATTCCTGTTTGCAGGCATTGCCGATGCCCAGGAATACAGCGACCTCCGTCCTGCTTTCAAACTCCAGAGCGGCGATCTGCTCTTTTTCAGAGACAGCCGTTCCGGAATGGGGAAAGCCATCAAAGAGAGCACGGGCCGATACACGCATGTGGCTCTTGTGGAGCGTGACAGCGCAAACGTCTGGATTATTGAAGCTACGCCTGAGAAGGGGGTGCAGCGCGAGGTGCTCGGTTCGGAAAACAGGCCCTATGAAAGCGATATGGAGGTCTACCGACTTGTCATACCGTTCGACACCGCCGCCGTTATCGCACGTGCCAAAAGTTACGTGGGGCAGCCCTACGACGACCGGTTCCTGCCCGACAACGGAGCACTCTACTGTTCGGAACTTATTTTCGAGGCATTTCTGGATTCCGACGGCAACCATCTGTTTCCCAGCCAGCCGATGAATTTCCGCAACAAAAGAGGCAGGCTGCCGAAGTATTGGAAAAACCATTTCAAAAAACTCGGAATGGAAGTGCCGGAGGGTGTGGAAGGGACTAACCCGACAGACATGTCCCGCTCACCACTGATCATGAAAGTATTTTAGTGAAAAACATTTGGCATAATTTAAAAGTTCCACCCCCTCGATTTTGCCGATTTGAAAAAAAAGAGTATTTTTGCAAGCTGAAAAACAATCGATTCAGTAAACAATTATATACCATGAAAATCATTACCCGTCTGGTTCTTCTAAGCTTTTTGATGGTGGGCGGAACGCTCCGTGCGCAGGAACCCCTAATTTATTATTAAAACAGCACCCTCCTGAGGAGGGTGCTGTTACTCTATACAAAAACTCAATTACATTATTCTAGGGTCTTTTTCGAGACAGCGGATTTTCGCCGATTGCTGGTTTTTTTGTCGACGGCAGTTGCTGTATTGTCGGTTGCGTTTTTTTACGTCGACTGCTGCTTTTTCTTGCCAGCTACTGCTTCCTTGCCGGCTGCGCTTTGATGGCTGGTTGCTGTTTTTTTCTTGCTGGTTGGTTTCTTTCCCCCGAAAAGTGGGGGACTTTTCGGGGGGCTTTCTGCGAAAGCCGGCTCCCGCAAGGGGAGCCTTCTCCGCTTCGCTATCGCCCAAGGTTCACTGGACCTTGGGCTTCACCCTGTCGAGCTTTACTCTCCAGCTCCATCTTGCCGAAACGTAAGGTGAGACCGAGGCTGACAAAACGGCTGTTGAAACGGTTGCTGCCTGTGGTCTGGTACTGCGGCGCTGTGGTGTTGCTGCCCCACTCCGACCAACCGAAGATGTCGCTGACATTCAGATAGACACTCATCTTGCGCTCGAAGAAGTCGCTGCTGCAACCGAAGTCGATACTCTTGGATGCATTTGTGAGGCTGTAGAGACCCAAACGGGGACTGCTGTAGCGTGCATTGGCAAAAACTTCAAGTTTGTTCCATAGCTTGGCCCACAGATTGACACGGAAACTATAGCTAACCTTATTGTCTTTAAAATCGTTATAATTGTATCCGTAATTAAAGAGTGAGGCGTTGAATCGCACGTTAAAGAAAGCGCTCGGGCGGTAAGTGATATTGGCCTCGATGCCTTCGGTGTGGCTCGAGCCGATATTGACAGGATAGGAGTAATTGACCAGATAGGGTCCGAGGACAGGATCGTACGTGGCGGCAGTCATGGCATCGAGCTCATCGGTATTGGCACGCCAATAGGCGTTGATGCCGACATTGCCGAACTTCATGATATACTTGCTGAAAGCGGCCTCGAGGTTGTGACTGTACGACATCAGCAGATTGGGATTGCCGGTGACGAAAGAGTAGTCGTCATAGGTACGGAACAACATATAGTCGGACAAATCTTCACTTTTTGAGAATCGGCGTGTATAGCTGAGGCTATAGCTCTCGAAAGTCTCAGTCTGATAACTGAGATGGATGCTTGGCACAATGCCAGGGAACGACCCGTTGAAACGTTCCTGGTCGCCAAGCGAAGGGTGTTCCATCGTTGCATTGGCAAATAAATCTTCGAAGCGCAGACCCAGCTTGGTGGTGAAACCGCCCCAACGTTTTTGGATGGTGGCGTAAATCGCGGGGTCTATCAAGAATGCTTGAACATTTTTTGAGCGATAAGCCATATTGCTCCAGTCGCCCGAGGGCAAAAGGCTGTCTAATATCTCATTTTCATAGTAGCGTCCTAATCCCAATTCAGCACCGGTTTCCAACTCGAAACCGTTTTTGAAGGGGTGTGTATAGTTCATACCCAATTCACCGTACACATTGTAAATCGACCCCTCCAAGTGACGCTTGAAGTCGGTTAGCAAGGGTGAATTGTAGTAGCGTGCGTCGTCTGAGTAACCGCCGTTGGCCCAATAGTGGCCGTTGAAAGTGACACTCAACTTGCGACCCGTAGTGTCGTAGCGGTGCTCGTACCAGGCACCGGCATAAGCACCATGGCTGAAACCATGGTTGAGCGTGGTGTCGATATAACCCAGGTCGATGCGTGTGGGGTTGTATTCAATGTACTGATAGTTGTTGTAGAACGAATTCTGATCCCAGTAGGGATAGAATCCCGCCCAAGCCGAGAGCGTACGCGCGCTGTCAATCTGCCAGTTGGTGTTGACTCCAAAATAGCCGCCTTGGAAGGGCATTTTGTTTTTGTTGTCGAATTGCATAAAACGACTGGTATCGCCGTTGGCGTCAAAGAGGGTGGCGGTACCGTCCGATGCCATTTCTTGTTTGCCGTACATCCCGTTGAGGTAGATGTTGAAGTCCACTTTGTCGTTGGCCCACACGTATGAAAGCCAAGGTGAGATATTGCCGTTGGTGTTGGCACGTGCACCGACGCAGAGCAGTTCATTGCGCTTCACTTTCTGGTTGGTGACGATATTGATGACAGCACCCTTGCTGTTGTAACGTGCCGAGGGGTTGGTGATGACCTCGACACGGTCGATAGCGTTGGCAGGCAGCTGCTTGATATACTGTTTCAGCGCCTCCTCGTTCATGTGCGACGGACGGTCGTTGATCCATATCTCCACACTCTGTGTACCGCGCAGGGTGATATTGCCCTCAGCATCCACCTCCACGCCTGGGGCGTTCTGCAGCACGTCGCTCATGGTACCCGTCTGAACGCTGGGGTCTTCAGTGACATTATAGAGCTGTTTCTCGCCGTCGACAGCATAGAGCGGTTTCTGCGCGGTGACCTTGACCGCGGTAAGCGCCGTGGAGCCTTTGCTTATCTCGATGCGTCCCAATTCCTTGTTGGCATCCACTGTCAACGGCTGCCAATAGGTCTGGTAGCCCACATAGCTGACACGCAGCAGGTAGTCGCCTTCAGGAACCTGTTTGAAGACAAAGTTTCCCTTGTCGTCGCTGGTGGTGCCATAGGCAAAGGTGCTGTCCTGCGCCTTGAGCAGTACGCAGTTGACATAGATCAGCGGTTGGCTGTTCTGGGCATCGGCGAGGGAGCCCTTCACCAGGTGCTGTGCCGAGGCACAGTAGACCAACAGAAAGGCGGCAATAAAGATGATGATTTTCTTGACGTCTGTTTGCATTTTGTTTATCTTTTTTACTTCCTATTTTTATATACTAATCGTTTCAGGAGGGTGAAATCTTACAGGTGTACGTTTTTTATTGCATCTTGGCGATATCGTCGAGTGTCAGACCGAGCAGTTTTATTTTCTGAAGGAAAGCCGGCAGTTCCTCTTCGATGAATTCTTTGCGGTGCAGTGCCAGGATGCGGTCGGAGGCATCGGGCGACACGAAGTAGCCTACGCCCCGCTTGTTGTAGATAATCTCAGCCTGTTGGAGGTACTCGAAGGTGCGCATGACCGTATTGGGATTCACACCCAGCTGGATGGCCACGTCGCGCACACTCGGCATCCGCTCCTCGGCCGGCAGTTCGCCGCCTACTATACGTTCGCACAGTGTGTCGGCGATCTGCTGATATATCGGTTTTTGTTTCTTAAAGTCCATTTTTGTCAGTTTTAATGGGGGCATACACAAAGGTATGCCCCTACGATTATTTGTACTTGATTGCGGTTCCGTAGACGAGCACTTCGGCGGCCTGGGCCATGATGGCCGAGGTGGCATAGCGGATGCCTATCACGGCATCGGCATTCATGGTCTGTGCCTGTTCCACCATACGGCTGGTAGCCACCTCGCGGGCCTTCTCCATCATGCGGGTGTAGGCTTTCAGTTCGCCTCCCACAACGCCTTTCAGACCCTGACCGAGGTCGCTGAACATGTTTTTCGACTGGATGGTGCTGCCGCTGACAACTCCAAGGGCAATATATTCTTTACCACTGAGGTTTTCAATTGAATAAAGTTCCATGATGTGTGGTTTTAAAGTTAACAGATTTGATTAATTTCAATACTGCATCTTCTTCAGTCGACGGTAGGTGATGAACGAGAAGACAAATGTCAGCACAGCATCGAAGAGGAACTGCGACCAGAAGAAGAGCCGTATCAGTTGCGCTTCCGATTTAACGTTCAACCATTTGATAATTCTGTAAAGCCATTCCTGATCCCAATCGATGTGATTCAAAACCGGAATGAAGATGAGACACGCGACAAAGAAAATAATCACCAGCCAAAGGATTGTCTTGAGGAATTTGTTTTTCTTGAATATCGTGTTGGCCAGCATAAACAGCGAGGCAGTCGCGAAGACTTTCATGGCAATCAGCACAAAACCCGTGAAGCTCAAAGCATAGACAGGGAAAAATATGCCTTTGGTCGACGGCATCCAATCCGGCAGCTGCCACAGGAATTCCTTATAGGGGCCGAAGGGCAGCAGCGTCAATAACGTGTCAACAGTAAAAGCGCCGACAAACACTGCCAACGGGCAGACGATGAAGCAATAAAGCATCATACTGGTGAACTTCTCGCACAACGAAGCCGGCAACATCGCAAAATAGTTGCCTTTGCCGACAAGATTGCAACTGTTGTAAATCTTCATCGACGATATGGCGGCGGTGATATAAACAGACAGCTGAATGAAGTTCAGACGGTTGAAAGACTCCACCACATCGTCCTGGACTGCCACAGCGAACAACCAGAAAAGAAGCGGAAGAAGCATAATGATGAGCATACTCATACCGAAAAGCGCGTATGTATTGTGGAAGTCGCGAGCCACGACTTTTTTGAACCGGTTGAAATTGAAATTTTTCATCTTATTTATGTTTTTAAGTTTATCGTTTGAAGTTAAAAGGGAAGTTGAAAAGGACCGAGCAAAGCGAGTTTACTTCCAATTTTCTTCTTATTATTATACAAACATTGTTCTTACGGTTGACTGGTTGCGGAGCACTGCATTGAAGAGACCTTCGATATTGATCTGGCTCTCGCCCATGCCGTCGTTGACCAGCACATTGAGGAAGCCACCCGGCATCATCTCGCTGTAGAGGGCATCGGGGCGCTGCTGTCCGCCATACTCGAAAAAGAGTTTTTCGGTGATGCGCTCCACGCTGGCGTTGAGCAGCACGCTATTGTTCGAGATAATGATGATGGGATCGATCAGGTTCTCCACATCCTTCACCTGATGGGTGGAGATGATGATGGTCTGACCCGTTCCGACACGCTCGGAGAGGATGCGGCGGAAGTCTGCCTTCGAAGGGATGTCGAGTCCGTTGGTCGGCTCGTCGAGCAGCAGATAGTCGGTATTAAGCGCCAGGGCGCCAGCTAGCAAGGACTTTTTCTGCTGACCGAAGCTCATCTCCTTGAACTTGCGCGAGGGGTCAATCTGCAGTTCCTGTGCCAAATGGTGGAACATGTCAAGATTCTGGTTGGGGTAGAATACCGCCATCTCATTGAAGAAGCGTTCCGGCGTGGCGCTGTCGGGCAACGGCAACTCGTCGGGCAGCAGAAAAATGGATTCAAGAAATTCCGGTTCGCGGTCGAAACTCTTGCGTCCTTCCACTTCGCAGCTGCCGGCTGTCGGTTTCAGCAAGCCGCTGATTACTTTAAGGAGGGTGGTCTTCCCTACCCCATTTTCACCCAGGAGTCCATAGATGGATCCCTTTTCAAACTGCAAGTCGATGTTGTCAAACACCGGAGTCTTGCTGTAGGCAAACGAGAAATTTTTAATGTCGATCATGTTTTTTATTTTTTTTGATTTTTGTTTTTTTATTTCTGTTTCAATCACTTGCACGGTTATTGCATTAGTGTATTAGTTGATTAGTACACTGCAAAAGTACGACAAAATTTTATACTACCAAATATTTTTGAAAAAAATTTCAAAAAAAAAGAGCAAGCTCGTCAGAACTTGCTCTATATCAATAGAAAATATTTCGAAAAAAATCAGTCGGCGGGGAACGCTATCTCACGTTCGATGACCTGATAGGGGGAGTTGTTGCGGTAGATGGTCTGGCGCACCCAGTTGTCATCCTCGTCGTATTCGTAGACGTAGCTGTGCTTCCAGTTGAGGTGTTCGTCGTAGTTGAACGAGGAAACTTCCACTATATTGTCATGGTCGTCATAATAGTAGGTTGTCAGTGCCACAAGGAACTCGTCGGCATCGTAGAAACGCCACTCGATGCGGTTGCCGCGGTTGTCATACTTGTAGAGATAGCGCTGCATGAGGTCGCCGTCGGGGTTGTAGAATTCGAGCTCGGTGTTGTTACCCATGTTGTCGTACTTGTAGACACGACGTTCGGTCATCTCACCGTTGGCGCCATAGCTCTGCTCTTCGACTAGGCGGTTGTTCTCGAATTTGCTGGTTTCCTTTTTCGACATGCGCTCATTCATATAGACCGTACGCGAAATGCGGTTGCCGTTCTTGTCGTTGAGGTAGGCGGTACGGCCGGTGAGCTGGTTGGCGCGGTTGTATTCGTTCCAGCCGAGGGCATAGCCGTTGACGTCGAAATAATAGGAATAATAGATGTAATCACCGTTGGTGCGGCGGATTTTGTCCTGGAAATTGCCGCGTTTGTCGAAGGTGATGCTGTCGATGCAGACCAGCTGACGGCCACCGTTCTTTCCGCCAAATAAATTATAGGTGTACTCAATCACATACAGGGCGTTGCCGTTGATACCCATCTCTGTACGGGAATTCTTGCGGGGGTTGCCGCCACCGGCAAAGGCACTGGCCGCAGTCAGCACTACCAACGCTAAAACAAGGATTTTTTTCATTATTGTATTGTTTTCTATATTGTCAGACAAATGATGATTTCGCGTTGTTAACGCGATTGTGTTGTTTTTATTGTACCTCTTTTGAAGATTTCTTGCCATATTTGTTTTTCCACATCATAAAGATGATGAAAAAAGCCACGGTTATGGCTGCTGCAATGCCGTATCCCACAGGGCGCGACAGGAGGCTGCCCAAGCCTTCCTTCTCGGCCACCAGGAGGAAACTGGCTGTAACCATGCTCATAAAGAGGGCCGGGACAAGGGTCAGCCAATACCACCCCTTGCCAGGCTTGTGCTGCGCAAGGAATACGGTGACGGCCCACAGGGTTACCATGGCGAGGAATTGGTTGGCCCACGAGAAGTAGCGCCAGATGACTTGGAAGCCCTCCTTGTCGACCAGCGAGAACACCAGCAGTCCGGCAGCAAGCAGGAAGACGGGCAATGCCACCAGTAGGCGCTTGGGTACGGGCTTCTGGTCCACATGCATGAAATCGGCAACAATCAGTCGTGCCGAGCGCAAGGCGGTGTCGCCGCTGGTGACGGCGGCACTTATCACACCCAGAATGCAGATGACGGCGATGGCTTTGGGGAACCATTCGTTGGCAATCACACCCACCATATCGTTACCGCTTTTGCCGATGCAGAGATCCATTTTGTCATGGAAGAAGTAGGTAGCGGCTGCCGCCCAGATGAGTGCCACCACACCTTCGGTGATCATGGCACCGTAGAAGATGGGGCGAGCCTGTTTCTCGTTCACCATACAGCGGGCCATGAGAGGACTCTGTGTGGCGTGGAATCCGCTGATAGCTCCGCAGGCGATAGAGATGAACATCATCGGGAATATGGGGTTGGTTGCTGCGTCAGGATTCCCTGCCTTGTCGAAATGGCGGTTCTCCATGCCGCTCCACAGTTCGGGGATAGGCACCTTGTTGACTATGAACGCCACCACTATCGCCACCGCCATGCCCAGCAGCAACAAACCGAACACGGGATAGATGCGACCGATGAGCTTGTCGATGGGGAGCAGCGTGGCTATCAGATAGTAGGCGAAGATGATGCCAACCCAGATGAAGATATTCCAGTCGGGAGTGAAGTTCTGATTGAGCAGCACAGCAGGTGTATTTACAAATACCGCACCGACAAGTATCATAAGCAGTACTGTGAAGCCGCGCATAAACTGCTTCATGCCGTTGCCGAGGTACTTGCCGTGGATTTCAGGCAGCGACGCGCCGTCCATGCGGATAGAAACAAAACCGGCGATGAAGTCGTGCACCGCACCAGCGAAGATGCATCCGAAGACAATCCACAGGAACGACGCCGTGCCGAACTGGGCTCCCATGATGGCACCGCAGATGGGACCGACGCCGGCGATGTTGAGGAACTGGATCAAGAAAATGCGCCACGGTTTCATCGGCACATAATCCACGCCGTCGGGATGCTCCACTGCCGGAGTCGTGCGGTTGGGGTCGACACCGATAAGCTTTTCTATGAACTTGGAATAAAGGAAATATCCAAGCAGCAGCAAAACAATTGAAAGAATAAATGTTAGCATTTTTCAACCAATTTAAAAACGCTGCAAAAATACGATTTTATTTTGAATGAAAATTATTTCTTTTTGTCTTCGAGGTGACGGCGCTTCTTGGCGCTCATCGGACGGGCCTCTTTCGCAGCCTTGGCAGCGGCGCGGGCGGCGTTCTCAGCCCTGCGTTTCTTGGCCTACGCCTGAATCATGCGTGAATGTTAAAAAAACAAATCGTTTGTTTTAATCACATATTATTTCTACCTTTGCAAATTGAAAAAGAATTACAATCCCAAATCAACAAATTAAAACACAGTAAAATGAAAAGAAACATCTTCTTCACATTGGCAGCTTGCTTTGTAATGCTTCTCACAAGCTGCGACAAGGATGTCGACCTGGTTGGCACCACATGGAAAGCAAATTATTCCAACACCGTCTCCGTTGAAGGTATGGAGGCCAACATCTCTTTGGACATGACCCTCCACTTCAAAGACGAGACCAATTACACCATGAGCGTGAACACCAGCGCAACGGTAATGGGTCAAACAATGCCCGGCGAGAGCAATACTGAAGATGGCACCTACACTTTCGATGGCGAAAACGGTGTGTTTGACGACGAGCAGCCCTTCACCTACAACAAGGACGACAAAACCATCACTATGACCATAGATTTGGATGGCGAAGATGCCGAGATGTTCGGCTCCAACCAGATCACATTGACCTTCAAAGAGAAGTAATAACAGCTCTTTCCAATCAGAATAGACAAAAGAGGGCGTTCCTACGGGACGCCCTCTTTCTTTTCATCAGCGTGATGATTTTTCAAGTTTTGCGACAGGCGGCAACGCCACCAAGAACATAAAGCCCCCACATTGTCACATCTTACATCCCGTCTTCACCGCAAGGGGCCTTCCGCTTATAGTTCCACTTCTTCCCGGAAGGTGGCGACTTCGACTCGCTTGTAGCCGCGTTTGTTGAGGGTTTCCTTGAAATGTTCCTGTGTTTCGGCTTCGCCGTGGACAAGGAAGATTTTCTTCAGACGGCGTTTTTCCTGACAGGAGATGTACTTGATCAGTTCCTCGTAGTCGCCATGACCGGAGAGGGACTCGATACGGCGCAAGTCGGCGCGCACCTCGTAGGGGCGTCCAAAGATGGAGACCGTCTTGTCGCCGCGCATAATCTTGGCACCCAGGGTGGAGGGTTCGCAATACCCCACACAGAGTATCGTGGTGGAGGGGTTGTCGATATTGTTGGCCAGATGATGCTTGACACGACCCGCCTCCATCATGCCCGAGGCGGAGATGATGATGCAGGGCTTGTGGCGCACATTAAGCGCCTTCGAAGCCTCCACCGACTGGACATACTGCAGCCGGTCGAACCCGAAGGGGTCGGAGTTGTTCTTCATATAGTCAATGATGTCGTCGTTGAAGCACTCCGTGTGCAGCCGCATGATATTGGTGGCGTTAACGCTGAGCGGGCTATCGACAAAGACATCGATATCGGGCAGCAGCCCTTTGTTTCTGAGCCGGTCGAGGGCATAGATAATCTCCTGGGCGCGACCGATTGCGAAGGAGGGTATGATCAGCTTGCCTTTCTTCTTGGTGCAGGTGTCAAGCACCGCCATGAGAAGTTCCTGCTCGGCGTTGTCGATCGTGGTATGCAGGCGGTCGCCGTAGGTCGATTCCATCAGCAGGTAGTCCACTTGCGGGAAGGGTTCCGGATTTTTGAGGATGTGTTTGTCGTAGCGACCCACATCACCGGTGAAGCCCAGTTTGATCAGACGACGTCCTTCGCGGATTTCAAGAAACACCAAGGCACTGCCGAGGATGTGTCCCGCATCGAAAAACTCCACCGTCACTTCGCCCTCGATATTGAACTTCTTATGGTAAGGGACACTGATAAAGCACTGCATACACGCCTGTGCGTCGGCTTCGGTATAGATAGGATCCACCGGTTCCAGACCCTCTTTCTGGCGTTTTTTGTTGAAGGTCTGCGTATCCGACTCCTGAATGCGGCCCGCGTCGGCCAGCATGATGGCGCAGAGGTCGCGCGTAGCCGGCGTGCAGACAATCACCCCGTTGAAGCCCAGTTTGTAGATGTAGGGAATCAAACCCGAATGGTCGATATGGGCATGCGAAAGGATCAGATAGTCTATCTCCTTGGGGTCGAATCCCAAATCGCGGTTCATGGCATCGGTTTCCAAACCCTTGCCTTGGTACATGCCGCAGTCGAGCAAGATCTTCAATCCTTTCTTGGTGGTGATGAGGTGTTTGCTTCCCGTCACCTCCTGAGCGGCTCCTAAAAACGATAATTTCATAGTTATACCAAATAATACCATCAGCCTTCATATCACTGCAATTATATAAATCTCAACAGATTGCAGAACAATCAGACTTCAAAAAAATTTGCTTTACAAAGTGTCAAAGATAGCAATTTTTTATAAAACAGATGCACAAAACAAAGGTTAAAGTTGAGAGGCAAAAGGTTAAAGCTATCGCTTTATTGATATTCAACATATTACAAACCAGCCACATCATTACCAACAATAGAAGTGACTCCTGTGCAATAAAAGTGACTCCCATGCGTTTTTTTAGTAGTCGAAAATTTTCACTGGAAAAATATTTTTCTTTTATGTGACATTACATGAGTTTGTGCGTTATAATAGATGTTGAATATGGAGACAAATAATACAAGAAAAAATATGAAAACAAGCATCCTGTTGGCAGTGTCCGTTCTGTTGATTGTCTGTGGATGCGAAAAGAAGGAATGCAAGGACTTGTCTTGGACAGGGTACAACAGCGTTGAGGATGTGCATTGTAATTTCAAGTATTTTATTGAAGAAAACAAGGCTCATATTGGTGACAGCCTGAAAGTATTTGGCTGGCTGTTCGAAACACATGAATATCATCCGGATTGGCAATATCTGACAAACAAAAAAGAAGTGCAACATACCAATAATATGGCTCTACTGTGTACCAATCCTCATTTGTCTCTTTTCTTGCCCTACAAATATCTTGACTCCTTGATGCCAAGTAATCCATACGATACACTGCTATATGTAACAGGAATTGTTGGATATGATCCAGAAATCAATGAATATCATCTGAAAGTATCTAAAATGGCTAAAAGCATTTAGTATCAACGCACCTACAAGAAATAGTCATGAAGTGAAAGTGACACTGAGCGGATGGAGCGACTTCGTGTTTGACGAGAGTTACCGGCTGCCGAGCCTGACGGAGCTGGAGCGCTATGTCAAGGAGAACCGCCACCTGCCCGACATCCCGTCGGAGAGCGAGGTGAGGCAGGGCGGCGTGGACCTGGGCGAGATGAATGCCCTGCTGCTGCAGAAGGTGGAGGAGCTGACGCTCTACATCATCGACCTGCAGAAACAAATCAACGAACTGAAAACAAAAAAACAATAGAGACTATGAAAACAAGAAGATTGATAGCATTGTCCATGCTTGTTGCCGTAACAATGATGTCGTTCCAATGCAGCGACGACAAACCCGTATTCGAACTTTCATGGACGGATTACAACTCGGTGACAGACTTCTATTACTATTTCCTCGACGAGGAGAACATCGACCGACATATCGAAGACACCGTCAAGGTATGGGGTTGGCTGTTCCGCACACATGAAGGACCCGGAAATTCAATCCAGTACCTTGGTGACAGACAATACCCTGATGGGAGCCTCCTAGGTGAACTGGCAAGAAATCCGTATGTAATCATTCACTGCCAGGACTGGGACGTGAATGACACTCTTGAAGAAACGTTTCAACGGAAAGCCTATGTCACGGGAGTGCTCTATGCAACGACGTTTCCAACCAATGACAACGGGGGCAGAGTTTATCCAATACTTAAACTAACAGCAATTGAATATGGAGACAAAGAATAGACATTTTTTCATACCGATAATTATGGTTCTGTCCATGAGTGTGCTGCAAGCCCAACAAGTCAGCATGGACGAAGCCCGATTGGCTGCAAAAACTTGTTCCAGATACTATTCTGACAATGTAGTCCATGTCAGAAATACTTACATCAAATCGAACACAAGCCACATCCTGCTATATGAAATTGAGATGGATGACGGGTACAGCGTTCTGCTTTCTGGGAATAAAAGTTGTCTTCCTGTACTGGCACGCTACAAGACAAGAAGTTGTCCTTTGCTTTTAACGGACAACGATGAAATTCCTGGAGGGTTGCGTGTGATTCTGTCAGAATATATTTTGCAAGTTGAGAATTGCTTTAATAATTGTAACCTAACCTCCAGTCATGCTTCCACTTGGGATAGTCTAATTTCAGGTACTATTACGAATAGAAATATTCCCGGAGAAGATCCACTAACAAAGAGTTGGTGGGGACAGAAGTCCTCTAACGATTTGATAGATTCCAATGCTTACAACAGCCAAGTTCCAGCAGGTGACACCTGTCAACATTGCGTGGCGGGATGTGTTGCTGTAGCAATGGGGCAAGTGATGTATTATCACAAATATCCTGTTCTTTCCAATCGACTTCCCGAACAGTTCGACTGGTGTAATATGTCAGACAGGCTTTTGACTATCAGTCCCGACTATGAAAAAAAGAAACATGCTGTCGCCTATTTGCTCAAGATGTGTGGAGAAGCAGTTAATATGATTTATGGATGTGTTCAATCGGGTGCTTATCCAGAAAATATTGAAAACGCATTGCATCAATTGGGATATGAAGATGCGCTTTTTCTATATCGTTCGAGTTTTTCAGACGCAGATTGGAAATATATATTAAGACTAGAAGTAACCAATGGATTTCCTGTAATATACAATGCAGAATCTTCAAATGTCGGAAAACATACATTTATTCTGGATGGTTACGATGAAAATACAGGACTGTTCCATATTAACTGGGGATGGTACGGGAATTGGAATGACTACTATAATATTTTTTACCTCGAGTCTAATGATTTATATTTGAATGAGCATTCCGCAATAATAAAAATATATCCTACCACTAATCAGGAAGAATGTAATTACACATTGATTCTTAATAATTTTTATAATAACTTTTATGGTTTATTTCCTTCCTATGGCGAGCCGCCGTATAAAATTACTCCAAAAACCATGACAACATTGGTCTCTGCACCTGCCACATCATTTTCCACATATCGCACCATCCCCTCTGGTGCCACGGCGGAATATGTGGCGCACAACGAGGTCATTC
>CAMIVE010000020.1 GCA_946401725.1 uncultured Bacteroidales bacterium | reverse complement strand
TCAAAAGATCAAAATTGGTGGTATATTCGATAGCCGATTCGACTATGCCTTGCACCGATTCGCTACTGATGACCGAAGTGTTGAAATTGTTGTACAACATGCCCAATTCGCGCTTACCCTCGATGAAATAATGTTTGTCTACATTAACAAACACCCTGCCAATCAAATAACCCAAGTCGTTGTCGCGCTGATAGAGAAACGAGTCGGAGAGGAAATTGTATATATGTATCACACCGCAGTATGAGCGGGAGGGATTCTCCCGGATATAAGGCGATTTCATCACCTCATGATTGCGCGAGAACTCAAACACATTGGTGTGCATCATGAAAATCAACAAATCACCTGCAAAACGAATCTCAAATTCAAAATCGCCACGATCGGTGAATTCAAAACGGATATCTTTCTTTTCCTGCTTGTTTTTCTCTTGCAGCAGCGAAAGCATCTCTTTCGCCGTCTGGCGGAATAGCTCGAACGATTCTTTCGTGGCGTTATACACATTTTGTTTCAATTCTCCTTTCGAGAAAACAAGGTCACTGAGTGTTTCTTTAAGTTGCATACTGTTTAAGAGGGTTAATTAGTTTTTATCATCACTTAGAATCACTTTCTTAACGACTAAGGACAAAAAAAATTGTTTTAAAATCAAATATCCACAAAATAAAAAAAAGGAAATGCTGTTAATCATATGCATTTTTGCCTTTTTTACATAAACACCATCAGATCCAAATACCATGCAAAAGCCCATACAATTTGAGGAGAAAACCTCTGTTGCACAAATTACAAATAACAACATTAAACAAATGGCCGACAAAGGGTCGGCCTATATCCCTTACGGATGGATGCTCTGCCTCTGCAACAAAGGGACAGCTGAGTTCTTTGTCAATCAGAACCGTCGAAAAGTCCAGCGTAACACCATCATCACTACCATGCCAGGCCAGATGGTCTCACTGATTGATTACAGTGACGACATCGACTTGACCGTTGTCTATTCTCCAACCCAGTC
This sequence comes from uncultured Bacteroidales bacterium, assembly GCA_946401725.1. Classification (GTDB taxonomy): domain Bacteria; phylum Bacteroidota; class Bacteroidia; order Bacteroidales; family P3; genus Colimorpha. Next base: position 32,040 of record CAMIVE010000020.1, on the reverse strand, counting down.
GCTGTTCTCCTTGTCAGACTATTCCAACAATCCGCGTATAGCGGAGAGATTTATGCACAACATCGACACCCCGCAGCTGTACAATCTCATGCATGCCAGTGACGGGGAGGTGTCTCTTGGCAGTATCCTTGAAGAAGACGATGCCGACGACTTGAGAACCATCATCAAGATATTGGAGAATCAATCACACAACAAGAAACATGTTTTCACTCCGTTACTCACAAAACTGGTCGACGTCATCGCTCTGATGATCATCAACTCGACTCCTATCGCTCAACAAAACATACAGAGTCACACAAAACAAGCGGCCTTCGTCAAACAGTTTTTCTCTGAAGTGTTGGTCAACTACAAGGAGCATCATGATGTCAAATTCTATGCGGACAAGCTCGGCATTTCAGCCAAATACCTTTCCACTATCGTCCGTGAGGAGACCGGCTCGGCAGCACTGCAGTGGATCAACAAAATCGTGCTGTTCGGAGCCAAGAAAATGCTCAGAACGACAAACAAATCCGTTGCGGAGGTTGCCGAAGCCATGCATTTCTCTTCCCCTTCAGCATTTATCCGGTTCTTCAAGAAAAAATCCGGGACAACCCCGTTAGCTTATAAATACTGAATCAGCCTGATTCCGGGCAACGCAGGCAGAGATTATTTCAATTCCCACGTTGCGCCATCCTTACCATCTTTCACTGCGACACCAAGCGCAGCAAGACTATCGCGGATTTTATCGCTTGTTGCCCAATCCTTATTGCTCTTGGCAACTGCACGGACATCCAGAATCATCTGCATCAGTCCATCGATAAGGGCCGTATTGTCTGTAGAAGCCTCGTCACGAAGTCCCAAAACATCGAATACAAAGGTCTGGAATACGGACTTTAACTCATCAATATCATTCTGCGTCAGTGTTGCTTTACGATCGTTGACCGTGTTGATGACACGTGCGGCATCGAAAAGATGAGAAATCACGATTGGCGTATTCATATCGTCGTTCATGGCATCATAGCACAATTGACGATAACCTTTCACATCGACCGAGCTGGATTTGGAAGGCTGCAAAGAGCACAGCGTCTTATAGGCCTGCATCAATCGGTCGTATCCCTTCTCTGCCGCAACCAATGCCTCGTTGCTGAAATCGACCGTGCTGCGATAATGCGCCTGCAGGATAAAAAAGCGGATAGTCATGGGGCTGTATGCCTGATTCAGCAGTTCATGGTTGCCCGTGAAAAATTCATCCAACGTAATGAAATTGCCCAACGACTTGCCCATCTTCTGTCCATTGATGGTAATCATATTGTTGTGCATCCAATACTTGCACGGGCCATGACCGGTAATGGCCGTCTGTTGTGCTATCTCACTTTCGTGATGCGGAAACATCAAGTCCATGCCGCCACCATGGATATCAAATGTCTCACCCAAATACTTGGTCCCCATAGCCGTGCATTCTGTATGCCAACCCGGGAAACCGACACTCCAAGGAGAGTTCCACCGCATGATATGCTCCGGCGCCGCTTTTTTCCACAACGCGAAGTCGGCTGTTTCATGTTTCTCATTCTGTCCATCGAGTTCACGGGTGGTGGAAAGCATCTCGTCAATGACACGCCCACTCAAGATACCATACTTGTGCGTGGCCTCATGATATTTGCGCACATCGAAATAAACACTACCGTTGCTGACATACGCATATCCTGCATCCAAAATCTTTTGAATAATCTCTATCTGTTCGATGATATGACCGCTGGCATGAGGTTCAATACTGGGGCGCAACACATTGAGTCGGTCCATGGCGTCATGGTAGCGGTTGGTGTAGTACTGTGCCACCTCCATGGGCTCCAACTGCTCCAGCCGGGCCTTCTTGGCGATTTTGTCCTCGCCTTCGTCGGCATCATGCTCCAGATGGCCCACATCCGTGATGTTACGTACATAGCGCACCTTATAGCCCAGATGCTTCAGATAGCGGAAGAGCACATCGAAAGTGATTGCCGGACGGGCATGGCCCAAATGACCATCACCATATACCGTGGGACCACAGACGTACATCCCCACATGGTCGGGGGTCAGAGGAGTGAAGAGTTCCTTCTGATGGGAAAGCGTATTATAGATTAAAAACTGTTGCATAACTATTTCGTAAAGGTTATAGTTTAACGGTTAAAGATTATTGCTTTTACGTGACAAATCAAAACAGCGGTTTTCTTTTTTTATTTTTTGATATATGACAGAAAATCGAGGTCGATGGAGAGCGAGACAAAGGGTTTAACGAGCCATGACTTGGCAGTAATGTCGTCGAGGGTGAGATTCTGGTCTATATGCTGACCGGCGGTGTAACCGTCGATAAGCATCTCATACTCGCAAAAGTTGACACCCACGGTAAGGTAGAAGAAATCGACGAAGCGGAAACTGGGACCAATGTAGAAATTCTTGAACAGGTTGCTGCCTCCGAAGCCTACGTAAATGCCCAGGTCGTAGTTGAACTTCTGGTCGAAACGAGGCAACAGCAATGACGCCGAATCTGTCGCCTGCTTGCCGTTGAAGAAGTCCGTCAAATCCCACAGCATCACCGAGGCACCCGTAACAAAGTCGAACTCGATGTCGCCGGCGTTGCGGTTACGGATCACTTTGTCATATTTTCCAGGCTCGTCGGTTTTGGGAGTCAGCCGGATGTCCCAGTCGGGCGTGCGGAAGAAACGCATAGCGATTCCCTGGATGGGACGCACTTTCTTCTTTTTATTGAGGGTGACCGAAGCCTTTTCCTCTGCGTCCTTGGCTTTTTGTGCCAGATATTTGTTTTCCTCCTGTTTGCGGATGTTCTCTATCTCGACAGCGTTGACCCGACGCTGGAGCGAGTCGACCAACTGGCGGTAGTGCTCTTTCTCGTCGAGGAGATGGGCGTAGATTTCCCGTTGCGACTTGAGTGACACCTCCTTGGCGTCGATATCCTTCTGCAGGTAGGCTATCTCACGGCTTTTCGCCTCAATACTCATCTCCTTGGATTTGAGTTCGCCCTCCAGCTTTGCCTTGTCGACATCCGAGGTGGAGAGTGCCTTGCGGTAGAGTTCCTCCTTCTCCGCCAGTAGCTTTTCTTTTTCCTGAAGCGCCTTCACCTGGTTGCCCATCAGCACATTTTTATCGCGGAGTTCCTTCTGATAGAGGTCGTTGGCAGCGATGAGTGAATCTTTGAGCATTGCCAAGTCGCGCAGCCGTTGCCGCAGATCGGCATGCAACGCCTGACTGGAATCCAGACTGCGGGTCAGGCTATCCAACCGGGCCACGTCCCGTTGGTGCATAGCTCTATAGATGGCAAGTGAGTCGGACTCCTCCACCTGAGCGCAAAGCGGGAACGCTGCCAGCACGGCAACCAATGATATCAACAAAAGTTTCAGTCTATGCATTTTGCAGTTTCTCCACCAATGAAGTCACAGGTACTTTCTCCTGTTCGCCCGTCGTCATGTTTTTCAGCGTCACGCTGTCGGCCGCTATCTCTTCCTCGCCGACAAACGCCACAAAAGGAATACGGTTGCGATTGGCAAATTCCATCTGTTTCTTGGTCTTGGCGGCGTCAGGATAGATCAGTGTCGAGATGCCCGCCTGACGCAGCTGTGCAGCACAACGGATGCAGTAGCGCTGCTCTTTTTCGCCGAAGTTGACAAAAAACACTTTGGCCGCCTGTCCCAGATCCGACGGGAACTTGTCCAGTTCAGTCAGCACGTCGTAGATGCGGTCGGCTCCGAACGAGATTCCCACGCCCGACACATTGGGCATGCCGAAGATGCCGGTCAGGTTGTCATAACGGCCGCCTCCACAGATAGAACCAATCGAAACATTCAAGGCCTTCACCTCGAAGATGGCTCCCGTATAATAATTCAGTCCGCGAGCCAGTGTCAAATCGAGCTCCACTCCACATGAGGGATGGACCTGGGCAATCAAATCGAACAGTGTGGACATCTCTTCCACTCCTTTCTGTCCGACGGGGATGTCGGCGAACAACTCACCCAGACGGGCCAGTTTTGCCGGGGCATCGCCTTGCAGTTCGAACACCGGATTCAATGCATCTACTTGCGAATCCGTAAGACCTCTGTCAAGAAGTTCCGTCCGCACATTGTCCAAACCTATTTTGTCCAACTTGTCAATAGCCACCGTAATATCCACCAACTTGTCCGGTGCCCCAATCAACTCCGCTATTCCGGCAAGAATCTTGCGGTTATTGATTTTCAGCAGAACCTCGATACCCAACCGACGGAAGACCAGGTCAATCATTTGAACCAGCTCGAGTTCGTTAAGCAAGGACTCCGAGCCGATCATATCGGCGTCACACTGGTAGAATTCACGGTAACGTCCTTTCTGCGGACGGTCGGCACGCCATACCGGCTGCAGCTGATAACGACGGAAAGGAAGTGTTATCTGATCACGGTGCTGCACCACGAAGCGTGCAAAAGGAACTGTCAAGTCATAACGCAGACCTCTCTCACAGATAAGCGGCGCCACCTTATGGTAATCCTGGTTGAAATCAACCTCTTTCATGAAATCGCCCGAGTTGAGCACCTTGAAAAGCAGTTTGTCGCCTTCTTCGCCGTATTTACCCATCAGGGTGGAGAGGTTCTCGAGGGAAGGGGTTTCGATAGGTTCAAAAGCAAAAGTCTTGAAGACCTCACGAATCGTGTCGAAAATATAGTTGCGGCGGGCCATCTCGACAGGGAGAAAGTCACGTGTGCCTTTGGGTATGCTGCATTTTATCTGGCTCATAACATCATTTTATTTCTTTACAAAACACGCTTTCATGCGTCACACTAATCCAACCTATTGGTTTTAAATATTATAAGTACACATTTCTCACCAATAGCAAAATGCAAAAATACAAAAATAATGACGACTGCCCAAATGAAACAGGAAAAATGTCTTCCAAAAACCCTTATTCCTTGGTGTCACACCGCTATGTTGCAAAAAAAACGTACCTTTGCAAAACAGCAAGGCACCATCCAAAAGCAGCGAAACAACTCATGCTCAACAATATAAAACATATACTGCCTGTTTTTTTCTGCTTCATCGCGTACCTGTCTCCGTTTTTCAATCCGCTGAATGGACAGCAACGTGTTGAGAATGGAATTGCCTTCATCTATGCCGACCCGGAATCAATCGAATTCGAATTCTTTGTCACCGACTACCACTTCCAGCAGTTGGACGAATCAACCCTGCAAATTGTCGCCCCCTCATGCAACAGCCATAGCCATGAGTCCGGCAAACCACAGCTGCCTCAATTCACCCGACTGGTGACCATCCCCAACGGCTGCACGGCGACCGTGACACTCTCCGATGCCCAATGGTTTTTCACCGCGCTGCCATCCCACGGGCATCTGGCTGCCGCAACCGACGCCCAGCCGAAGACAGACGAATGGCGTCCTTCCTCACCCGACAGGGCTTGCTACACTGCCGACCGCTATTACCAGCTGCCTTTGGCGGAGCTGACACCTTTAGGCGAGATGCGCGGTGCACAAACAGCGAAACTGACAATTTCTCCCTTTATTTACAATCCCGTCCGACGGGAGATTGGCATTTGTCAGAAAGTCACCGTCAGCATACAATTCACCCGGCCAAACAAGTCACTGTCAACCAAAGCGTCAGACTGGAATCCCCATAGTTTCTTTCAACCTGCCTCCAAATCGTTTTCAAACAGTTTGACAAGTAACAGTCCCGCCACCTATCTCATTGTGTCGCCCCAACGATTCCACGACAATCTGCAGCCCCTGATTAGCTGGAAACGACAAGAGGGATACCTTGTTGAGAGTTTTATTATCGAAACCACCAACCGGGACATCATCCGCACCGAGCTGGAGCGCCGTTACCATACCGCCAATCCACTGCACCCTGCACCGCTATACATCTTGCTGGTAGGGGAATCCGACGATATCCCTCCCTTTGTCGCACAACATCGAATCAGCGGACTGGAGTCTCATCGGACTGACCTCTACTACGGTGAATTTACTGGAGACTACCTGCCCGACGCCATTGTAGGCCGATTATCGATCCGCGACACAACTCAATTGCGGCATATCATAGACAAGACCCTTGCCTACGAACAATTCACACTTCCCGACAGCAGTTATCTCAACCGCAGCCTGCTCGTGGCAGGAAAAGAGTTGACCCACCCCGCACCCATGGTGACCAACGGACAAGTCAACTATCTGAAGACACTCCTCTCCCTGCGCGACACAAACCACGATACGCTATGCTTTTACAATCCTGCATCGGACTCACTTGCCGATGACATCTACGCGCAACTGCGGTCAGGCGTGGGATTGGTGAACTACACCTCACACTGCACCTACTGGGGATGGATTCGTCCGATGCTGGGAATCAACCACGTGGACAGCCTCGATGAAAACAACAAACTCTTTGTCTCCATCAACAACTGCTGTCGCGCCAACGAAATAATCATCGACTGCTTCGGTGAGCACCTACTGAGGAAACCCCATGCTGGTGCCGTGGCTGTCATCGGCGCCACCAACGAGACCCTCTGGGAAGAAGACTACTATTGGAGCGTCGGTGAACAGGACTCCCTCACCTTTTTTCCCCAATACAACGGAAACAACCCCGGTGCCTTCGACCATCTGTTCCATTCCCACCAAGAGTCCTACAACCAACAAGCCCTTACTGTCGGACAAATGCTGCATGCCGGCAACTGGGCCGTCAGTCAGAGCGGTTCACCGTTTGACGCTTTCTACTGGGAGATATACAGCTTGCTCGGCGACCCTTCTCTTATGCCTTATATCGGCATACCCGAAGTACAACAACTACAGGTCGACAACATCACTGCCGGTGATAACCAAATCACTTTGCACGGCAACGCCTATGCCCGTGTGGCCGCCACCCGAAACGACACCCTTCTCGGTGTCTGCACTCTGGATGCCGACGGCGAAGGGGTCATCAGCTGCACACGCCCCCTGTTGGACAGCCTGCTCCTCACTTCCACCGCCCAGTTCCACCGTCCATTACAACGTATCATGGGCGTGTCTCCCTGCGCCACTCCACGCATTGTGATTGCTGACCGCCGACTTTTCGACCCCGAAGGGGTGCCTGTCTCCCATCTGACGCTTTGTGACAGTGCCCGTCTCTCCATGACACTCCGGAATGTCGGAGAAAGCGTCTCTCAAGGAGGGTTGATGACACTCTTTTTCGATGACGTCTTTGCATCCACTCCCCTCACCTTTTCCGTCGGACCATTGTCACCCCAGCAGGATACCGTCATAGACCTCTGGCTGTATCCTCTCACCTATAGCGGCAACGGCGTTGCCACCCTAGACGCCTCACTGACCAACGACAGCAGCCAATGGAGCCAGCAACTTTGCTATGACTTGTATGCCGCACAGCTGGAGATAACCTCCAGCCAACTGTTTCTGGGCGATTCTGTCGTGAATGCGGTCTCACCGTTGACCGACTACACTCTGCAACTGAAAATAGTCAACAACGGCAGAGGTAGAGCTCTTGACGCAACCTTATACAGCAGCAACCAGCACGAGACCGTACCATTGGGCACCATCAATGCCGGCGGAACCATCACCTGCCGCATTCCTGTGAGCACCGACAACGAGAGCGACTCGCTCGTTGTCGACCTCCTGCTAAGTCACCGGACCGACAGCGTTCCATACAGCTACAGCTTCCCCTTCGACAGCACCCTCGACATCCCGCACACTGAGACGGAAGCCCATTTCTCCATCTTTCCCAATCCTGCTTCAGAGAGGGTCTTGTTCAGTGGCTTTACCGAACCGACTCACATCGTCATCTACGACAACATGGGCAGAAGCATCAAAGATTTTTTTGCACAAAAGGAGGAGGTCATACAATATTCCACCCTTTCGTTACGTTGTGGTTGCTACAGTGTATTATTTCAAGATTCGCACCATCGAGTGGTTCAGAAAATGATTGTTGTTCGGTAGCATCCTGAGACAACACAAAGCTGGCGATACATGAAGCAGACAAACACCATCCTGACAACGGCACAACCCGACAGCAGCCAAAGCAGCACTGCAAATCCGCAGCCGGTTGCCACAGTGCAGCAAGCCAAAGCGAAGCCTGCAGCCGAACAGGTCACCACCCCCGTCCGCACCAGCGAGATACCCGTCACCCTCTTACGTCCGGTAGATACTGTTGCCGTCGACACGACAGAAACCGACACCGTCAAATTCTTCACCTGTTGGTTTGATTCCACCGAAGCCCCTTTCGCTATTCAGGAGCCCCTGCAACGCAAAAGCATGTTTGCCTCAAACGAACATGTCAGCGACCTTGTGACTCCCGTCAAACGTACAGACAACACCCCCGGAGGATGGGTGTTCGGTGTCATCATACTGCTGATTGTCTTCATCAGCCTTTATATCAACAATCAGAAATTCAAGATCAAAGACATCTTCCGATCCTTATTCGACAGCCGAGCACTTGACCGCGTGTTTCGGGAAAGCAATATCCGTCCACGGTCTTTGCTACCCATGACCGGCATCTATCTGGGCACGCTGACTCTTTGCGCGGTACGAATCATGAAACAATACGCATTCTATATGGACCTCAATGAAGTCCAGCTGTTTCTGATTCTTTTAGGCGGATTGGTTGTTTTTATACTGCTCAAAACAGGAATCATCAAACTATTCGGTGTCCTGTTTGAATCTCCTTCTTCCATCTGGCTTTACATCTCAAGCAACTACCTGTTCTATTTTGTGGGCGGACTGACCGTCACCCCCCTGTTGCTCCTCATTTTCTATACGCCCAATGCAAGCGATATCCCACTCAAGATTGCACTTGGGATTGCAGCAATACTGTTTATTGTCAGGATTATACGAGGGCTGCAACTTATTTTAACAAATTCAAAAAGTTCCAAATTGTATTTATTTTATTATCTTTGCATTTTTGAAATAGTACCTATTTTAATACTTGCAAAGGTATTAATTTCATAAAAGATAGGTAGTTATACCATTGAAACAACGAGCATGAAGATTAAAAAAATTCTGATTTCACAACCAGAACCTGCCGATTTGGATAAATCGCCTTACAAAAAACTGATAAGCGATTACAAATTAGACCTGACCTTCTACAAATTTTTTGAAGTTGTAGGTATCGGTGCAACCGAATTCCGTAAAAGCAGAATACACATTACAGAATACACCGCTGTCATTTTCAACAGCAAGAATTCCGTCGATCACTTCTTCAGAATGGCCAAAGAGCTGAGAGAGGTCATCCCCGAATCCATGAAATACTTCTGCTCCACCGAGGCCATAGCCCTGTATCTGCAGAACTACATCCAATACCGCAAACGCAAGATCTTCTACGGGTCCCAGTATTTCGCCGATCTGGTAGACGTCATGTCAAAGCATCGGGAAGAGAAATTCCTCTTCCCCTGCTCGGACGAGAAACAGACCGAATACACCAAGCTGCTGGACAAAGCCAAGTTCAAATACACCAAAGCCCCTATGTACCGCAGCGTCCCGCGCGACTTGAAGCAGTTCAAACTTGAGGACTTCGACATGATAGCCCTTTTCTCACCCATCGGAGTCCGCTCGCTGCTGATCAATTTCCCCGACGTAAAGGAATCCTCCATACTGGTTGCCGCCTTTGGCACCTCCACCCATGCCGCCCTCAATGCGGCAGGCATCAAGATTACCATTGCTGCACCCACCAAGAACTCGCCCTCGATGGCCATGGCCATTGAAAACCACCTGCTCGGTAAACAACAGGAGGCTGTCCTCGTAGTTAAACCCAGCAGTTTAAAGAACAGCAAGAGTTCCCACACCAGCAAAAACACTGGCGCCAAAAAGACCAAATCGGTATTTGCCAGCAAGACAAAGTACAAACAGCTGATGGAGGAGAAGAAAGCCAAAGCCGCAGCCCGCCGTGCCGAACGAGCGGCAGAAAAAGCGCGCAAAGAGGCTGAAGCCGCAGCCAAAGGCGGCGACACGACAAAGAACCCATCGTGACACGCCTGTACACTTTCCGAAAAAAAGAACGGCTCTGCAGCCAACGTTTCATAGGCATGCTATATGCCTCACCTCAACGCACCATGGTGTTCCCACTGAGTATCCATTGGACATTCGTGGAGAAGGGGGTTCTCCCTTGCCGTCTGCAGACGGTGATAGTCGCTCCCAAGAAAAAACTACATCACGCTGTGGACCGTAACCGGGCTAAACGACTGATGCGCGAATGCTACCGCCTGCGCAAACAGCAGCTGATAGATATCCTGGAACAGCAAGACAAATCCTTAATCCTTGGAATCAACTACATCCACAACGAAGTCATGTCATTCCAACAGCTATCGAATCGCTTCGACAAACTGCTGCCCCTACTTATCAACCAACTGAGGCAACCGGACTCACAGACATCATCTCAAGAAACAGCACAATGATCCTTCACAAGATCTATACTGGAATAAAAAAAGGAATCAGTTGGTTCTTTCTGCTGTTGATCAAGTTCTACCAACAGTGTATATCACCCCTCACACCCGCAGCCTGCCGATTCACCCCCACTTGCTCTCAATATGCAAAAGAGGCCATCCTCAAATATGGACCTTTTAAAGGAAGTTGGCTGGCCTTGAAACGCATTTTGCGCTGCAACCCTTTCGGCGGTTCTGGATACGACCCTGTGCCCTGACTGTTTTTCAAACGTTTACAATTATTGTTGTTTTTTTTCCTTGTATATAAAATATTCTTCGTAATTTTGCAGACAAATATTAAACATCAAACATCATGAAGAAATTAAGATTTTTAGCTATTGCTATGGCAACAGTATTCGCCATGAGTTTTGTCAGTTGCGGTGATGATGACATCGAATACGAGGGTGTTATTCTTGAAGATGGCGACTTCATTGAAATCGGTGCCACCAATGAATCCGACCCGAAATACAAAGAGGGTTTCGGATACGATACTACCGCTGCCTATCCTGCCCACTTCAGAGTCACACTTAATTCCGGCAATTTGTATATCACTATCCTTACGAGCAAAAACACGGCCGCCTCAATGACCATCCCGGGAATGAGTGAAAGAGACTGTGTCTGCGCAGGTCGCATCGGTGACTACGGCAAAGTCAACGCCCTCTCAAAAATCAACTCATACTTGGGCGCTGACCAGTATACCGACACTGTTGCTGCTATTGAAAAACACGGCTATGTTGTAGAAGTCCATGGCGACATGAAATTCGACAAATATGGCAACCCGAATCTTCACGACCTGCAGTCCCAGCATATGAGAATCTGGCTGGAAGAGGCCACCGACAAGGGCTTTAAAGTACGTTATGAATATCCTTACTTAGAAGAATAGTCACTGTATCACTATAACAAAAAAAAAAGATGTCGCCTCATACGGGGCGACATCTTTTTTGTTTTCTACCAAACTCACTTGGCAGCATTCATATACTGTTCCAACAGCCGCTGGACGTACTTGCCAAAGACATCGAACTCGATATTGACGACGGTTCCCGGCTGGAAGTTGTGGAAATTGGTCACCTGAAAGGTGTAGGGGATGATGGCAACAGAGAACATGCCCGGTTCGCTATCGACTACCGTGAGACTGACGCCGTTGATGGAGATGGAACCCTTAGGAACGGTGATGTTCTTTTTCTCGGCATCGTAGGCATACTCGAAATAGAAGCGCCAACTGCCATGGTCATCCACCACCTTGGTGCAGATGGCCGTCTGGTCGACATGGCCTTGCACGATATGACCGTCAAAGCGGCCGTCCATACGCATGGATCGCTCCACATTCACCTCTGTACCCACCTGCCAGGTACCGAGATTTGTCTTGAGCATGGTTTCATCCATGGCAGTAACGACATACTGCTTCTTCTCCTTGTCGACCTTCACCACAGTGAGGCAGCATCCGTCGTGGGCCATGCTCTGATCAATGCCCAGCTCGTCTGCGAAATCCACAGTGAGCGTAAAATGATAGTTGGTGTTTTCTTTCTCTATCTTGACAACCTTGGCGGTCTTTTCAACTATTCCGGTAAACATTTCAAATGTAAGGTTTTATGTTTTATAGTCTTTATTTCAGGAAGGTCTCGTAATAGTCAAACATCTTCTTGTAAAGATGGATGCGATCGTATCCAAGAACGTTATGTTCGTGATGGGGATAGATAAAATAGTCGACCAATTTGCCTTTCTTGATGCAAGCCTGGATAAACTCGATCGAGTTCTGCCACACCACAGTATTGTCCTCAGCACCATGGATGACGAGGAGGCGCCCTTCAAGGTCGCCAGCCTTATTGATAAGCGATGTATTCTTGTAACCCTCCGGGTTCTCATCCGGAGTGTCCATATAGCGTTCGCCATACATCACCTCATACCATTTCCAATCGATAACAGGACCGCCAGCGCAAGCCACTTTGAAGATTTCCGGATGAGCCAGTTTCATGGTGATGGTCATGAAGCCACCAAAACTCCACCCTTCGACGCCCATACGCTCCTGGTCGACATAGGGCAACGACTGCAGGAACTTGACACCCTCCATCTGGTCGGCCATCTCGATTTCGCCCAGATGACGGTGTGTGCAGCTCTCAAAAGCGAAGCCACGGTTGTCGGTACCACGGTTGTCAAGTGTGAAGACCACATAGCCCTGCTGTGCCAAGAAGAGGAAATAGAGATTGCCTCCGGCCAGCCACGAATTGGTAACCAACTGGCTGTGGGGGCCACCATAAACATAAACCAAGGTGGGATATTTGTCGCCTTTCTTCATGTCGGGAGGAGTGATTAGACGATAGTACAAGTCTGTCACACCGTCAGCAGCCTTGATGGTGCCCATTTCGATATTCGGCATGGCATATTCAGCCAAAGGACTGGGGATATCGTTAAGGGAGGATATCATCTTGCCCTTTGTGTTTCTAACCAATGTGCGTGAGGGGACGGTCAGGCTACTGAAACGGTCAATGAGCATGGTACCGGCTGCGTTGACCTGTACCCGGTGGGTGCCCGGCTCCGGAGTCAGCAACGTCATCTCGCCTGTATTGATATTCACTCTGTAAGCATACAAACCAGTCGGGTCTTCCTTGTTGGAATTGACATACACATTATCGCCCTTGCTATCGATAGCGATGATGCTCTGCACATCGAAATTGCCCTTAGTCAACTGCTTCACCAGCTCGCCAGTGGTGCTGTAAAGATACAGGTGCTTGTAACCGTCACGCTCGCTGAACCACAGGAATAATTCCGGGTGGCGAGGAATGAAATAGATGCCTTCCTGAGGATCTATATAACAGGGATTGGTCTCTTCAAAAAGCACCTTGTCCAAATCGCCGGTCTCGACATTGTAACGTTCCATCCACAAATGGTTCTGGCCCCTGTTGATCTTAGCGATATAAAGGTATTTCTCGTCGGGGCTCCAGGAGAGATTTGTCAGATAGTTCTCCCGTTCCTCTACTGAAGCATTATTGCGTGTACGAAGATATGTGACTTTTTCTGTCGTCGTGTTATAGATTCCTACCGTCACCTCATGGCTTTTCATTCCGGCCATAGGGTACTTGAATGGCTTGGAAGAGGCGATACGTGTATTGGTATTGACCAACGGATAGTCTGTCACCATCGATTCATCCATACGGTAAAAGGCCAGGAAGCTGCCTTTAGGCGACCAGAAGGTGCCTTTCTCTATTCCGAACTCATGACGATGGACCGGTTGACCGTAGACAATTCCCGGATTGGGATCTTCAATAGAGAAGATACGGCCATTGCTATTGATATACAAATTATTGTCGCGTGTGTAAGCCTGTTGGAAACTCGTCTGTTCAATATCCCTATTCTCACCATCCACAACATCGTAGAGTTTGGTGAGCGTACGCTTTTTGATGTTGTACTGATAGCAGTGCTGCTTGACAGTAAAACGAATCTCCTTATCGCTGACTGCCGTGAAACTGTACAGATTGTTCAACGTCTGTTCCCCTGCAGCAGTGAGAGCCCTGTTGACTTCACCCAGATTCAACACTTTCTTGACAGAACCGGGGGTCCCCATATAGACAGTATCATCTTTGACATATGCCACCTGACTGCCGTCTCCGACAAACTGGACTCCTACCACCCCGCTACGAGGATATAACTGATAGTCCATCGTCTGCTGGATAGAAAGACGCTTGTTCTGAGCAAACAACGAGAAGGAAACAATGAGACAGCCGATTGCCAACAAAACAATCCGTGCCGAATGCGAAAAGCTATTACGAATATTCATAGGGATAGTTATATTATTAAAAATTATACTCTTACATTATATTAGAAAACGCTGATAATATCTAAGGCTAATAGTTTGACAGTATAGTATAGTAAACAAGCAGGCAAATGCACAACCTTTTTTAAGCCGTAACCAATCAGTATTTCTTCCAGTTACGGAACCGAAGCGAGAAGACACCGAAGAATGCTTCCTTGAAAATCTTCATGCTCATTTTGGAAGTGCCTAAAACACGGTCGGTGAAGATAATCGGTACCTCATAGATTTTAAAGCCCAAACGGGTAGCAGTGTACTTCATTTCGATCTGGAAAGCATAGCCTACAAACTTCACTTTGTCGAACTTCATTCTCTCCAACACCTTACGGCTGTAACACACGAAACCGGCTGTGGCATCGAACACCTTCATCCGCGTGACACAGTGAACATACTTAGAAGCATAGTAGGACATCATCAACCGACCCATAGGCCAATTCACCACACTGATCTTCCCATCGACGTAACGAGAGCCGACCACCACATCACCTTTGCCGGAAGAGCAAGCCTCATAGAGACGCGGAAGGTCCTCAGGATTGTGCGAGAAATCTGCATCCATCTCTATCATATAGTCATAACCATGCTCCAAGCCCCATTCAAAACCTGCCAGATAGGCCGTTCCAAGCCCCAGTTTCCCTTTGCGTTCCTTGATGAAAAGCCTGTCAGGAAATTCTTGCATCAAACGTTTCACAATATCGGCAGTACCGTCAGGGGAGTTGTCTTCAACAATCAACATATCAAACTGCTTGTCAAGCGAGAATACCTTACGAATGATTTTCTCGATATTCTCTTTCTCGTTGTATGTAGGCGTGATGACTAATGTGTCGGACATGGGGAGAATAAAGTTTAAATATTAAAAAAGTTTAGTGTATTACGTTTTAAGAGCCTCCTCAGAGGCTAGAGGTGATTTTCTTGAAAATAGATTTTGCAAAATTACGAAAATTAACGCAAACAGACCCGTTCTCGACGGAAATAATTTTTACCAAAGCGCCTACAGACTGATTCTGTTTTGATTACGTTTAAGTATCGCAAGTATCAACCATCCCAAGGTAACGCCCATAATATTAGCAACTAAATCGTTGATGTCAAAACCCCGATAAGGGAGCAGATATTGCACCGACTCGGTAGTCAGTGCAATCAACGTCGCCGTCAGCCAACAACCGAACCGATGATTCCAACCCACAACAGGGAAATCCATCAAGAAAAAGCAGCACGGAATGTAGACAGAGGCGTGCAGGAGGTGATCCAGGCGAATGCCCAGAACAAAATTGTCAAGCGGCACACCAAGACCACCGACAGGGGCCCACATCAGAAGCAAAAGTATGATGAAATAGCACCAGCGTTCCCAACGGCGCTGTTTTCGACCAAAACCGTCATACACGCTATTGAGCATATTGCGATGTCGGACCACCTGTACGGAGCGACGACGCCAGTCGTCCGAATCACAATTATCGACCCGACCGTCTTCATGTTCGACCGCGACTAAACGAGCCCAGACTGATTCCCGGTCGACCGTCTCCGTCTGACGGCAATTGTCTCCCCGAAAAACCAGTTTGTCTCCCTTGCGACTCAGCAGCCGGTGTATTACACATCGACCTTGGTACGAAAACAAATAGATTTCTCTTAACTGCAACTGTTCCGCCGAGTCGAGCGGACGGAGCACCACCCGGTCTTTATCACCATCAATCATTGGCAGCATGCTGCTGCCTCCAAATGCAATATGAACCGTATGACCTTGTTGTAGGCGTGCGTGTAATTCCTCAAGGATAAAACCACGCTCGTTATTGGGTAATATCAAACGTTCTGATTTCAAAGCAACTCTTTTTTGCATGATGAGGACACAGGTTCGTCTGTCCCAAAGACCGCAGAACAGCACAAGCGAGCCGCTGCTTCGTCGGGCAAACACTGCAAATGAAATACCGGAACACGCGAAATAGTCTCAGAGATAATATGAATCAGTGGATCCGACAGGAATGTATGCACTCCGCCATCTGCAGACCGCAAAGTGTTATCCTGCATCAGTGCCGGAGGAAGCGACGGTTGCATTGCTGCAAAAGCCTCCGGAACAGAGAGTCGACGAATGGCATTCCTTTGAGCTTGGGAGAGCCGCACCAATGCCTTCAACGGAAAATGTTTGGAATGGAAACAGGGCGTTTTCCCACTCCACGGACTGCCATACACCACCGGACCTGTCGTTTCGATTGAGAGCAACGGACTGTCGTCATTCAAAATCCGACTGCCGGCAATATGCTGTAACCACAGTCGCGTATGGGTGCTTTTCCCTGTTCCTGACTCACCGAGAAAGAGCACCGCCTCTCCTCTATAAACCGCCACCGAACTATGGACAAAAGTCAGGCCTTCGCAAGCTCCCAGCAGACAACAGGCGAACCACAAGGAAAAACGCCAAGCGGACATATCGGTGCACGCTGAAGCATAAACTGTCGTGTCACCTGTTCGGTACTGCATACACACCAAAGGCATACCGTCCGTCTCTGGATACATCACAAACTGGTAACAGTCTCCTTTCCTGCTGAAAACACAGCTACTCTTTATCTCTTCAAAACAAAAGCGGGACAACGTGAGGCCATCGGACCATGGAGAGATTCTATTACCATAGCTCACCGTCCACTCTGATTGCTCCTTAGATGTGAAAAAACGTTCGAAGCCCTCACACCTATCCATCAAACGGACTGCATCGGAGCCCAACACAGTCACAGAATGACCACCTAAAAGCAATGTCCGTACGTCCATTATTCCAACATATTGTTTTCCTGTAGTTTCACAATCCAAGATTCGGCATCACGCTGAGCCGTCTCCGAATCCACATCGTATCGCTGCATCAAAAGATCCACAACATCGGAGATGATAAATTCGCGTCCCTGCAAACTGTTCCACAGAAAAAGTGACGACTCATTGAAAGCAATCACCGTTGTCATATCACCCGGATTGCGACCTTGGATAAGTACAATATCCTCATCGGCCACACGATGTACTTTGTATCGAGGATTTATCTTCATGAAAGGGTTATGATGGTTTTATGTTATATTAATCACTCATTATAGCAGCAACCTGTTTTTCAGAAAGCCACACCGACACGGAAGCCAGCAGTGAAAGCCAGCCACCCGTCGTCAGGGAAAAGCATGAAACTGTGATAATAATTATTCAAATTACCCGTTCCAAACGATGGACCAAGGCCCGTATAGACATCAAATACAAACCAATTCCAAACAATCTGGTAGCCACATTCGGCCAACAAAGCCATCTGAAGAGTCGATTCTGGACATTTGGAAGCCGCCCCCCCATCGACTCGCGGGTTGTCGTAACGGAACTGCGCCCACACAAATTCAGGCTTAACATAAAATCCCGCCAGCCAATTATCCAACGCCTTCGAAGGAATCACCCTCCACTTGAAGGCCAACTTGACCAGCAGTCCACCCGGATGACTCTCGTTCATCCAATCCCATCCCAATCCGACAATACCCAGTGTGAGCTCAGCGCTGTTCAAGGAATTGAAGGCATGTTCAAAAGTGAGCCGCGTCGATCCGCTGCCGAGCGAAAGCAATGTCACCTTGAAATCATTCCGTTTTGCCAAAGGTACCGTATCTTTTTGAGCCATTGCCGTGGCAGGAAAAACAAGCCCCGAAAGGACTAGGAGAAAACATAAAACACAATACCTCAATTTCATACAATCGGCAATAAAAACGATAACAGTTTACAAAGATACATTTTTTTCGCTAAACTGCAAAAAATTAGTATTTTTGCAAAACGAAACATAACAACCTCCTCAAAGATGGATCAACTAAAATACAACCTGCGTGGTGTTTCCGCCTCGAAAGAAGATGTTCACAACGCTATCAAGAAAATAGACAAAGGTCTTTATCCGAAAGCTTTCTGCAAAATTATCCCCGATTTTCTTGGAGGTGACAGCGACTACTGCAACATCATGCATGCCGACGGTGCCGGCACCAAGTCCTCACTTGCTTATCTCTACTGGAAAGAGACAGGCGATCTTTCTGTTTGGAAAGGTATTGCCATCGACGCCGTGGTGATGAATCTGGATGACTTGCTCTGTGTTGGGGCTGTCGACAATATTCTGCTGAGTTCCACTATCGGACGCAACAAACAACTGATACCAGGAGAGGTCATAAGTGCTGTGATCAATGGAACCGAGGAGTTCCTGCAGGAGATGCGAGAGCTGGGGATCGGCATTTACCTCACCGGCGGTGAGACTGCCGATGTGGGAGACCTAGTCCGTACCATTATCGTGGACAGTACCGTTACGGCCCGCATGCGTCGAAGTGATGTAATAGACAACGGCCATATCAAACCAGGTAATGTGATAGTGGGACTGGCCTCTTACGGACAATCGACCTACGAGAAAAGCTATAATGGTGGAATGGGCAGCAACGGCCTGACATCAGCCCGTCATGATGTCTTTTCACAATACTACGCAACCCATTTCCCGGAGAGTTTCGACCACAACCTCCCCAAAGAGGTAGTCTATTGCGGCAACAAACGGCTGACCGACAACACTGAAGTCTCTGGAGTTGACGCAGGCAAGATGGTACTATCCCCTACCCGCACATATGCTCCTGTCATTCGTCGGGTGCTCGATGAATATCGTCCCAAAATCGACGGCATGATACATTGTAGCGGCGGTGCTCAGACCAAGGTGCTCCATTTTATCGACAACCTGCATGTAGTAAAAGACAACATGTTCCCCGTACCTCCGTTGTTCAAACTCATCCACGAACAGAGCGGAACTGATTGGAAAGAGATGTACACCGTCTTCAATATGGGACACCGCATGGAAATATATACTGATGAGTCGACCGCTGCCGGCATTATTGACATCGCCAACAGCTTCCATATCGACGCAAAAGTTATCGGGCACTGCGAAGCATCTGAAAACGCACAAGTCACCGTCAAATCAGAGAACGGGACTTACATTTACACAAACTGAGCCTGAATACACCGAAAACCTACTAAAAAAACACAGCCATTTGCTTATGGCTGTGTTTTTTTTGATGTTCCATACAACTTATAATTCCTGAATAGCGTCAGCTATACGGGAGGCGAGCTCTTGCATCTCTTCCGGTTCCATTTTTACATGGTGTGCGAAATTCAAGTCACCTGGATTATTCAACGGCATCAAATGAATATGCGTATGCGGCACATCGATACCCACCACAGCGACACCCACTTTGATGCAGGGACAGACTTTCTTCAAACCCTTGGCCACCGTGCGGCTGAATCGGTGCAGTGTGACAAAAAGATCATCGTCCAAATCGAAGATATAGTCTACCTCCTTCTTGGGAATACAGAGCACATGGCCCTTCACCACCGGGTTGACATCCAGAAACGCCAGACACTCGTCGGTCTCAGCAACTTTGTAGCAGGGGATCTCGCCTGCAACAATACGTGAAAAGATACTTGGCATACGAAAGGTTAGAATGTTTAAAAGTTTGTACTATAAAAAAGACAGGGGTTGGTATTCGGGGATTCAATAATTTCAACGCTCGACTGAAAGTATTTCGAAGTTCATCGTTCCGGCTGGGACAACCACTTCCACTTTGTCTCCCGCTTTCTTACCCAGAAAAGCTTGTGCAAAAGGTGACGAAACAGAGATAAGCCCTTGTTTCAGATTAGCTTCGCTTTCAGGGACAATCGTGTACGTCTGCTTCATGTTGTTTTTCGTATTCTTAATACAAATCTTGGAAAGCAGCAACACTTTTGAGGTATCGATCTTGGATTCATCAAGCAAACGTGCATTGGCAATAAGATCCTGCAATTTGGATATACGTGCTTCCAAATGGCCTTGCGCTTCCTTGGCAGCATCATATTCCGCATTTTCTGACAAATCGCCTTTATCACGTGCCTCGGCAATAGCTGCGGCGGCCGCCGGACGCTCAAAAGCAATCAGGTGGTGCAGTTCATCTCTCAGTTTCTGCAGTCCATCTTCACTGTAATATTTGATTTCTGACATGTTGATTTTGATTTACCGTATGAACGGTCATTAGACAATTAGCATAAAAGCTACTTGGAAAAAGTACCAGCAAACGACCACGGAAGGCCGTTCCGTCGAAAGTTAAAAATTAGGAAAGGTCCATGACGAACCTTTCCTAATTCTCTTTCTTATGTAACCAAGTTCGATTAGAACTTGATGGTAGCACCGATAGAATGGCTGCCCTTGAGGTTATACGAACTTCTGTAGGAATAATCCAACGAGATAGCCGATGAGCCTTCCTTCTTCAGCGGGAACTCAACCGAGGCACCGGCACAGAGACCTGCATTGGCGGTAGCACGACCCGTGCTGGAGAAGAGATCTCTCTGATAAACATATGCTGCACGAGCCATGAAGCGTTTGAGCAAGGAATACTCGAAACCGATACCGAAATTATCACGCAAGAAAGCGTTGGATGTAAAATTGGCAGCCAACGTTAAGCGCTGATCCCATTTTTCAAAGAAGAAATCATAGCTGGCACCAATGTTCAAACAGGTAGGCAACTCCATCTCTGCAGAACGGAATTCAACGGTGATGGCATTACCAGCGTCATTGACGGTGGTGAACGACATACCTGTACCGCTAAAACTGAGTGCAGGACCGATATTCTTCAAAGAAATACCGAATTTGATTTCGTCGTTTGCACCTGTCAAATACTGAATACCTGCATCAATGGCAACACCTGTAGCCGTCACGTTATCTGTCGACTCGGTGATAACCTTGATGGTAGCACCACCATGAATTGAGTTGGTGAACGAATGAGCGAAACCCACATTAAGATTCATCAACGACGGGGTGAATGTACCATTGCTACCTGGTTCAGGATTATTTTCAGTAGTTTTATTCAGGTCGCCAACACTCATTGCCATCACATAGGCACCCAACACACTGGCATCACCCAGACGGACTGCAAGACCGAAACTGTTGATGGAGGCGCCGCTGTTCAGACCGCTTTTACCACCCAACCACATTGTGTTGGTATAGACAAATTCGGTCTTCTCGACAAAAGCGAGACCAGCAATGTTACTGAAGAAAGCATCAATGCCACGCGCACACGACGTGTTGATGCCACCCCAGCTACTGCTACGTGCCCAAGGGTTGATAAGCAATTCTGAAGCGCCCGGCGTACCTCTACGGTTGTCGTTACCTGCCATCAGGCTCGGCGATGACAACAGCGTGGTAAGAGCTATTACAGTCAATATACTTACTATTCTTTTCATTTCTGTCAAATTTTAAAGTTTCAAGATAATTTAGAACTGGAACGAGTTCAAGTCAACAGGACGCATGGTACCAAACCATTTCACTACACGTTCTCCGATACCGGGCGTACTGAAGTGAATCAGGTAAATACCACCAGCGATAGGAATACCATTGTGGTTATGGAGATCCCAATCGTAGGTTGTCGTGTTAGAAGGAGTGGAGGGGAACGATCTCACCATAGTTCCGTCAATCGTGTAGATGGTAATCGTGGTATTGCCCGGAACATTGATAAAACGAACCTTTGTCTCCAACTGACTTGCGGTCTCATAAGTAGAGTAACTGTAATAGGGATTCGGAACAACATCGATTGCATTCATGATTGAATCCTTGTAACCTTGAGTTGCATCGTTGCGCAAGGCCTGGTTGGTCAGCGTTACAATGTCAGAGGTCATTTCAAACATGTACATCGGGTTGTCGTTGTTGTTCATAGTCTCACCAGCGGCGGCAGGATTCATTCTGTTGTTACCCAAATACTGCGCGTAACGACCGTTGACATTCAAATCGATAGTCACATCACACGGAATATTTCTCGGGTTGTCAATAGGCTCATTAACAAGCGGCATGTTCACCCATGCTACCGTACTGAAGAGGAATGCTGCAGAGTCACGCATCGGTAACGCATAAGGCAACGACTCGTCAACCAGCAGACCATTCTTGATAACCAATTTGCCTGCATCGTCGGCAAAGGTGCCACTCAACAGATGGTCAAGGCTGCGGAGCATCCGCATCGCCCAACGGCCTGCATCATAAGAGGGAGAGCCGTAAGCCTGCGGGTAATAGTTCTCGTCATATTTGTGGAAACGCGGGAACATCTGGGTCATAGCATTCAACACATAGATGTAGTGACGACCACCCATGATGTAGTTCTGCGTACCTACCACATAAGTTTCAACAGGGTTCCACATCATGTCGCGACCATTGTACTGGACGTAACGGGAATCCTCGCCGTACATAATATTCAGACGCTCACCGGTAGCCAAGTTGATTGCATAGCCGGGGAACCAACCCATACCGCGATCGCTGATATAATTGGGGCTTCCCGGATCATTGCTGGCACCAGCAACGGTAGCAGTGTCGCCATTCTTGTCGATAGAAGCATGTTTACGCATCTGGAAACGGCGAGCATTGCCTTCCGACTGTGTATAGTCATCGCACATTTCAAGGACAGGACAACGGGTCCACTTCGAAGTATCGGAAGTCAAAACAATCCGGACACTGGGGAGTTTGGACATATCGTTGAACATAAGCGACTTGTTACGCATGTGATTCATCAAACTGCGTTGTACATCATAGAAATTATGTTTGTACGTACGTGGTTTATTCGAATGCAAAGAGTCAATAACATCTTGATTCAAGAAGTAATGGAGTGAGAATCCCGGATGATAGTCTCTTGTAGACACAAGGCCGTAAGGAGCCCATTGTCCACGGAGCACTTTCTCAAACGTCTGCGCCTTATCCACAGCATAGACATTGGAACGCTCAATCATACGACCATCAGCAGCCTGATGGATTTCCGTGATAACTTTATAGTAGTCATCATCCAGATACGCTTCGTTTCCTGTATAAGGAGTTGTATCGAGGAAATTACTCAAGTTGGACGATGCATACTGCGAACCACTACGAATCCAGTTGAATTGCGGATAGTTATCGTTGTCAGGAATAGCAGCGAGCCATTGATGGTTGTTGTCTGAGAACTCCATCGTGGCAGAAAGCAGCGTTCCGTCATTGATGATACCACCGTTCACAGAACCATCGGAAACCTCCAATTCAGAAGCGATTGACTTGGGATTGGTAATAGCCACGGAAATACCGAGGTCAAGGAAAAGCTGTTCATTGTAACGGCTGATGATGAAATCAGCAGTGTCTGTATACACATCGTCATAAAGCGGTGTACCATCGGCTTTAGAGATAACCCACTTGGAGCTATCGGAAGCACCGTTAAACTTGATATAGAACTGACCCTCTTTCACATTGAGCGGGTCGATAATGCGAACGTTGATAGGACCAGCATTCTGCTCATAGCGCGGATGCGGAAGTACACAGGGGTTGGTCATTGACCAAGTGTAGTTGTTACCTTGGATACGGTCGGTGAATGTACCAGGAGCCTTGGCAGGCTGGCCAGGAAGACCCATCAGTTCAATGAGAGATTCCTCGGAGAGCTGCAGAATATTGCCACCATTACCATTACCATCAATACGAGTAATGTTGGGGCTCATACCAAAGGTAGCCTGAACGATTGTACCACCGTTCTCTGCCGAAGGATCATGCGGTTTGGCCACGACAGGGGTGATGGTTCCACCATACTCATCCTTACGTCCAGCGAGGTAGGGCTCTTTCTGACCATCAAGCTTGGAAGGATCCGTTTGGCTGTATTCTTTGAAACGGTTGTGAGCATAGGCGACACAGATAAAGTAGTATTCCTTGTTGTTTACAAGGTTCTTGTTGGTACCAGAAGCAAACTGGTCAGTAGTGATACGGAAAACATGCTTGATACCGGTGTTGGAACCCTGTACCATGATTTTACCTGTCAGCAGGTTGGTGGCGGAGTTGGTGGTGTAGTTGACCAACGTTCCAATAGGAAGATTGGGGTCAGTCACAAATTCGCCTGTAGCAGGGTCAATTGAGTCGAAACCGCTGGCATTCTTGATAGCATAGTAGTTTTCGACATCGCACTGGGCAACCAGACGTGCTTTGTTCTCATCAGCAATGTCGGCAATAGAAGCATTGGCATCGACAAGCTGATAGATCTGATAACCTTCAAATTTATAGTGACGCTGGCTTTCGGGGAACGATTTCAGAATCGAAGCATCCTCTTCGTCATACTTCTCATTGTAGTTGTTAGAACCAGGGTTCTCATAGGTCAGATAAAGGATCACTTCATTCTTCATCTCCTGGACAATCATCGTAGGAGCGTCAGGACCATCAAGAACCTTGAAGCAGTTCTCGAACAACGACTGGCAAACATCATCAATCTCGCGGAGGATTCCGACAGAAGTCCAAGCGTTTCCACTGGGAGCCTGAGCGAAAGGAATACCCACGGTGATATAGTTCACTGCACCCGGCTTCAAGGTGAAAGGACCTGCTGACTGCATGAAACGACGGTCTCCAGGGCTCACATTATCGCCAGAGGTAACCTCGGTCCAGTCCATAGGATGATATTGATCATCCGGCACGACACCATTAGTACCCCAGTGCAGCGGGTCGCTATCATCGGGGAACATAAAGTCGCAATTGAGGTCGGAAGTACCATTGCTGATAGCATTGCCACCATATTTCATATGCTGACCGTTCTTCCAGTAACCCTGCAGATAGTTATAGTAGTCAGTAGCCTTGCTGGGCTCACCGTTGATACTGCTCGAACTGTTTTCATAATACACGAAACGACGCATACCGAAACGTTCATCATCAACAATATCATTACCGAAGTTCACGCCATTGATAGCACAGTTACCAACCGAGTCGTTCGGTTTGAAATACCAAGCCAAAGGATAGTAAAGGTCGGCATCATCGGTAAGTTTCACCACATTGATGGAACCGTCAGGATTTCTATACTGAGCTATTTTCTCCGGATAGTTGTCCTGCATTTTCTGAAGGTCAATCTTGGGGTTGTCCTTACCATCGGGGTCCATATAAGGTCCCTGGAAGAAGTCGATACCTACTGCAGGAGGAATGCCAGTGAATGCGCCCGTTCCAGGACCATCGACATCCTTACCATTGTAGCAGTAACCGAGACCACGTTTGACATCGCAACCGATATAGTCATCATAGCCGTAACCCAAATCCGGGTCAACCCACTGGCTGAAATAGGTATTCCGCAACTCATAGGTCGAACGGTTGATGATTTCATAGGAGTAGAATGTCATGTTATTGATCTCATCATTCGTAGAGAAAGCGAAAGCCTGAGCACGAATCTCGAGACCGATATACTGTCCGCCGGACTCCGTATGGGAGTTACCCATATCGTTGAAAACCCACCAGATAGTTTGGTCGCCCTTCAAGACTTGGTCGCTAAGCAGACCACCGCTGACAATACCCATAGAGTCTTCCATCGTGGGGAATGGTCTATAAACCTCTCCGGGAGCAAGAGCCGCTTTAAGCGTACGCGGACACAGGGCGTTATCAAAATCGTAGTAAGGATAATCGCCAGCCTGGTAATTGTAATTGCCATCACCATCGGCATCAAAGAAAGGTGCCAGATAGCGAGACTGTCCAGGGAAATTACCATGAGCAGGCCATTCCTTGATAATCTGGGCGATAGCACCCTCATCATAGTTCGAATTCTGTTGCGGAGGATTGACCGTGTAGTCGAACATCTGTTTGAAGTTCTGCACATCAACCTGGTTGATCTTGAAGTGACGGTCATACCAGTTGCAGACCTCGATCGTCACATCAGCAGCATCCGTAGTCAACGGACCCGGCCAATAGTCATCGCCATTCTGACCGAAACGGAGAGCGGCAAGACGCAACTGGTCATTGACATCGGTACCACCAATCCAAAGAGCGGCACAATAAAGAGGTGTCGAAGTACCGTCCTTCGGGATATGATACTGAGAAATACTGCCATCGTACCACATGTTACCGTATCCGTTAATCAGCGCACGAACATTGTTCACGTTCAACTCAGCAGTACTCTGAGCACGTTTACATACAGCAGCCTTACGCTGAACAGCAGTCTTCTTGATACTCGTTTTCTTGCATGTGGTGCATTCACGAGCCACAGCTATTCCCATCGATGATGAGAATACTAAAGCCAGTAAAACTGTTTTAATAAATATATTTTTCATCTCTTAATAATTTTTCTCAATGTAACATTAGAAGCTATAGGTCAAAGACACACGAATAGTTCTTGGCTGGGACCAGTTCCAGTAGTTGTTGTTGAGCATGATGTTGTACATGTCACGATAAGACTGGGGATCCAGATAAGAGTTGATCACAGACTGTGTTTCAGCATCGGTCAAATAACCATTGTCGCTCGGGTTGCCAGTTACGCTGAACACTCCCGTAACATTTCTGATGTCGAACAGGTTGTTGACGGTGACTGCAGCATTGAGCATGGTCTGACGCGTCTTCTTGCCTTCGCGTTTGACTTCAATAACCCAGGACTTGTCAACGACAACGTTGAAGTAGAAGCCCCAAGGCAGACGGGCACCACGGTAACTACCGACAATAGTCTGCTGTGTATTGCTGAACTGTTTGGTGTAAGGACGACCCGACTGAGCAACAGCAAGGAAGTTGACACCAAAGTTTTCAAGAGGATAGATGGTCTTGCTGCGAGAGTTGCCATCTTTGTCCTTAACCTCACGAGTGATCTTGAATCCCTGACCAGGACCTAGACGGTAGTCGACATTGGCCTTGAACTCGTGGCGACGGTCATCGGAAATCGGGTTGAGCATCTTCAGCGTCGTATAACCTTCCTTAATCAGCTCAGACATGGTAGTGGAGGAAAGACCTGTACCTTCTGCATACTGTAAAGTATAGTTGGCATTGATACGGAAGTTGTTCGACTGACGCATATCAAAAGAGAGGGAGAAACCCTTGATTGTTTTGAAATCAAGGTTGTCATAGGAATAATAGTGGTCGTTGGGGTCTGCACCAGCATACTGGGCAATCTGAATCAGGTCGCGGGTCTCTTTGTAGTAGGCCGAAATGCTGATGGCAGCAGTCTTGTCCTCATTCAACGCCTGCTGGAAACCTAACTCATAGTTGGTAACGCGTTCAGGTTTCAAGTTGGGGTTGTTAATGTAACCACTCACCTGACTCATGTAAAGGTAACTCATGTAATCAGCCTGCCATCCCGAAGAAGGACGACGAGCGATAATGTCATAGTTGGCTTTGAACTGGGATTTATCGCTAACCGGGAAGGAGAAAGCGATACGCGGCATCACAACAATCTGCGGATCGTAGTCCTTGAAGGAAGCAGAAGAGATGTGGTTACCACTAGCGTTACCGTTGTAAGCAGCCTGACCGGCAGCAGTACGATAAGGTGTCGCTTTACCAGATTCACCGGCGACAAACTTATGGGAAGTCACCTGGACACCGTTTTCGTTATACCAGTTACCCTCGTGGCGGTAACCGCGAATAGTCGGAGTTTCAGCGGCAGCATCGTCGACATAGACTACCCAGTCATCCTGAACACCATTGGGGAAAGCATTGCCTGCGAGTCCCGTGTTGTAGTTGATGCCGGTACTATTCTTCAAATCACCGACAGTGTAGGATTCATATAACAGGTAAGGATCTTTCAAGACCATCTGGTTTCCATCGAAGTAGTCAACACGTACACCGACGTTGAAGATAAGGTCGGAGAAGTAGAATTTATCCTGGATATAACCGGCAGCATAAATGGGGGAGAATGCAGGGAGATACTGGAAGTTCTTATGTCCTCTGGCAACAGGATCGAAGAAATCGTCCAGGCTCCAGTTACGTGCATTGTATTTCTCACCCGTATGGTCATAACCGAAGTAGCTGACCAGCTGGTTACCACTATTGAAGAGTTCGTCGGCTGAGAACATGTTGATACCGCCAAAACGTTCATAGTCATCCGGGGAATATCTGTCGATGTCCAACCAATCTGTACCATTGACATCTAATCCGAGAGCTCTACGCAGTGACTCATCAAAGAGCGTCTGACCATCAGTTCTGTTACGATCATAATCCACATAGAGGTTGTCACCAATAAAATACTCAATAGGATTTGAATAGTCCAGCTGAAGAATATGAGCATTTGCCGACTGACGCATCAGCGTCCAGAGGCTGTAGGCCGACAAGCCATAGGAAGCAGCCGTATACTGGTCATACTGGAAACCGATTTCAAGGTCGTGACCGAAAACGGTGGCAGCTGCCTTCGCAGAAACGAAATAGTAGTTGTTCTGTGCCTTCGAATAAGAAGTATTCTGACTACCCACATTGGCAAACATACTGTAAGCAGATGAGGGCGAGCGACCATTAATCAGACCATAGTAGTAACGGATGGCATCAAAAGTCGTCAAGTTTTCAGCAATCGAAGGAATGTTATACAACTGCGTGGTATAGTTGGCAAGAATGGGGTTGTACTCAGAAGGAGTATACGAAGTCACATTCTCAATCCAGCTATTCTGAACGTGTGCGGCCTGATGAACACCATGATAGTTGTATTCCGGCTGAATTTCATATGAAGGAGTCTGGGTACGCACAAATGTACCGATGTGACCATATTTGAAAATATCGTCACCAAACTTTTCATTATAGTTGTTTTCCGAGATTCTATTGAACATTGCAGTAATCTGGTACATCACCTTTGACACAGCAGGTTCGGATTTCTCTTCAGAGTTGGCTTCATTCTCCGCGGGTTCCGGATCTTTGAAACGCTGAGTAAAGTCAGCAGTGATCATGAAGTTTCTCGTCTTGGAAACACCATTGGCTGCATTGTGCAAGTTCAACGGGAAATAAGAGAGCGATGTGCTGGGACCATAAGAATAGTCAAACTCACCCGTCAAGACCAAGGAAGTCAACTCAGAGAAACGGAAGTCCAAAGCGCCCTCAACTCCAAACGAATAGTTGCGGAAATTGGCTTCACGATCGCTGGTAGCGTAATAGTTCTTGGCCGTAGGTCTCTTAATGGTCACGAAATCCTCATCGCGAAGATATTCAGCGGCATAGTTAACAGTACCATTAACAGGATCATAGACGATAGGTGCATTCTCGATTTCCATTACCTTTTCGTCGTTCACTACTTTGTAACGGCGGTCTTTTGCACGGTAATAGGCAAACTTGGAAGTCGAACCCTGAGCCGTCAAACGGAAGCCCAGGAACGTACGCTTACCAGTCACATTGCCGTTCTCGTCTTTCAAATCAGCCTTGAGCACCGGACCTGTCAAATAAACCATCAGACTATTGTACAGACGATAATCCAGATAGGTCTCATACTTGACAACACCCTTGAAGCTAGTCGAAGGCGGTTTGAGGGTGATAATCTGCGTACCACCGATAGCCTCACCGATGTTGGCAGGAGTACCACCGAGGACGACCTGGATTTCAGCGATAGCTTCCTTCGGGACATTGACACCCGTACGGGTACGGACACCACTTTTCATAGTGATCATGCCTTCTTCACCACGGGCGGAGCCGGAACCACCGTCACTGTAACCGACACCGGCCACAGCGGCGACGATACCATCGACCGAGTTACTGGGCATTCTGGCGATATCATCGGCAGAAATACGCGAACCCGATTCTGGTGCACCGACATCAATGACAGGAACCTTCTCACCTTTCACAATCACTTTCTCCAAAGCAGTTCCCGATTTGGGGAGCTCCACATTGTAGACCGTGTAGCCCGACGCCTTGACATCAATCTTTTGTTCGATGGTAGTATAGCCTACATACGAGACTACGACGGTAAACTTACCAACCAAAAGGCCTTTGATGGTATAGTTACCTTCCCAGTCTGTCTTGGCACCACCGATAATTTGTCCGTCGTCATGCTTGACGACCACGTTAGCACTGATAAGGGGTTCACCTTTGTCATCGGTTACCTTACCCTTCATAGTACCTTGCTGAGCGATGGCTGCAAAGTGTGCAATCATCAACAGCCCGAACGTTAATAGTACCTTTCTAAACATACTTGTTGTTTTTGTAGAGAGTTAATATTTAAATTTATTTCATTTCAGATATATAGTCATTCTGTAGAATGGTCTGGTAGATAAAAGCCTGGCGAAGATCGAAATTGATTGGCGCAGGGGTTTCCTCTTGAAATACACGATTTTGCGGCATATCAGAAGGAACCGATTCTTTTTTGTTCCAATCAACGGGTTGGTTCTCATAAGAGAAATAGGATGATGCCTCCGCACTCGTCTTTGTTCTGTTTTTCTTATTGGACTTTGTTGGAGTTTTTACCTCCTCCTCGACACCCATCAACGATTGCCAAACATCAGACAGGGTTCCATCACCCTTCTGAGAGGTGGTTACGGGACGTGCTTTCTTGTCTGATGTTTTTTTCTTTCCACCAGACAACAATGCACCTCCCGCAAGGATAGCAATTGTGATTATGAGGTCTAACAAATCCATTCTTAATAAATATAGAAACAATATATATTATTTGTTCAGTGCCTTGGCTTCTCTGCGTTTGCTCACCTCATAGACAACGGGGCAGGCAATGCACACCGAAGAGAACATACCACAGATGACACCGATAAGAAGTGCAAAGATAAATCCACGGATCACCTCACCGCCGAAGATGAACATCATCAACAACGTGAAGAAAGTAGTACCCGACGTGTTGATGGTACGAGCCAATGTTGCATTAATGGCATCGTTCATATGTTGCTTCATTTCACGTTTGGGATACAGCTTTCTATTCTCACGCACACGGTCGAAGATAACCACAGTGGCATTGATAGAGTAACCAATAATGGTCAATACTGCAGCGATAAACGATTGGTCGACATCCAAACTGAACGGCAACAGCCCGCGCAGCAGAGCGAACATACCAATAATCAAGATGGTATCATGAGCCAATGCAGTGACACTGCCGACACCAAAACGCCAACTCTTGAATCGAATTCCGATATAGGCAAAGATTACCAACAGACCACCGATAACAGCCAAGACCGAAGAACGTTTCATATCCGTAGCCATAGTCGCCTCGACCTGTTCGGACTGGATGATACCATAAGGATAGACATCTGCATCTGAGAACTGGCTCATGGAGATATCTTTACCTGTTTCCGTCTTGCTGAAGAAATCCTTGGTTCCAGCGAAAAGTTTCTCGTTAATCACCATTTCCGCGGTGATGGTATCGTTGGCTCCCAATTTATGCGCAGCACGATATTCTTCAAAATAATCTTCTGCATTGATATTGGTTGTAATCTTCACCTGATTGTTCGGGCCAAAAGATTTCACCTCCGGAGCTTCTGCAAACTCCTTGGCTAGACTGGCACGAACATCAACCACATTAACATCCTTATCAAAACGGACCACATAAGTACGACCACCTGTAAAATCGATACCCATGCTCAGATGGCGACCGAAAATACCGATGAAACAAAGAACTACCGCACAGCAGCCAATGATGTAAAACACTTTTCGTTTACCGAGGAAATCGAAATGCGCATCACGCATGAAATTCTCAGAGAATCTGAACG
The DNA here is from genome assembly GCA_946401725.1 of uncultured Bacteroidales bacterium. Lineage (GTDB taxonomy): Bacteria > Bacteroidota > Bacteroidia > Bacteroidales > P3 > Colimorpha. Next base: position 457 of record CAMIVE010000020.1, on the reverse strand, counting down.
AGAAGTTGATTTTCTTTTTGTGGTTCAGCATCCAATCGATAGCCAAACGGGTGATAAAGATACTGGTAAAGAGAGAAGTGACAATACCGATACAGAGTGTGACAGCAAAACCCTGGATGGTACCCGATCCGAACATAATCAGCACCAGACCCAGGAGGAAGGTTGTCACCTGACCATCGATGATAGCCGAATAAGCGTTGCTGAAACCATCCTGGACTGCATTTGCAACACTCTTACCTGCACGCAATTCTTCCTTGATACGTTCATAGATAATCACGTTACCATCAACAGCCATAGCCATTGTCAAAACGATACCTGCAATACCTGGCAAAGTGAGAACCGCACCGATGGAGGCTAAAACACCCATCAGGAGGAAGACGTTGGTGATCAATGCCAAAACTGACACCCAACCGGCACGGTTGTAGAAGACCACCATATAAATGAGTACAATAATAAA
>CAMIVE010000019.1 GCA_946401725.1 uncultured Bacteroidales bacterium | reverse complement strand
CTATGACCGCGAGATGAAGCACCGCATGGAGGAACAGGCCAAAATCAAAGCCTCGCAGAAGAAAATCGAATGGGGCAGCCAGATACGCAGCTATGTGATGGACGACCGCCGCGTCAAAGACCACCGCACCAACTACCAAACGGGCGACGTCACCGGCGTGATGGACGGTAAAATCGACGAATTCATCAAAGCTTATCTGATGGAGTTCGGAGCGGAAGGTTAATAATAGCAGAAACAAAATAAGAGAGGTGACATCCGACCGGACGTCACCTCTCTTGTTTTTAAAAGCAATGAATTACTACTTTTCTTTCGGAGCTACGCATTTGTAGAAAACGCCTGCAACAGCAGCACCTACAAGCGGGGCAACGATGAAGAGCCACAACTGGCCGCAAGCCGACCAGGTGGAGCAGTCGCTGAAGAGAGCCTGACTGATACTGCGGGCGGGGTTGACGCTGGTGTTGGTCAGCGGGATGCTGACAAGGTGGATAAGCGTCAGGGTCAGACCGATAGCCAGACCGGCAGCCTTGGTGTTGCTACGCTCGTCGGTGGCACCGAGAATAACCATCAAGAAGACAAAGGTCAGCACAGCCTCAACGATGAAGGCGCCAGCCCAGCCGACATTGAGGTAACCCTCACCGGCAGCAGCCTGGAATTCCGTACCAAAACCGTTGGCGGCAAAAACACCTGTGGCGGTATTGCCAGCCGCTTTCCAGATGGCCAAAAGAACAGCACCCGCAATGATGGCACCGATAATCTGTGCAGCCCAATAGCAGAGCATGTCTTTGAAACTCATACGGCCATTGACAAAAACGCCGAAAGAAACAGCGGGATTCAGATGCGCACCGCTGACATGACCAATGCCATAAGCCATCGCGATAACCGTGAGGCCGAATGCCAACGCCACACCAAGAAATCCTACATGTCCGAACAGCGCGGTACCGCAGCCGCCCAGAACAAGCACGAAGGTACCGAAACCCTCGGCAAGCATTTTGTTAATAATCTTCATAGTTAACTATTGTTTTGGGTTAATATCTGTGTTCTTTAACGCAAATTAACAAAAATTGTTGCGTATTACCCATATTTTTCTGAAAGAAATAGAAAAAATGTTGTTGGACAGCGTGACGGCAGTCTCTCTTATGTAAAGATAATATGGGAGTTAAAGTGGAAGTTAATTACAATGTACGATGAAATGAGAGATATCCTTTGTCGAAAGCGTCTGGGAAGAGAAATTTTCGCTCTCGTCCTGCAATATCCACCATGATGTATTTGTCCACAACAGCCACAATCTTGCCTTTACCGAAGCTTTTATGCATCACCTCCATGCCTGACATGGGAACGATTTCACCATCCCCCGGTGTGCTATCTTCTTGCTGCTGTTCAATAGATGTTTCTTCTTCATCAGCAGGCTTCTTATAGTCTGCCTCTACAGCGGTGTCCCATAAGCCGATAATGGTGCCTGTACGTGTATCAATGCCGGTATAAGTAAGACTGCTGTCCTCGTATCGCTTGAACTTATAGACGGCATCGTTCATCAACTCGCCGTTGAAGACTCCAAGACTTACCAACAGCTCGAAATCTTTGATCTCCAATCCCGTAACTTTGCGGAATAGTGCCGGTTCCAGCTGTGTGATGACATCCTTCAGGCAATATTCGCGATAGTCGGTGAGGTACATAAAGACCGGAATGCGTGTGGCAAATTTGATTAGCTTCTGCCTTATCTCGTCGCGTTTGCTGCGGAATTCCTTCTCCTCCTCGGTCAGTTGTTTCTTCTCCTTATCGCTGAGGTTGTCTCCCCGCTCCTTCTTAGTCTTCTTCACATGCTCACTCTTGTTGATGATGGTCTCGATGTCGTCGCCTAGCGAGCGGAACCCTTCTATGTTCATCAACGCTCTCATCGCTTCGGCGTTGCCCATCAGGCGCTGCAGTGTGATATTGTCCACATTCACCAGCATGGCGCTCTCCCAGCGGCGTGCCAGCAGGGTAGCTGTGGTGCCGCTCATAGCCATATCGAGGATTCCGGCGGCGTCGATTTCCTTCATGCTGCTACCGTCGTAGGCCAACACAGGCAGGAAGCGGATGAACTCCTCCACCTTCTTCTCGGGGTTGCTCTCCTCCACGTTGAGCTGGCAGCTGTATTCCTGCACCAGACGCAGGGCGCGGTTGGGGGCGAAGTCGAAAAGGTAGCAGGTGGGCTTAAGTATCACCTCGTCACCCTTTTCGTCACGCACCGTCCAGGGACTCTGCACACGGAAGGCGGTCTGGAAATAGGTCTCGGGGCTTGTGGTGTTGCGCAGCATCAGTATGCCGGTCCAGGGCTTGACGGTGACGCCGGTAGAGAGTTTGCCGCAGCTCAACGTGATGGTCTTGGTCTGCTGCGGGTTCTCCATCTGACGGTATACAGTGTCGAGCGCCGCAGCACCGATACCAGCCTCGCTGCCGGCACAGACAATGACACGGTAGTCGTGGAAGAATCGGTTGTTGGGCTTCGCCAGCAGGCGTGCCATCGCCTTGCATGACGCCACCCCTGGCAAGAACCAGTAGGTGTGCTGCAAGTAACTCACCAGACGCATATCGCTGTACGGCATCGGAGGCTTCTCGTTACCCAGCTTCAGGTCGCTAACCACGGTCTCCTTGTATGAGCCGCGAATCAGGTCGAGCCATTTCTGCACCTGTTCCTCATGTACAAATCCCTTGTCATCAGCCCTAAAGAACTCATTCAGGTCGAACTCGTCGAATTCACCCTGTGCCGCCACCTCGGTGATGCTGTCGGGCATACGGTAGGTGAGCATCACCATCTTGGGAAGAGCGGCATAGGGGTTCTCCTGCCCTTGCCACTCCTCCTTCGACCGTTGCTCATCACTATAGGTCCAGTTGCATATCTGCTCCTCGATGAATTCTCCGTTGGCGATAGCGCGGAAAGGGGTGCCGCTAAGGTAGAGATAGGCACCTGCGTTGAGGGGCATCAGTTGCTCGTCGTAGAGCTCACGGCTTTCCTTCTCGCTGCGGCTGTCGTCTTCGGTCATCAGGGCATCGGCCTCCTCGCTCTGCAGCGTAGCCTTGCCATAGTATTCCTTGGCGCGTTTGCCCCAGGCGCCAAAGTGGTATTCGTCGAGCACCACACAATCCCAATCCACGGTCTGAATCCATTCGTTGGTGGCTTTGATGCCACCGGCGGCGTTGCGGCCCAAAACATCTTGGAAAGAAGCAAAGCAGACGAAAGGTTTGCGTTCGTTGACGTAGTTGAACTCGCGGTCCTCCTGTTTCTCGCAGAACTGCCAGTCAGCGAAGTCGACATGTTGCAGCAGGTCGTCCTTCCATGCCGTCTTCACAGCGGGTTTGAAGGTGAGAACCAAAACCTTCGTCCATCCCATCTCCAAGGCCAGCTGGTAGGTAGTGAAGGTCTTGCCGAATCGCATCTTGGCATTCCAAAGGAAGTGGGGCGTGAGGCCTCGGTTACCGGGGTCCGCGGCGAAACTGCGGAAATAAGCGGCGGTCTTCGCCACGAAACGGTTCTGCTCTGGACGCATCCCGAAGTCCTGAGTACGTTGCAGCATGGTGCTGCTACCCATCTGCACGCTTCGCACGGCACGTTCCACGTCGGCCAAGGTACAACGGTACCAGTCGCCGTTGAGATGGGGAAAATGGGCTGCCTTAAGCAGGTGGTGCACGTCGCCGTCGCGGAAAGTGGTGCCGTCGTTCCGCATGGCAGGCCATTCGCGCAGTATCCTGTACTGCACATCGGCTGTCTTGTTGGCCTCGTCGCCGCGTTGCTCGGCGGTGCGCAGCGTGTAACCTATTTTGATGGCACCCACATGTGAGGCCACGTCCACATGCTCATAGGCATAAATTATCGGCTGTCTGTCAGCCTTCTTCTGAAACAATTCCTCTTTGGCCATAATCGTTATTTACGTCTATGGCGCTCTGTGAAATAAACATGTAAAAAGTGGAATTAGTAGTAAAGCAAGCTATGCACAGCATCGTGAATCCATACGAATTCACCCTCCTCTTCGTCCTCACAAATCTCGTAGGCGAAATGGAAATCCTCGCAGAGAAATTCTCTCCATCCGTTACGGATCCACTCTTCCTTCAGTCGCGACTTGGCATAGAGTGTAGGCATCTCACCGAGAGATTGGAGACTGGAGATAAGGCGTTGTTTTTTATTCATGACAGTCTCCTCGCTCAACGAAGGATGGTTTACCATAGCAGCAATGTAGAATGTATCAATACATTCTCTCACTTTATTTTCAACCAGGACTCTCATGCCTCAGGATGATAGTGCCGATGAATGAGCTCCGTCAAATGATGATCCAAGTCATCCAACGTAATACTGTTCTCCATTGCCTTTGAAAGAGCGTATTTCCTTTTTGAAATCATCTCTTGCATGGCAGGTTCCGAAACCTTTGACTGTTTATCATGTTCTTCGGTGTTACTATAGGGCTCTACGCTCATGATATGCTATTATTTTCAATAAAAACGAAAAACAGCCTGCTTTATTGCTCCATTATCATATTTATTTCAAAGAACGTCGTTTATATTGATATTGCTATTCCATCGGTCGTATCATGCTCTCTATAAAGTCTATCTCCTTCTGCTCCAAGCCATAGCCTCGGAGAGGCGCTCTCTCAATAACCCCGCACAAGCGTAGCGCAATGTGGGGTATGCTATCCACACTCTCGACTGCGTGCCGGAGACACGCGCTCTCTTATCATGCACAATATCTGTATCCATACTCCGTTATATTTGTATGAGTTATATACAATCCCTCTATCATATCGTCTTTCGCACATTCCAGAGCGAGCAGTCTATCAATATCGACCACGAACGTGAGCTTTATGCCGTCATCCTGAAACATACAGATAGCCTGCACGGGAAAATCTACCGTATCGGAGGCATGCCTGACCATGTGCATATCCTTGTATCGCTCCCTGCCACTATTTCCCTGGCACAATACGCACAATCCATCAAAACATTTACTAGCAAATGGATGAAAGCCCACCCGGGGTTCCCTCATTGGCATGGATGGGGTCATGAGTATGCAGCCATTTCCTATAGTGTACGAGACAAGGAGATGATTGTGAACTATATCAAAAATCAGAAAGAGCATCATAAGCACGTGACTTTCCAAGATGAGTATAGGGCTTTCCTTATCGATAATGGACTGGCGATACGAGAGGACTATTTCCTGAAAGACAGAGGCATTGAGAGCGCGTCCCTCCGGGACGCTGTTCGTGACATAGGCATCCATACCCCACACTGCGCCCTTTGGGGCTTGTGCGGGGTTACCGAAAGTGAGCCCCTCCGGGGCTATGGTCTGCGTATTCATAGTGTAACTATTCCATTGGTCGTATCATGCTCTCTATAAAGTCTATCTCCTTCTGCTCCAAACCATACTTCTTATACAACATCTCGTCTGTCCACGGGTGGGAGAAGTCCTGCATGGGAACAAACTGATAGACAGCAGTTGGTGCATCTTGTGTATTTTTCTTTATAGACACCATATACCTAAAGAACTTTGTTTTGATGTATGAGATTATGTTGTGACACTCTTTCTCACTAAGGTCAGCTTTTTCTTTTTCATATCGTCCTATATAGATGTAGGTCTGCGAACAAACACTTCCAGGTTCACCATAGAAAGGTATTCCCAAAATTGGTGCATTTTCGCCAAAACTTCCATTAGCTTTAGGGATAAATACCTTGTGTCTATTTAAGGTATGATCATTTTTGGGAATATCAGATGCCTTTATCCAGGCATATCCTTTTTCCTCTACTCTTTTATTTAGATAATATTTTACCGAGTGATCGTTGTCCTTCTTGTTTACATACCCTCGCCAACTAGTATTCAATACTCCTGCCTTGTCATAAAAGTGAGATGGTCCTACCAAACTAGAGAAAGTATTATTATTGTAGTAATCACCTTCGACTTCTATAATTTTATCAACAATATGCCTTGCCTTTGGATCACGAATAATTATGCCTGAATTATATGAGTCTAAATAATCAATTACAGTCGATGTCGAGTCTCCACTGTGACTTACAAATCTACACTTCCCTTCATACGATAATTGATATAGGAAGTAGCTCACACCGCCCATAATATCAACCCCTGCAAAGCATTCAGTAGAATCTAAATAGTCATGTATTTCAACAAAATGGTTACCTTTTATTAATTTATCAACCCAATCATCTGAAATACCTTGCCCCGTTCTTGTCATCCATCGACTAGGTGTAATCATTATCAAGTAAGATGGGTTAAGCTTTAATGCTTGATCAAAAAACATTGGATAAATTGCAGAGGCAAAAGCCGCATTACTGTCCGTCGATTTCTCTGTTGCCTTACTCAGCTGATATGGTGGATTTCCTATGATTACATCGAATTTCATGTTTTTAAAGAGGGATTGTGGGTTGTCGGTATGAATGAATTGGTAGGCGTACTGCTCGGCGGCATCGCCACGGTCGTAGACGGCGCGACTGGCACCGCAGTAGATGCACTTGTCGTTGCTGCCCCAAGTGTGGTGTAGCGGCTCATAGAGCAGGTTGCCGGACGGGGTGTCGAAATGGCTGACGCTGTAACGGCTGCTGGCATCCTTGGCGCAATAAAGCGATCGACGGCTGAGGAAGGCTGTAAGTTCTGTGATGGCGATGCCGAAGACTTGATGGTGCAAGATATGGTCGATACGCTGCTGACGGTCGGGAATCGCCTCCTGCAAGCCTCGATCGAGGCGTTTGACAATCTCGCGCAGAAAGACGCCACTCTTCGAGAAGGGGTCGAGGAAGGTGGTCTTCGGCGAGCGGAAAAGTTCCTGCGGCAGCAGGTCGAGCATCTGTACCGCCACGGCGGGTGGGGTGAAGACCTCGTCGTTGCTGAGATTGGCGAGGCAGTTGAGCACGTCAGGATTATAGCTATTCCTCTCCATAGGCAGCAGCATTAAGGTTGAGGAAATAGACGGGCGAAAAGGTGGCGCAGGGCAGGTCGCTGAAGAGGTCCTGCTCGGCACTGTCGCCCACCAGATAGCTGAACTCGTAGTCGCGGCGGTTCATCTTGCCGTCGCCTATCATGCTCCACTCGCTGACCACAATCCAGTTGTCGTCGGCGGTACGATAGGTCAGGGCGTTGCCGCAGATGATATTCTTCGAGAGGAGATAGCGCACCGCCTCAATGCATTCAGATTTACAGGCAGAGCTATAGAGGGAACGATACTCTTGGATGAAATAGTCCAGTAGCCGCTGACGACAGGCTTCGGCGTTGTCGGGCAACAGCTCAATGCCATAGATGCTGCTGACGCTCTGCACGGCAGCCTGCTCAAACTGCAGCTGCGTGTACTGCTTGGATTCGGCGCGGCGACGGCATACCGCCAGCTTGCGGGTGAGAATCTCTATTAGAAAATTGCCGTCGCCACAGGCGGGCTCGAGGAAGCGGCTGTCGAGCCGATCGCACTCCTGCGGCACCAGGTCGAGCATGGCCTTCACCTCTCGGGGGTTGGTGAAGACCTCGCCATGGTCCACCACACGCCGGCGCGACTTGATTTGCGGGTTATCCATTACGCTGTTGCATATTGCAGCGTGTGCTTATCGTTGCGGCGGCGGGCGTTCCTGTAGGGCAAAAAGAGAGCGCGGACGATCATTATCCACGCTCTGAGGCCCTAGGAAGCCCGCATCGATTGATAAGTCACATCCGCGCTACAGCGCAGACGTTCACTTGACTTATTCTCAATCAATGCTTTCTTTGAAATTTCCTAGGTTTCAGAGCAGTGCCGAATAATGTAGCAAACGCTTGGTTTAGTATCTGATTAGAATGTTATATTTGAGTCAAAAATATTTAGGATTTAAGAATTCTGATAAATAATGATTAACAAATTTATATAGGGCATTCAACAAACATTAATAGCTTCTTGCGAAAATCACCCTGCGGTGGCTGGGTTTGCCGCTGTAGATGCACTTGCCTTCCTCTTCGGGGGCATCGTAGGGGATGCAGCGGATGGTAGCCTTGGTCTCTGCCTTGATTTTCTCTTCGGTCTCGCTGGTGCCATCCCAATGGCAGAGCAGGAAGCCGTTCTTCTCAATTTCAACCTTGAAATCGTCCCAGGTGTCGACCTTGCGGGTCTGGCTCATGCGGAAATCGAGGGCTTTCTGATAGATATTCTGCTGGATGGTCTCCATCAACTGCTCCACATGGTCAGCAATGCCTTCGATAGGCATGGTGATTTTCTCCAGCGTGTCGCGACGGCACACCTCGCAGGTACCATTCTCCAAGTCGCGTGGGCCGATAGCCAGACGCACGGGAACGCCCTTGAACTCGTATTCGGTGAACTTCCAGCCGGGCTTGTATTCCGGACGGTTGTCGTATTTCACGCTGATGCCCTTGGCGCGCAACGCATCGATGATCGGCTGTACCTTGGAATCGATTTCCTTCATCTGCTCATCGCTCTTGCAGATAGGGACGATGGCCACCTGGATAGGTGCCAGCTTAGGAGGCAGCACCAGTCCGTTGTCGTCGCTATGGGTCATGATGAGGGCACCCATCAGTCGGGTCGAGACGCCCCACGAAGTGGCCCATACATATTCCAGTTTGTTCTCCTTGTTGAGGAACTGCACCTCGAAAGCCTTGGCGAAATTCTGTCCAAGGAAATGCGACGTACCAGCCTGCAAAGCCTTGCCGTCCTGCATCATGGCCTCGATGCAATAGGTATCCAAGGCTCCAGCGAAACGCTCGTTGGGCGATTTGACGCCTTTGACTACCGGGACAGCCATCCAGTTGTTGGCAAAATCGGCATAGACATCCAGCATCTTGCGGGCTTCGGCTTCAGCCTCCTCGCGGGTGGCGTGGGCAGTGTGGCCTTCCTGCCACAGGAACTCGGCGGTACGCAGGAACATGCGGGTGCGCATCTCCCAACGAACCACATTGGCCCACTGGTTGCAGAGGATGGGCAGGTCGCGATACGACTTGATCCAGTTTTTATAGGTACTCCAGATGATGGTCTCCGAAGTGGGGCGCACAATCAGTTCCTCTTCCAGACGGGCTTCGGGGTCAACCACCACGCCGGTTCCTTCCTCATTGGTTTTCAAACGGTAATGGGTAACCACAGCACACTCTTTGGCAAACCCTTTCACATGATCAGCCTCACGGCTCAGAAAAGACTTGGGAATGAAAATCGGGAAATAGGCGTTCTGATGACCGGTATCCTTGAACATCTTGTCAAGTGCATCATGCATTTTCTCCCATATTGCATAGCCGTAGGGCTTGATGACCATACATCCGCGGACGGCCGAATTTTCAGCCAAGTCGGCACGTACCACCAACTCGTTGTACCACTCCGAGAAATTCTCGGAACGTTTAACAAAATCTTTTGCCATTTATCTTCTGTTTACAATTTTTTTATATGAAATTCGTTATATATCTCGAAATATACGTATCTTTGCACGCAAGATTTCGATTTGCAAAAGTACAAAATAATTGGAAAATCAGAACATTTTAACATAACCTCTTATAAACAGACACAAATGAAAACACTTAGAATCTGCATGTTAAATGCACTAATTTTATTACCTTCTTTGTGTATGACCTTGTCCGCACAAAACGCGTCAGGGAATGAAAACTACTATTCCAACCCGAAAAAAGGGATAAAAGCATCCGTGCCGAAGCCCTATTACGATACAACAGTTATCAACAAAACCGACGATCTGACCATCGAACTGATAGGTGAGTCGCTCGACACCACCCCCGTCGCCGACAGCACGAAGAAGAAAAACGAGATTCGTGCCCTAACCTACTCCCTGCAGAACCAGCAGCCCAGCCGTATCAGCGGTTACCGCTATTACGACGATTACTTCACCGATCGCTACTGGTATGTCGGCAATCCTTACTATTGGGGAACCAGCCTCTATTATTCCTGGGATCCGTGGTACAGTCCCTACTGGAACGGATGGTACTATTCAGGCTGGGGAGGAAGCTACTGGCATATAACACACCCCTGGGGATATGGTCCCTACTGGAGCTATGGCTGGGGTTGGCACTCACCATGGTACTACAACCCCTACTACTATCCCGGCTATTACGCTTATTACGGATGGGGCGGATACTACGGATGGGGTGCCTACGGTTGGAGCGGATATCCCTATGGCCGTAATTTCGGACACAGCTACATAGGCAGCAACAGCCGCAACGCCTCTGCCGGTTCCTACTCACCACGCAGCAACGGTACCGCTCCCACTCCCGCCGGACGTGGATCGGTACGTCGTGGAGGGGTCGATTTGAACAACGGCGGTCGCGGCGGTTACGGCAATGTCAGCGGCACAGGAAGTGTCGACACCCGTACATCGAACACCAACGGACGCACCAATGCCACCAACGGGACTGCTGGACGCTACAGCAAACCGGCAAGTGTGGCCAACAGCCGGGCAGCGCAGTCGACGTCTCGCAACAATCCTTCGCCCAATGGCTATAACCGGCAGTCGACCGGACGCACTTACAACAACGACAGCCGCGGCGTCAACCGCGGAAGCGACCGTACAGGCAACCGCTCGTTCGAAAACGGCAACCGCTCTTCCAACCGTTCCTTCGACAACAGCAGCCGCTCCTCCAGCCGCAGCAGTTACAACAGCGGCAGCCGGAGTTCCAGTTCCAGCAGCCGCAGTTCCGGCTACAGCGGTGGTTCCTCCAGCCGCGGCAGCAGTGGCGGAAGCCATAGCAGTGGCGGAAGCAGAGGTGGCGGCGGAAGCCACAGCGGCGACAGACGATAACGTTGAACGTTAAACTCAAAACATCACTGAATGAAAAAAAGACTCATCACCTGGGCTGTCATGGCATTGCTCTCCATGCCCGCCTTTTCCCAACAAAGCGACGCTAAAAGAATTAACGCCTACAGCGACACAATAGCACAACTCAACCAGACGGGCACGTGGTTTGACGCCACCCCTGCCCCAACCGGCAAAAAGGCAAAAAACGTCATCATCATTATCGGTGACGGTATGGGAACAGCCCAAGTGTATGCTTCCATCGTGGCGCAGAAAGGGAACTCCAATTTCCTGCGTTTCCCCTTCTCAGGTTTTTCACGCACCTATTCCCACAACCGATACACGACCGACAGTGGAGCCGGCGGCACCGCAATCACCTGCGGACGCAAAACGGACAACTACCACATCGGCATGTTGCCCGACGGGACACCCATCCCCTCATTCCTTTCCCTGCTTCACGACATGGGGTTGGCCACTGGATTTGTGGTCACTAGCAGCGTACTCGATGCCACACCCGCCAGCACCTATGCCCATGTGCCTTACCGTAAAATGTATGACACCATCAGTCTGCAAATGGCACAATGCAACTACGATGTCATGATTGGAGGCGGTGTCCATAACTTCCGTCCCGAGAACCGCAAGGATGGACTCAACCCCATCGACACACTGCTGAAAAAAGGTTACGAGATAGCCTACAGTCTCGAAGACATGAAGAAATCCAAAGCCAAGAAACTGGTCACCTTCTTCTGCGAGAACTATTACGGACCGATTGCTCCGGGACGCGACCCTATCCTTGCTGAAGGCACTAAGAAAGCCCTAGAGATTGTCTCCAAAAACCCCAACGGTTTCGCCCTCATGATTGAAGGATCCCAGATCGACTGGGCATGCCATAATAACGACGCCGACTATATGCGTGCCGAACTGGCCGATTTTGAGACCATGCTCCGCATCGTGCTCGATTTTGCCGAAAAAGACGGCAACACCCTCGTCGTTGTAACCGCTGACCACGAGACGGGCGGTTTGGTTTTAACGAGCGGCGACATCGATAAAGGCAAGAACGAATGCAAATACACCACCGACGGCCATTCCGGCGTGATGGTGCCTGTCTTTTCCTTCGGTCCCGGAGCTGAGAAATTCTCCGGCGTCCAGAACAACATCGACCTGCTGCCCAAGGTTTTCAATATCATGGGTCGCAAAACATACCTCAATTAATCCCGCTTTCTATGAAAAAAACATACTCCCTTTTTCTTTTTGCCTTGATGATTGTCGCAGGAAGCAGCGTTTCTGCGCAGGTGAAGCTGACCAAAGACACGATCACCTCGCCCATCATCGGCTTCAATTTCTCCACCATCATCCCTTCTGATGCCTTATCGACCGAAAACGGCATGTACGATCTCTACAAGGCGCCCTTTCTCCGTTTCGGCATCGATGCAAGCTACAAATTCCAAACCAACTGGCTGGTGTCACTTGAAGGCGGCCTCACTATTGGAAACGACAACCTGAAAAACAGGTCAGAGCGCATGCCTGCCGTATACTCCACCGATATCGTTCCTATCGTCATCGGCTCCAACGGAACCGACGCCAATGTCACCTGCTATAACCGGGCACTGGATTTGAAGGTTGGATTTGGAAAAATATTCAATATCAACAGCAACAATCCCAATTCCGGCATCGTGGGACGCTTTTCGGCAGGTATCCTGCAACAGAAAACCATCTTCGTGATGAACGACGTCATGGCACCTCAGCTGGAAGGCGACTACGCACGGCTGTACGACCACAAACGCCGCGGCTTCGCACTGACGGAAAGCATCGGCTACTGGTTCATGAGCAACTATTCCAATCTGGTGAACCTCTATGTGGCTTTCGAGGTCACCCAATGCTGGAACCACTCGGTACGTGACTATGTGATCGACAATTATATGGGACTCAGCGGACCCGACAACACCAAATACTTCGATCTGATGTACGGCATCAAAATCTGCTGGATGTTCCCGCTCAAGGGAAAAACCGCCTACGACTACTATTTCTATTAATGCCAGGAACCACTAATAACAGGAACGAAGCGAACTTTAAACTGAAACAGCCACATGCGCCTACTCTACAGCACTGCCATAACATGCTACGCACTCGGTGTACGTATTGCTTCCCTCTTCAACGAGAAAGCGGCGCTCATGCGAAAAGGATGGCACCAATGGAGCAAGCAGTTCCCCTCCGAACGGCTGGAAGGAGCCAAGACTGCATGGTTTCACGCTGCCTCGCTGGGTGAATTTGAACAGGCACGTCCTGTCATCGAAGCCTTCCGAAAAAAACATCCCGACTATAAAATCTGCCTCTCATTCTTTTCCCCTTCAGGCTATGAGATTCGCAAGAACTACAAGGAAGCCGACGTGGTGTGCTACCTGCCTCCCGACACACGGTGCAATGCACGCAAATGGATGGAACTGGTGCACCCCGACATCGCTTTCTTTGTAAAATATGATTTTTGGTTCAACTACCTGCAAGCATTGAAAAAAAAAGGTACCCCCACCTATATTTTTTCAGCCATCTTCCGTCCTACACAATACTTCTTCCGTTGGTACGGAGGGTGGTTTGCCCGCCAGCTGCAGCACTACACCCATCTCTTTGTCCAGAACGACGAATCGCTACAACTACTCCACAGCATCGGCATCACACACTGCGACATCACAGGAGACACCCGCTTCGACCGCGTCAACGAAATTGCCCGTCAAGCCAAGCCCATCCCTATAGTGGAGCAATTTATCGCAAATGGCGACGCGTCCTCCACACAGACCCCCTGCCACGTGTTGATAGCCGGCAGCTCGTGGGAACCCGACGAGACAAATATCAAGCAGTTCCTTGAAGCTTACAGCAACCCGCTAAAAGTGATTCTGGCACCCCATATGATTGGAGAAGACCATCTGGCACTCATTGAACGCCTGTTCAGCACATGGGGAACTGTCAGATACTCACACCTTGCAACCGAAAATCCCGACAGACAGTTATTCCATCAGAAAGTACTGATTATCGACAACATAGGAATGCTTTCCTCTATCTATCGTTACGCTCATGTCTCCTATATCGGTGGCGGATTCGGCAAAGGGATCCACAACACCTTGGAAGCAGCCATCTACAACTGCCCTGTCTGCTTTGGACCGAATTACGGGAAATTCCAAGAAGCGCGGGAATTAATTGAACAAGGCGGAGCCAAAAGCTACAACACAGCCAGTCAACTGACGGAAATACTCACCACCTGGCTAAACAACAACGAGGTTCGCGACAAGGCAGCCTCCGCATGCAGAGACTATATGGAGCAGCATTTAGGTGCCACCGAAACTATCATGGAAAGGGTCGAAAGCCTATGACAAGCATGCCGTCATACATCCCTGCCCAAAAAGTGACGCGAGTCCTCCTGTGCTGTCTCGCCCTTTGTTTCTTTGCAGCCTGCAGCAACTTGGAGAAATATGTCCAGGGCGACAAAAAAGTACTCAGTCACAACCAGTTCGTCATAGAGATGCCTGACGGCGAAGAGCAACCGGACGAAATCAAAGAGGCCCTCAAAGATGTGCGTCGTTATGTACGGCAAAAGCCCAATTCCCGTCCTTTGGGCATCCTTCCGCGATTTAAGATGCAAATATATTGCCTCTCCAACCCCGCCGATTCCAACTGGCTAAACCGTTACCTGCGCCGACAAGGGCAGGCGCCGGTCATCTACGACGAGAACGCCACAATACAAACGGTACAACAGATTAACGACCTGCTCGAAGCCAAGGGCTGTTTCCGTTCAACAGTGAGTTATGATACCGTATGGAGCAAGAAACACGATGTCAACGTCATTTACCATATCCAACCAGCAGCACGCTACCGCATCAACACAGTCTCTTTCCGGGCTGAGACACCCGAGGTGGACAAATTGATGAAGAGTTGGAAACATCAATGTTTGATAAAAGAGGGGGATTACTACGACCAGGAGATACTCGACGCGGAACGCACCCAGCTGGTGGAACGGCTCAGAAACGAGGGGTACTTCTTCGCGTCGACCGACTTGGTGTCTTATCTTGTCGACACCGCATTCGATGACCACCGTATGACGATACGTGTCAATGTACGCAATCCTCGTTTCACCGATTCCACACGGCACACCACCACACGCCCGTTACAGAAATACCGCATCGACAATATCTACATATACCCCAATACGTCGGCCTCGGCAGGCGGTCTTGCCACTCCGTTCGACACCATCAGCGACGACTACAGCTTCCGCAACCAGACCACCCGATACCAATTCCTCTACAACCAACCGATGACCATCAAACCGCATGTCATCAGCCGTTCCCTTTTCCTTTTCCATAACCAAACATACCGTCCTCGCAGCATTGAACGCACCTACAACTCCCTGCTTAGCCTACGCAATTTCAAATACATCAATATCGAATTCTCCGAATCGCCCAACAGCAGCGACACCAACCGGCTGCTCAACGCCAAACTGCGACTGCTCAATGCCAAGAGACAACGGCTTTCAGCCTCTATCGAACTCAACAACTCATCCCCTTTCGGAGAACAGTACCAAGGACTGCTGAGCGGCAATTTCGGCTTGGAGACCAAACTAAGCTACCAAAACAAAAACCTTTTCGGCGGTGCAGAACTCTTCAAGGCTGAATTCTCGCTGCTCATAGAATTGCCTAAACTGATTTTCCGCGAAAGAGAAAGCAACACCCTCAAGGAAAATGTCAGCAGTTTCGAAAACGGACTGGATCTCTCACTTGACCTTCCCACCTTCCTTTTTCCGTTCACCGGCAACATATTGTGGCAACGCATGCGACCCCACACCGTCATCACCCTCGGTGCCAATTACCAGTATCGCAGCTATTTTGAACGCATCCTTTTCAACACGGGTTTCGGTTACAGCTGGGTCCGAAACCAGCACGGACACCAACTGCTGCCCTTGGAGATGACCTTTGTACGCTTTTTCAATATTGACAGCACCTTCCGTGCACGTATGGAGAGCCTCAGCGACGCCCGCGTGAAATACCAGTACAGCGACCACTTCATCATGGATGCCCGCTACGACTACGTATACAACACACAGGTCTATAATACGCGAAACAACTTTAACTACATACACCTTTCCGTGGAGAGTGCTGGCAACTTCCTCTACGGGCTCAGCAGCCTCACCAACGGCCCCACCGACGACAACGGCATCCGACAGACGTTCGGTGTCCCCTTCTCCCAGTATCTGCGTTTCAATGCAGAATACAAACATTATTTCTATTTCGGTGAACGCAGTACCTTTGTCACTCGTGTCATGCTCGGACTCGGACTGCCTTACGCCAATTCTTCGGTCATGCCCTACGAGAAGAGTTTCTACGGCGGAGGTCCCACCACCATTCGAGCCTGGCATCTGCGTCAACTGGGACCGGGAAATTTCCAACGGGAGGAAGACAATGTGCTGGAACGGGTAGGCGACATGCAACTGGTTGCCAATCTGGAATATCGCTTCCCAATATTCTCCATTATCGAGGGGGCACTATTCGCCGACTTCGGCAACGTATGGCTTATCAATGAATCAGATGAATTCCCCGATGGAAACTTCCGATTCAACGACTTTTACAAAAGTATTGCCAGCGGCATCGGATTAGGTATCCGTGCCAATATCTCCATACTCACCCTTCGCTGCGACATGGCCATACCCCTCTACGACCCTGGTGTGGAAGCATCCAAACGGTGGCGCGTACCCTACTGGAAATTCAACCAGCTGACATTCAACTTCGGAATCGACTATCCATTCTGATTTTTTACATTTTCTATCATAGCAATAGTCATAAAATTAAAACAATGGGAAGTAATAAAAAGAAGTAAATCTTCGATGGGAGTTAAAAAGGAAGTAATGCGCTATGCGCAGGACAATACAGATCATTTGTCCAATTTTACTTCCAATTTTACTTCCAATTATACTCCCACTTTTATTTAAAAATCTCAATTATAAACAATGTATACAGCAAAACAATTGCAAGAAAAGGTCCAGAAACTCTTTGCCGATGAAGTGTTTCTGGATGAACCGAAAGAGCTCTATGAACCCATCGCCTACACGCTCGCATTAGGGGGGAAACGCATCCGGCCACTGCTGCTTCTTGCAGCTACAGAGCTCTTCGGCGGTGAAATCGAACAAGCCTTCAACTATGCCATTGGAATTGAGACTTTCCATAATTTCACATTACTCCACGATGACCTGATGGATAAATCGCCTATACGACGGGGCCAACCCACAGTCTACCGTAAATGGGACGAGAACACAGCCATTCTCTCCGGCGATGCCATGAATATCCTTGCTTGGCGCTATTTTATCAAGCAGGAGCATCCTAAAATGCGACAGATATTAAACACTTTCGAAAAAACGAGCATGGAAATATGCGAAGGACAGCAATATGACATGAACTTCGAGACACGAGACGATGTCAGCCTCAGCGAATATATGGAAATGATCCGTCTCAAAACTGCCGTACTGCTTGCCGCAGCACTAAAGATCGGTGCACTCACCGCCCAAGCCGACAGTGCCGACATCGAACGCATCTACCAATTTGGCATCCATATCGGACTGGCATTCCAATTGCGTGACGACCTGTTGGATGCCTACGGTGACCCTGCCACATTCGGCAAACAGACCGGGACCGACATCAAAGACAACAAAAAGACCTATCTTTTTCTCCTTGCCCTGCAGAAAGGAACCAAAGAACAGCGCAACAGACTCACAGAACTATTTAAAAGTCACCCTGAAAATCCCGAAGCTAAAATCAACGAAGTACTCGAGATATACAAAACACTTGACATCCGCAATGATGTGGAGTCTGCCATCAAGCGACTCCATCAAGATGCGGCATCCTGCCTTGACGATATCCGAAAACCGGAAAACAACAAAACCCTGCTACGCGAATTGGCAGCCAAATTGCTGGATAGAAATGTCTGATTTCTACTCGAAATTATATAATTGAATTTAAATAAATTAACAAAAGACAAAGAAAGAAAATAGGAGTAAAAACAAAAAAAATAGCAAAAAAACTTTCCCAGTTGCAAATAAATTGCTACATTTGCAATTGTATTGTAAAAATATAGAAACAATCTAACTAATTAATAATTAATACATTAAAAACAACCATGAAAAAAGTAATTGCTTTAATGTCGATAATTGGATTATTGACATTCACCAATCTGAACAGTGTTATGGCTCAGGGTGCCAATGAAAACAAGGATGCCCAAACCGAGCAAGTAACCAACGACTCCGCTGCAGCTCCTGCTGCCGAGGCAACTGAGGCAACCACCGCCGTCGCTCCTGAGGAAGCCACTGAAAAGTCCTTCCACGAGGTGCTGAAAGAGAAATACATCCAAGGTGGTGCAGGCTGGATGACCCCCGTGCTCCTCTGCCTTATCATTGGTATGGCTCTTGTGATTGAGCGTATCATTTACCTCAACATGGCTACCACCAATGTCAACAAACTCCTTGAAGGTATCGAAGGCAATGTCACCAAGGGCGACTATGCAGCTGCCAAAGAGCTCTGCCGCAACACCCGCGGTCCTGTCGCCAGCATCTTCTATCAGGGTCTTGACCGTATTGACGAAGGTCTTGAAAACGTCGAGAAAGCTGTTACCTCCTATGGTGGTGTCCAGATGGCTCGTCTCGAGGCCAACCTCACCTGGATTGCTCTGTTCATCGCTCTGGCTCCCTCCTTCGGATTCCTCGGTACCGTTATCGGTATGGTCCAGGCATTCGATGACATCGAGAAAGCTGGTGATATCAGCCCGACCGTTGTTGCTGGTGGTATGAAGGTGGCTCTGTTGACAACCGTCTTCGGTCTTATCGTCGCTATCGTCCTTCAGATTTTCTACAACTATCTCCTCACCAAAATCGAAAGTCTCGTTTCTCAAATGGAAGATGGTTCCATCACTTTCATGGACATCCTCATCAAGAACAAAAGATAATAGTGTAAGGATATAGAAACTAATTATTAACTTTTTTAATCCTTTACTGTTATGAAAGAAAGTTTAAGAAAAATAATTACCATCGCCAGTCTCGCCATCGCACTGATTGTTGCTGTCTGTGCTATTCTGTTCGCAACCAATCAGGAGAAATTCGGCGGTCTGTTCGATGTCGCCTTTTGGATTCTCGTATGCTTTATCGTACTCAGCCTTGCTCTGTGGATCTTCTTTGGTATTATTAGCGTTATCAAGAAACCCAAGAAAGCCCTCATTGCACTGGGTATCATCGCTGTTGTTTTAATCGTAGCCTTCGTGCTCGCTGGTGGCGACTCCATGCCGCAAGAGTTCCTGTCGCGCTACGAGACAAGTGAAAAAACAGCCAAACTCATCGCCACAGCTTGCTACACGACCTATTTCGCTCTCTTGGCTGCTGTTGTGCTGATGATTTACGTCGAGATTTCCAAAGCATTTAAAAAATAACTAAATTATGGCTAAAAGAGCAACTCCAGGTTTAAATACAAGTTCGATGGCCGATATCTCGTTCTTGCTGTTGACATTCTTCCTGATGACCTCCAGCATCAACACAGATATGGGTATCGCACGGCGTCTGCCCCCACCGCTGCCGCCGTCATTTACACCGCCGGATGTTCGTGAGCGTAATATCTTCATTGTAAAAATCAACCGTAGCGACCTCATCCTCTTCAACAAAGAGGTTCCCGTTGATAAAGAGACTGCCCTTGGCCTGCTGAAAGATCGTGCCAAGGAATTCCTGGGCAACCCGGAAAACCGCGAAGATCTGCCGCAGAAAGAAATGGTCGACATCAAGTACCTGGGCAAATACCCAGTGTCGAAAGGTGTGATTTCGCTACAGAACGACCGTGGTACTTCGTATGAGACCTACTTCAGGGTTCAGAACGAATTGACTGCCGCCATCAATGAAATGCGTAACGAACTGGCAAAACAAAAATTCAGCAAAGCATATATTGACTTAGACACCGCTCGTCAACATGCTATCGACAAGGCTATCCCTGTCGCTATCTCCGAAGCCGAGCCTAAAAATACGGGAGGAGGAAAATAATGGCACGTTTTAAACAAAAAAATGATAAAGGTACGCCCGGTCTGAACATGGGATCGATGTCCGACATTATTTTCATGCTCCTGTTCTTCTTCATGGTCATCACCACCATGCGTGAAAGCACGTTATTTGTGAAAATCAACGCCCCCAAAGGCTCTGAGGTGACCAAACTGGAGAAAAAGAGTCTCGTCGCTTACATCAACATCGGTGTTCCCACAGAGCAATATGCTGCAAAATACGGTACCGAACCCCGTATCCAGCTGAACGACCAGATCTCCGAAGTCGATCAGATTCGCCACTTCGTGGAAGAGGAAAAAGCGCAGCGTAATGGTGTCGAGAGAGACCTCCTCACCTTTGCCATCAAAGCCGACAGCAAAGTGAAGATGGGTACCATCAGCGACATCAAACAGGAACTCCGTGCATCCAACGCACTGAAGATCTTCTACAACGCTTCGAAAGATGCGAAAAAGAAGTAACACTTAATTCATCTAATAAAAGAGCTGCTGTACTTTTTCGTGCGGCAGCTCTTTTTTTTGAAAAAATCTTGCCATCCATGTTCCAATTCCGACACTTCAACCTTGACGACAGCCACGCCACCATGAAACTGGGGACCGATGCCGTGCTGTTAGGGGTGTTGGCCACTCCTACATCCATTCCGCACCGTATACTCGACATCGGTACCGGAAGCGGCATTATCGCATTGATGATGGCACAGCGATTTCCTGATGCAGTCATCGATGCCATCGATATCGACGAAGAAACCATCCAGGTAGCCACAAAGAATTTCCAGGATTCACCATGGAGTCAGCGACTCAAAGCCCACCATTTGTCACTTCATGATTTCTCTGAGGGAGGCATTGAACATACGTCCCTTGGTAACCGATACGACCTGATTGTATCCAACCCACCCTATTTCTCCCACTCATTAAAAAACAACAACCCACGTAAACGAATGGCACGTCATGACGACACTTTGCCATTGGAACAGCTATTCAACCATTCCAGCCATCTGCTTGCGCCTAATGGAACTCTGGCAGTTATCCTACCATTGGAACAGCAAGAGCCCGCACTCACACATGCATGCCAGAACGGACTGAATGCCGTCAAACTTGTCACCATCCATAACCGCCCTGGGGACCCTGCCAAACGCATAGTTTTCAACTTCCAGAAAAAAGAGACACAAGAAAACGAGGCACTCGTATCCGAAAAACTATTCATGCGCAACGAAGACAACAGCTACAGCGACGCTTATATCGCGCTGACAGCGGAATTCTATTTATGGCTTCATCCCTAAGAGGAGTCGTACCCTCCCTACAAAAAAAGGTGCCCTGCTTTAAAGCAGGGCACCTAAGAGGAAGTAATAGAAGGAAGTAAATCTTCGATGGAAGTAAAAAAGGAAGTTATGTGCTGCGCACAGGACAATACATCTCATTTGTCCATTTTTACTCCCATTTTTACTTCCATTTTTATTCATTACCAACGACGTCCGTCTTTAAATTGCTGTTGTAGAAAACAAACTGGTCGTCGATGACATCAATGATGATATTGTCGCTTGTACGGATTTTCTCCTCCAGAATCTGTTTCGAAAGCTCGTTGAGGATCTGGCGTTGGATGACCCGCTTCACCGGACGGGCACCCATAGCGGGGTCGAAACCGATATCGGCCAGCAGATTGACAGCCTCGTCGGTAGCGCTGACCAGGATCTCGTTTTTCTCAAGCATCTTGGCAACTTGATTCAGTTGCAGTCGCACCACGTCACGGATCTGATTTTTGCTGAGCGGACGGAACATGATAATCTCGTCAATTCGATTGAGAAATTCCGGACGCATATGCTGTTTCAACAGATCCATCACATCGTTCTTGGTCGTCTCAATGGTGTAGTCATTGATATTCATCGTGTCGCTCAAACGCTCATGGATAATATTGCTACCCATGTTCGAAGTCATAATGATAATGGTGTTCTTGAAGTCGCAGGTACGACCCTTGTTGTCTGTCAATCGACCGTCCTCAAGCACTTGAAGCAGAATATTGAAGACATCAGGATGGGCTTTCTCTATCTCGTCGAAAAGAACAATGCTATAAGGTTTGCGGCGCACCGCCTCAGTCAACTGGCCGCTCTCGTCGTAACCCACGTATCCCGGAGGCGCTCCAATCAGTCGGCTGACGCTGTGACGTTCCTGATATTCACTCATGTCGATACGCACCATCATATCCTCGTCGTCGAACAACACCTCTGCCAATGCTTTGGCCAGTTCTGTCTTGCCGACACCTGTGGTGCCCAGGAAGATGAAACTGCTGATAGGCCGTTTGCCATCGCTCAGGCCGGTACGGCTGCGTCGGATGGCGTTGGCTATGGTCTCGATAGCCTCATCCTGTCCCACGACACGTTTGTGCAGTTCTGATTCCAAATGCAACAACTTCTCGCGTTCTGTCTGCATCATCTTAGTGACAGGAATTCCCGTCCATTTGCTGACCACTTCAGCAATCTGTTCGCTATCCACCTCCTCGTTTATCATGGCGTTGTCGGCCTGCATGGAGCGGAGTTGCACCTTGAGTTCTTCGACATGCTTCTCGGCCTCCTTGATACGTCCATAGCGCAATTCTGCCACTTTACCATAGTCGCCTTGCCGCTCCGCCTGTTCGGCCTCGAATTTGTAACTCTCGATATTTTTCACCTCACTCTGAATCGACTCGACGATATTTTTCTCATTCTGCCAACGCGCTTTCATCTGGTCGCGCTGTTCGGTCAACACGGCAATATCGTGTCCAATACGATTCAACTTGTCGCTATTGGCCTGCACCGATCCCGTATCACTGCTGTCGCTGTGCTCGTTTTCACGACTGATGGCTTCGCGTTCAATCTCCAGTTGACGGATTTTACGTTCTATCTCATCCAGTTCCTCCGGTACGGAGTCTATCTCCATACGCAATTTGGCAGCCGCCTCGTCAATCAAGTCGATGGCCTTGTCGGGCAGGAACCGGTCGCTGATATACCGGTTGCTCAATTCGGCAGCGGTGATGATAGCCTCGTCCTTGATACGCACCTTGTGATGCACCTCGTAGCGTTCCTTCAGGCCACGCAAAATCGAGATGGTGTCAGCCACACTCGGCTCGTCGATAAGCACACTCTGGAAACGGCGTTCCAACGCTTTGTCTTTCTCGAAATACTTCTGGTATTCATCCAGCGTCGTGGCACCGATGGCCCGCAGCTCACCTCGTGCCAATGCCGGTTTCAAGATATTGGCGGCATCCATAGCCCCCTCACCTCCGCCAGCACCCACAAGGGTGTGGATCTCATCGATAAAGAGGATGATTTCGCCGTCAGCTTCGTTGATTTCACGGATAACACTCTTCAGACGCTCCTCAAATTCGCCTTTATATTTGGCACCTGCAATCAAGGCTCCCATATCAAGGGAATAGAGCGTTTTGGATTTCAGATTCTCCGGCACATCGCCGCTGATGATACGATGGGCAATACCTTCTGCTATAGCCGTCTTTCCAACACCCGGCTCACCAATCAGTATGGGGTTGTTCTTGGTCCGTCGGCTCAAAATCTGCAAAACACGGCGTATCTCGTCATCTCGGCCAATTACAGGATCCAACTTGCCGCTCTGAGCCAGCTGGTTCAAGTTCTTGGCATATTTGTTCAACGCATTGAACGTGTCTTCGGCCGACTGGCTACCCACCTTGCTACCTTTGCGGAGGTCCGCAATAGCGGCTTTGAGCGCCTTCTCCGACGCACCGGCATCCTTAAGCAGACGAGCCGTATTGTCCCGGCCACCGAGCAATGCCAACAGCAGATGCTCAACAGAAACAAACTCATCGTTCATCTCTGTAGCCGTCTGCTGCGCCTTGATAAGCGCACTGCTAAGATCGTTGCTGGGATACTGGCTACCGCCGCTGACGCGTGGCAACGACTGCATCTGGGCGTCGAGAGCCTGAGACAACCGCGGGATGCTCACCTCCATTTTTTTTAATAAATAAGGTGTCACATTCTCATCCACACTCAACATACCTTTCAACAAATGTACCGTGTCAATGCTCGGGTGTTGGTGGGCCTGAGCCATCTCTGCGGCTTTCTGTACCGATTCTTGTGCTTTAATTGTGAATTTGTCTAATGTCATAATTTTTTTCCTTTCTGAAAACACACTCCATCAAAAAACAATCCAGAGGCAACATACTGACAAAATGACACAAAATCACCTATTTCCGTAAATAAAACAGGAAAATTTGACACAAAAAGAAAAAAATGTGTAATTTTGCAACACGAAAAAAAACAATGCCGACCAACATTCATACAGAAAGACTGATATTTCACCGTCTCACACTTCAAGACAAGGAGGCGGTGCAGGCCGTAACGCTGCATTCGGGTCGGCGTAATTGCAACCTGAACTTTGCCAACCTCATTGGATGGCAGTTTCTCTTTGACACCGAAGTGTGCCTGCTACCCGAAACGGTGATTTTAAAATACAACTTCCATCATCGCACACCTGCCTACCTTATCAGTTCTAAGGAGCTGCCCTCCCCTATGCTCTTCGAAGCGCTACAACGACAGGCCAAGGAATCAAATCATCCACTTATGGTAAACGCAGTGGAAGATCACTGGGCCGATGCGCTGCGACAACAGTTTGGAGACACCATCACCATCGAACCGCTGCGCGACAGCTACGACTACATCTATCGGCGTGACGACCTGGAGCAGTTACAGGGCAAATACCTGAAAAACAAACGCAACCATGTTAACAAGTTCCTCAGCGAGCACCCCGACTTCGAATATCGCAGCCTCATACCTGAGCTCTTCGAACAATGCCGCCAACTGGAGCAGACCTGGCGTACCATGACCCACCATGAAAATCCTTGGTACGGCAACACCCTTGAATCGGAACAACAGATGATGGAAAACATCTTTGCCCACTGGGAGGAGCTGGAGATGATAGGTGGAGCCATCTTCATCGACAACCGCATGATTGCCTTCACCTGTGGCGCCGCTGTTACCGACGACACCTTCGACACCAGCATCGAGAAAGCCGACCGCAGCATCGACGGGGCATTCAATATCATCAACCAGCAGTTTGCCCAACATCTGCCGCCCCAATTCCACTTCATCAACCGCGAGGAGGATATGGGACTGGAAGGGTTGCGAAAAGCCAAGCTGTCCTACCATCCATACAATCTGCTCAGCTACAACATCGTCACATTCCATTAAGCCATGAACTACCATCTACAACGCATGACCGCCGCCGACAGCGCGGAGACCGTCGATTGGATCACACGCCAATATGGATTCGACAGACGGGAAGTCGAGTCATGGGTAACCCATCTGCATTTCAACTGGCCGCTGAGTGTCAAAGCCGTCGACGAACAAGGCGCAACCATCGGGATGCTGAACATGAGCGACTACCGTATCGACGAAGAGACCGAACAGATACGCCGCGACAACCCTGACCTGCTGTCCCGGCTCAACGCGCTCCGTTACACAGCCGTGTTTTCTTTTATTGTCAAAGAGGCATACCGAGGCACGCAACTCAACTACGACATGTTCCTGTCCATCATGCCCGAACTGCAGCAGTACGACTTCGTTTTCATCCCTGTCATGCATCACCTGAAGACACACCAGTACTGGCAGCGCTGGGGCGCCCGCGAATTCTACCGAGACAAAGCATGTGTCTATTATCTTTTGCCTATAAAAACGCCATTTCATCTATGAAAATAAAACAAATGCTTTTCTGTGCGCTGTTGATAGCTACAATTGGAAACTGCAAGTCACAACAGGCCGCACAACAACTTGCCCAGAGGCTGCTCGGAGAGAAGTCTCAGCTATTTGAATTTGCTTTAAACACGAATAAAAACAATCCCTCCAACGACTTCTTCATCCTCAGCCAAGACAATGAAAAGATCCGCATCACCGGCAACAACGACATCAGTCTCTGTGTCGGACTGAACCATTACCTGCGTAAATATGCCAAAGTACATGTCTCATGGTTCGACACGGAGCCTTTGGAACTGCCCAAACACTGGCCCAAAGTGGAACGGGAGGAATGCCACGCCGTGGTGCCGGAACGTTTCTTCCTCAACTACTGCACCTACGGCTATACCATGGTGTGGTGGCAGTGGCCGCAGTGGGAGCGCTTCATCGACTGGATGGCGCTGAACGGCATCAATATGCCGCTGGCGCTGACCGGACAGGAGGCAGTGTGGCAGGAGGTATGGCGTGAGATGGGGATGACCGACGAAGAAATCCGTGCCTATTTCTCCGGTCCTGCACATCTGCCTTGGCACCGCATGGCCAACCTCGACGGATTTGGCGGTCCCCTACCCCAGTCGTGGATTGACGGCCAGAAAGAGCTGCAGAAACAGATACTGGACCGCGAGCGGGCGCTGGGCATGACACCCGTACTGCCCGCCTTTGCGGGACATGTGCCGCAACGCTTCGCAGAGCTGCATCCTGAGGCCGACATCAAACAGCTGTCGCCTTGGTGCGGCTTCGAACCTACCTGCTTCCTCAACTCCACCGACCCGTTGTTTGCCGACATCCAGCGCCGCTACCTCTCCAAACAGCAGGCGCTCTACGGCACCAACCATATCTACGGCTGCGACCCCTTCAACGAGATGGACCCGCCGTCGTGGGAACCCGACTACCTTGCCGACGTGTCGGAGAATATCTACCGTTCCCTGCAGGCTGTCGACCCTCAGGCTCGTTGGCTGCAGATGAGCTGGGTATTCTACTACAAACGCAATCAATGGACTCCCGAGCGGTTGCGCGCCTATCTCACCGCGGTGCCGCAGGACAGCCTAGTGCTGCTTGACTATTTCTGCGAGAAGACAGAAGTGTGGCGGAACACCTTAGATAGTACCTCTATCAGCAAAACAGGTTTTTACGGACAACCCTTCATCTGGTGCTACCTCGGCAATTTCGGCGGCAACACCATGCTGGTGGGCGACCTCTACGAGCTGGAGAAGAAACTGCGCAGCGCTTTGGAAGAAAGCGACCGCAACCTCGTCGGTATCGGCTCCACGCTGGAAGGATTCGACTGCAGTCCGCAGACCTACGAATTCCTCTTTGCCTCCGTGTGGGGCACACCGGCCAGGGATTTCGTGGCCCAATGGGCCGACATGCGCTACGGCAAGGAAAACAAGAATGCCCGCAAGGCGTGGAACCTGCTGGCCGACAGCGTCTACAAGGACTGGTCGTTCTACGGTCTCGGCACCCAGATGGTGGCACGGCCCGACTTCGAAGGACACGGCACCTACTACACCAAGCCCTACTATTCTTATAATAACGACAACTTGCTGCAAGCCATACGGCTGCTGCTGAAAAAGCCTTCGAAGCGCTACACCTACAGCTACGACCTCGTCAACCTGCTATCGCAATGGATGGGCAACCATTTCATGGATATCCGCAACGCCTTCACCCAAGCCTACAAAAACAAAGACCTCGAAGGCATGCAGCAAGCCTACCATGCGGCCAAGCGGCTGATGAACGATGCCGATATGCTGCTAAGCTACCTGCCGGAATACGACTTCTACCAATGGATTGGCGATGCCCGCGCTTGGGGTGGCGAGGACAGGGAATTACAAAAATACTACGAAACCCAGGCCCGCACCCTTCTCACCGTGTGGGGCGGTCCCGTGCTCAACGACTACGCCAACCGGCTATGGGGTGGATTGCTGAATAATTACTATTGGAATATCCGATGGAGACCCTTCTTCTCTGAAGCAATGGATGCAGTGAAAAACGGCGTTCCTTTCGACGAAGAAGACTTCAAACGACGCTTGACGGAACGCGAACAAACCTTCGCCTACCACACATGGGGCATCCGGCACTTCTTACCACACAAGAGCACTGTCCTGAAAAAAGCGAAGGAAATACTGAAAAATATCGACTCCGGCAGATACGACTGCCGATAGGCTGTTTATCTGAGAAATTCCAGCCAGCCTTGACTACCGCCCCAAGAAGAGGCAGGAAATAAAACCATAAAGAGAAACATGCACCCCAACAAAATAAGAAGGACTTCGAGAATAATCCAGGAAATCTTCAGTATTTTGTTCCAGCGCTTGTTTTTCTCAGACTTGTATTCTTCGAACTGTTTCGTCATAGTATAAGAAAAAGGTCCTTAAGGTCTAGTGAAGACTTTAAGGGCCTTAAGGACCTTTTATAATAATCTACTACCAAGCGAAGAGCGGACGGTTCTGCATCATCTCGTTGACCTGGCCGGTGATCTTGGCGCGGACGGCCTCGTCGGTCGGGTTGCAGAGCACGGTGTCGATCATGTCCACGATGACGGGCATGTCGGCCTCCTTCAGGCCACGGGTGGTGATGGCGGGCGTTCCGACGCGCAGACCGCTGGTCTTGAAGGCGCTGCGGCTGTCGAAGGGAACCATGTTCTTGTTGACCGTGATGTCGGCGGCAACCAGTGCGTTCTCAGCTTCCTTACCGGTGAGTTCGGGGAACTTGGTACGGAGGTCGATGAGCATCAGGTGGTTGTCGGTACCGCCGCTGATGACCTTGTAGCCTTTGTTGACGAAGGCTTCGCACATCACCTTGGCGTTCTTCATGACCTGCTGGATGTACTGGTCGTAGCTGTCGGTGAGAGCCTCGCCGAAGGCAACAGCCTTGGCAGCGATGACATGCTCCAGCGGACCGCCCTGGGTGCCGGGGAACACAGCGCTGTCGAGCAGTGCGCTCATCTTCTTGATCTCACCCTTCGGAGTGGTCTTGCCCCAAGGATTGTCGAAATCCTGACCCATGAGGATCATACCGCCGCGGGGTCCGCGGAGGGTCTTATGGGTGGTGGTGGTGACGATGTGGCAATACTTCACGGCGTTATTCAGATAGCCCTTGGCGATGAGGCCGCTGGGGTGGCTGATGTCGCCCATGAGGATGGCGCCGATCTTGTCGGCGATCTCGCGCATGCGGGCCCAATCCCAGTCACGGCTGTAGGCGCTGCCGCCGCCGATGATGAGCTTCGGGTGGTGCTCGAGGGCCTTCTTCTCCATGTCCTCGTAGTCGACCATGCCGGTCTCTTCCTTCACCTGGTAGCCAACCACCTTGTAGTTGATACCGCTGAAGTTGACGGGGCTGCCGTGCGAGAGGTGACCGCCGTGGTTGAGGTCCATGCCCATGAAGGTGTCGCCGCTGTTGAGGCAAGCCAGGAACACAGCCATGTTGGCCTGTGCACCGCTGTGGGGCTGCACGTTGGCCCAGCAGGCACCGTAGAGCTTCTTGGCGCGCTCGATGGCGATGGTCTCGCTCTGGTCGACCACCTGGCAGCCGCCGTAGTAGCGCTTGCCGGGGTAGCCTTCGGCATATTTGTTGGTCATCACGCTGCCCATGGCTTCCATCACCTGGTCGCTGACAAAGTTCTCGGAGGCAATCAGCTCGATGCCTTTGGTTTGACGCTCACGTTCTTTCTGAATGAGGTCGAAAATCTGTGTATCTCTTTGCATATCAAATAAATTTATAATTTATTAACGAATCTTGTAAATTGCAAAGATAATATAAATAATAAAAACAGCAAAATTTATTCGAGGAGGAAGTTTTTATTTTTGATTCAGTCAACCAGCTGAATCGTTCCGGTGCGTCTGGTGACGCTGCCGTCGGAAGCGACATGCGTCAGTGTCCATGAGAGGCTTCCAGTACTGCCATACCTGCCGGAAGTCAGCGTATACGATTCCTTTCCGGTCACATCGGCATGGACAATCTCCCTGCCGGAAGCATCGGTCACCACCAAGGTGCAACTGCCACCGACATAGTGGAACCGGAAAGTGACGCTCTCACCACGGTTTACCACTTCCCTCTGACGGGGAGAAAGAACTTTTAGTTCCTCCGCTTTCGAGGAACTGTATTCCGCACAGTCAGGCATGGCTTGATTTAAAGATTCATAATCAGCAGTTTTATTATTCAATCTCAATTCTTTTTTACTAGAACTAGGCGAAATATATTTCTCGTTAAACTCATCAAATGAATTGGAAGGAGCTTTGGGTAACGGCTGCATCGTATTCTGGTCAATGATTCTGACCTCCTCTTCATTGGCTTCTGCCACAATAACAGGGTCTCCACCATGATTCTCAGCGACCATGTTTCCTTTTTCAAGACTTCTTACCGTCAGATATACCACTCCCGAAACCAAAACCACCACCAGCATAGCCGCCAACGACCAAATAATACGACGTTGCGTAGCCGCTTGGGCTGGCTGCTTCTCTTCATTAGGACGCTGTGCAGCCATTTGGTCCGGCGGAGCCATTCTATAAGCCATTTGTGCATGAATACGCGGCGCATCCATATAGTCGTGCGGCCCCATTTCGTAGGAATACTGTGTTGAGGCCGCAGCATAGGGACGCTGGGCAGCCGCTGCTGCAACTAATGGATGTATCGCAACCGGCTGTGCAGACTGCTCCTGCTCATATTGACGCTGCATGGCAACCGCGTCGGCGATATGAAGCAAATCGGCTTCCAACTCCGCATCAGAACCAACCGCATCCAGAATGGCAGCCTCCTCGTCATACGACGAGAGTCCGCTCAGGTAACGGGCCAGCATTTCGTCATCTATGTGGTTGTAATGCGTCATCGGGTTTATCTTTTATAGTCCATCAAATAGTTTTTCACCAGTCGGGTCAACGCCCTGCGTTTGATATTGTATAAGTTGTCTATAGTTACGCCGTGCCGTTTAGCGACAGTCTCCGGCGCCTCGTCATCAATCAGGAACGACTTCAGAATCTGTCGGTCACGCGGTGGTTCCAGCAGGGGAAGCACCCTCCACAAGTCACCCAACAGCGTCTGCGAAACCTCCGACGTGATGGCCAGTGTCGAATCATGGTCGTCTATATCTGATATAGGCTTCTGCTTCGTAGAATCTATCATCGGACGGAAAAAATCTTTAAAAAAGCGATAGGAAACCACCGAAAACCAGTTCACAAAAGGCATCGCCGGATTGTAGCGCCGCAGCCGCTCCCAATCGTTTTCGCTAAGATAAAGATACAGTTGCTGCACCATATCGGCGAACTCAACAAAATACATTCCTTTACAAGTCCTAGTATAATTATGATACAGCAACGGACGGAAATGGTCGTAGAAAACATAGCGCAACGCACCCTCGTTGCCCTCAAGCAACGCACTCACCATACTGGCATCGTCCTCATATCTGAAAAAATTAACTCTCAAAATCAGCTATATACAAATCAGACAATTTCTTTTTCCGTTTTGCAAATTTACATATTTTTTTGACATTGAAAAACTTTTTTTTAACGAATCTAATTAATTTCGTATTTTTGCATTTTAATTGAATATATAAAATATCATATATGAAAAAAATATCATTGCTTTTGGCATTGGTTGCAGCATTCGTCTGGAATGCTGATGCTCAGAAACTTGAAATGCAACCCAGCACCAAGCTCTACGGCTATAAGAACAATGACGGCGCTTGGCAGATTGCCCCCCAATTTGCTTACGCTTTCGAGTTTCAAGGTCATTTCAAACGCTTCGCCGTGGTGAAAGTGGACCGTTTCTGGGGTTGCATCGACAACCGCGGTCAACTGATTGTCCGCAATATTTTCCACACCAGTCAGGAAGCCGAAGCTGCCGGCAAGGAATGGGAAAAAGGCGACGAACCGGGCAAATGGCTCTTCCCCGCCCAGAATCCCGCCGACGGCAAATGGGGATTTGTGGACTACTACGGCAACTGGAAGTTCGAACCCGTTTATGAGGGCGCCACGCTTTTCCAAGGCGACGAACCCATGAGTTTCGCCTCGGTCAAGACCGACGGCCGCTGGGGCTGTATCGACCGTAAAGGGGTCATGGTCATCGAACCCACCTTCATGGCCAAGGAGCACTCCGAACTCGCCGGCAAGCAGTGGGTCAACAGCCGTCACTACGACACCTGGCGCTACCCGACCAAAGACAAGGAAACCGGCAAATGGGGTTATGTCAACTATCTGGGCCGCTGGGTCATTGCCGCCGAATATGAAGCCTACGACTACTTCGGTGAGGACCACAACTATATCTACGCCCAAGTCAAGAAAGACGGCCGCTGGGGTTCCATCGACCGCAACGGCAACAACGTGTCACGCTGCATCTTCTACACCCGCGAGGATGCCGACTACGCCCTCAGCCAGAAAGAACACGGACGCAATATCAACGACTGGCGCTTGCCCGTCACCGACATCGCCAGCGGCAAATACGGATGGGTCGACTACGAAGGCGAATGGGCCATCAGCCCCATCTACGAAGGCGCTACGCACTTCATCAACGACACCGGTCTCTTCGCCACCTGCAAACTCGACGGCCGCTGGGCAAGCATCGACAACAACGGCGAACTGCTTTCATTGAACGTCTTCACCCTCTCGAGCGAAGCCTATCAGGCAGGCTACGAATGGGACAACGACCAGGAACTTGGACACTGGCTCTACCCCATCAAGAATCCCGAGACAGGCTACTGGGGCTACGTCAACTTCAAAGGACGCTGGGTGATCGAGCCCACCTTCGAGGATGCCAAGTTGTTTATCAAGACCTGGAACAACCGCGCCGCACCTGCCAAGATGGATGGCCGCTGGGGCTGTATCGACCACACAGGCCAATTCGTGGTGAAGAATATCTACACCACCTCTGCCGAAGCCTACGAAGCCGGCCGCCGCTGGAGCGAGAAGAACAAGTTTTAAAACGGAGAACAAATACGCTATCGCACTAAAAGAAGCAGACGAAACCCAATATTGGATTGAACTATTATTTGCTGCAAAACTCATAGACGAAAAGGCCTATGACTCGCTAAACAACGACGTCAATGAAATCATTGCACTTTTGACCTCATCCATTAAAACAGCAAAAAGCAATGGAAAATAACGGTCTGATAGAAATAAAGAACGCAACAATAGTCAACGAGGGAAAGATATTCACAGGCAACGTGTATATCAAAAACGATATGATATTCAAAGTAGCCCCATGTAACTTTGTTCTCCGTTCTCCGTTCTCCGTTCTCCGTTCAATAGAGGCCAAGGGACTCTTATTGCTACCCGGTGTCATCGACACGCATGTGCACTTCCGGGAGCCG
This sequence comes from uncultured Bacteroidales bacterium, assembly GCA_946401725.1. GTDB lineage: Bacteria > Bacteroidota > Bacteroidia > Bacteroidales > P3 > Colimorpha. Next base: position 281 of record CAMIVE010000019.1, on the reverse strand, counting down.
GGCCTGACGGAGAAAGCCGATATCACCACTGAAAGCCGTGCCGCGGTAGCCGGCGGCGTGACTTCGTTTGTCGACATGCCCAATACCAAGCCGCAGACCACCACCCTGCCCTTGCTGGAGGAGAAAATCGCCCTCGCCGCTGAGAAAAGCATGGCCAACTATGGCTTCATGCTCGGCGCCACCAACAGCAATATCGACGACCTGCTGCAGGCCGACCCGACGAAATACGCCGCCATCAAGCTCTTCCTGGGAAGCAGCACCGGCGACATGCTGGTCAACAA
>CAMIVE010000018.1 GCA_946401725.1 uncultured Bacteroidales bacterium | reverse complement strand
AATGTTCATTAAATAGATGCGTTTTTACACATAAAGATATTTTTGTGAGCTACTATGATGATAATGGAGTCAGTTCCCTGAATAGAGATCTTGTTTTAAATGAAAGAACTGAAGCAATTAATCAATTAGTTCCATCATGCATTCAAATAGATATGCTGCAGCTCGACAAATACTACCAGTCTTTTGTAGATGGACAACTTGAAGAAATTGATCGCATAAGAAAGAAAAACAGATTTCTCCACAGAGTAGTTACATTTGATATATGGGTTCTAAGATTTTTGGACAGATTGTTTTGTCGTAAAGCACATTAGGCATTTGATATATGGCAAGCGAAAGTATTATTGTATCTTTAACCACATGGGAAAAGCGCATAGGAAATATTCCTGTGGTGCTTGAAACCATTTTATCCCAAACATTACGTCCAGACTTGATCGTGTTGAACATTAATCCCGATGTATCTATACCATCTGCAGTCAAACATTTTATCCACAAACATTCTATTGAAGTCAACCTTGTTTCCTATCAGAAGGTATACAAAAAACTTATACCTACACTGATAAAGTATCCCAACGACTGTGTAATTTGTATTGATGACGATTGGTTATACCCTTCTACAATGATTGAAGATTTCTGGAAGGTTCACAAAAAACACCCTAATAATCCAATCAGTGGAAACAGAGAGTTTGTTGCAGGTCTCCCCTGTCATTGTGGATGTGCTTCTTTAACCAAGGCCTCCTTTATGGGAGACCTGTCTCTTATTGATATGGAAGTTATGGCAAATTGCCAAAGTGACGATTTTGTTTACACTTATTTTGCAACTCGAGCCGGACACCCATATTTATGGTCTGACGGTTTATACTACACAAACATGCAATCATTCAACCCTAGTGAGCCTTACACCATATCAGACAGCATTTTTAACGCAATAGGCGAGTCTTGGAAATATTTAATATCCCGGTTTGGCGAATTGCCCGAAATAGAAGACTTATTCATCAATGATCCTATTAAGAACAAAATTGTTCATGCAAAAGAGGAGTTAAACAGATCGGCTGCCATTGTAGAAGGGCAAAGAGCGGTTCGTTCTTCCAAAGCATATAAGATTGGGAATGCTCTTCTAAAACCTTTCAATATAATCACCAAACACAAATAGGGTATTCCTTCTATGGACAACCAATCTATCATCATCATTCCTCTTCATCGCTGCGAACCAAATAAGGACGAAACAGCCTCATTTGAACAATGCTGCAAAGTACTGGGCAAACATCCAATATGTATCGTCACTCATAACGAAGTGGATATGAGTTTGTACAAGCAACTATCAGCGCATTTTGGCATACAGCTAATCATTGAGTACTTCGATTCAATGTTTTTTGCTAGCATTAACGGCTACAACCAACTGATGTTGAACAAAGAATTCTATTTGCGATTTGCCCACTATAAATATATTCTTATTTACCAATTGGATGCCTGGGTTTTTCGCGACGAATTGGACTCATGGTGCCAACAAGGATATGATTACATTGGTGCCCCGTGGATTGAACCCGACGAGAATGGTGGTTTGAAGTTCGCCGGTGTAGGAAATGGTGGGTTTTCACTTCGACGAATCCAACATTTCATAGATGTGCTAAGCTATAAAGGACCTGTGAGAAGTGGTAAACAGCTACAATTGAAGCCCACTTTGAAAAACACAATTTACCGATGGTTCTATTCATTAGGATATCAAAACACTATTGAATACTATAAAAAGGATCCAACTCTATATGAGGATATTTTTCTGAGCATATTTCTGCAGAACACTAAACTACGTGCAAAGATTCCAGAACCCGAGACGGCATTACTCTTTGCCTTCGAAAAACAGCCTTCTTATCTCTATTCCAAAATAGGGCATCTCCCTTTTGGATGCCATGCATGGAGAAAATATGAATACGATTCTTTCTGGAGCCAACATATTCAATAACAACGATTGTATGGGGAAAAATATTAAAACGCCTATTGTCTCCGTCATTGTCCCTTGCTATAACCAAGGGGAATATCTGGCAGAAGCGCTTGATAGTGTTTTAAACCAAACATATACAGCCTGGGAATGTATAATAATAAATGACGGTTCAACAGACTCCACAAAAGATGTGACTGACAAGTACTGCCATATGGATTCAAGATTTAAATACATCGAGCAGAGCAATCAGGGACCATCTATTGCCAGAAACAATGCAATCGCCGCTTCAACCGGTAAATATATATTGCCTCTTGATGCAGACGACCTGATTGGCGAGACATATATGGAGAAGGCATTAAAGCACTTTGAAACACATTCGAAGACTCAAGTGGTATATTGTCGTGCCAAGTTCTTTGGAGCAATAGAGCAGGACTGGGACTTGCCCAAATATGAATACGACTCTTTCATTTGGCTAAACAGTGTCTTCTGCACTGCATTTTTCCGTCGCTCCGATTATGACAAAACTTCAGGTTACAATCCAAATATGGTTTATGGGTTTGAGGATTGGGATTTCTGGCTTTCTATGTTAAACAAGGATTCTATAGTATATCAGATTGACGAACCTCTATTCTTCTACAGGCAGAAAAACAGGTCAAGAGCTACCATGTCGCATGAGCAGATGCGCAACCTCTACACTACAATATATAATAATCATAAAGAGATTTATGAACCATATTGTAAACACATTATTGAATACAGAAACGCGAGTTTGTTACTAGAAATAGAGGCTCATAATTCCATCCTAAAAGTGAAAGACTCGATGTCGTACAGATTAGGCTACGCCATACTTCATCCTATCAACAAATTGATAAACCTATTTAAGAAAAAACAAGATGAGTGAGTGTCCTCTTTTCTCGATACTAGTGGCCAACCACAACGATGGTAAGGTTATTAAGGATGCTCTTGCCAGCGTAGCCAAACAAACATATAACAACATTGAAATCATCATTGTTGATGACGGCTCCACTGATGATTCAATGCGCATTCTTCACGAATTGGAGAATGTCGAAAATGTGCATATTTTCTATAATGATTTAAATCACGGCTGCGGTTTCACCAAGAGGAAATGCATTGAAAATGCCAACGGCGAGATATGCGGTTTTCTTGATGCAGACGATGCATTGACTCCAGATGCTGTCGAAACCATGGTCAATGAGCATCTCTCCCACCCCACAACAGCCCTTGTATATTCTCGATACTACATGTGCGACAAAAAGTTAACACCGCAATATGTTTCAAATCATCAATGTATAATACCTGAAGGCAGGACCTTCCTGGATTATAAACGCGGTGCCATTTCCCACTTTGTCACTTTTAAGAAGAGATTTTACGACATGACAGAGGGGATGAACCCAAATCTGCGTGCAGCCGAAGACCTGGACTTGTATTTCAAACTTGAGGAGGTTGGAGAAACTCTCTTCATTGACAAGCCATTATATTACTATCGTGGAAATACCGGGAAAAACACGACATTGGGAAATAATGCATTGAGAGCCACCCATTGGGAGATTATTGCAAAAACCGATGCCTTCCGCCGTCGCGGTATTAATCTGGATAAAGATGGCATACCACTAATCGAAGAAATAACAGAATCAATATCGGATTATTATAAAAAGCACTCTCGTGAATATAAATTGGGAAATTGCATCTTGCACCCAAAGGTATTAATCCAGACAATAAAAAGACATCTTTAACCTACTGTAGCAATTATGCTTTCTGTCGCACTATGCACATACAATGGTGAGAAATACATCACCACTCAAATTAATTCTATTTTAAAGCAATCCACACCTGTGGATGAAATAGTTATATGTGATGACGGATCAACAGACAATACAATTGCTATCATTGACGAAATAAAACAAAATAATTCTACAAACATTATTATCCACAGGAATGCTTATAACCTTGGTGTATGTGCTAACTTTGAATTAGCAGTCTCCTTATGCAAAGGAGACATTATTTTTTTATCTGACCAAGATGATATCTGGAATCCCTACAAAGTAAAAACTATTGTATCATGGTTTGAGACCAATCCACACAAATCGGCCGTATTTACAGACGCGACTCTTATCAAAGACAATGAAGAACCTTTTTCTGAAAAGACTTTATGGGAATGTATTGGTTTCAATAAAAAAATGCGGAAATTTTTTGATAAAGGGCTTCCTCTAGAAACCTTTTTCATCAATAAGGCTACTGGAGCCACAATGGCTTTTCGAAAAGAAATCAGGTTCCCGTTTGCCAAATATTGCAATAACGACAATGTGCTTCACGATTATTGCATTGCTTTGAAAGCATTGGATAACAATAAATTGGGATACATCAACAAAACACTTATACAATATCGTTTACACGAAAACCAACAAGCCGGGATAAGTTACCAACTCCAACATCCAGAAATCTTCAGCAATATCCATCGTCCGCTGTGCAATATCCCGTCTAACTTTCCTTTCGAAAATAAAACTAGTTATCAGCATGTTCAGTTGGGACATAAAAGAGCATATTCTAATTTCCGTAAAACTATTGGCAGCTTTGCAGACTATATACGTTGCTATAAACGGCACTTTCTATATTTCTTTCTATATGACATTATATACAAATCAAAGCAATTATCTGTAAAATGAAAAAAACTGCAGATTTTTTCATTAAACCTTTTTGGTTTTGGATCATTGCTGTTACCATACTTGTTCTGTATGATTTAACGCCTCGCATCGACGGATTCGACACTCCGTTCTACTTCCTCGCAGGTGATAACCTATGGAACGGACAACTGGATTGTTTAAGAACGCCTGTTTATCCGTTTTTGCTCAAGTTATTCAATGTCTGTTTTGGCGACAAAGGAGGTGTTACCGGTATTATTTTCCTTCAAAGTATTGTTTATCTGATATCCGTTGCATCTTTAAGGAATGTAAGCAGGTACATTATTCATAGTCGTCTCATACAGGAAGTTGTTTTGCTGCTTTATGTTGTCTGTGTGGCTCCTGGATGGTGTAATGAGTTGATGACAGAATCATTGAGTATTTCCGGTTGTGTTATTATTACCAATTTAGTGTGCAGATACATTGATAAACCTTCATTTTGGCTGTCTATTGGGATTTTTATCACAACTCTGCTACTCGTTTTTCTGCGACCTTCTTTTATTTTTCTTTTTGCCATACTGCCATTTGTATGGTTTGTGCTGTGGATTAGAAACAATCGTAGATTATTGCAAACCTTTTCACTGGTTCTAACGTTGTTGTGCGTAGCGGTTTTTTTCGGCTATTGCAAAGCTTATGAGAAAAAATATGGCGTGTTAACCTCTTCCATCAGTTTTGTATGCAACGACATATATAATTTGAAACGGAGCGGTGCTTGGAACATCGAAAAGGTCGGCAATCCGCAAGCCGAACAAGTACTACGTAATATTGATGAGCAATGGGGTGGCAATTATGCACCTGTTTACAACACAATTGTCTCGGACCATAAGAGCCTTAAACTAATCGCAGATGGTTGCAATGAAATGATAGAAGGAAACGAAAATATGCTAAGACGACATCAAGTGATGATCACCGCCGGCAGTTTCGACAAACGTTTCAACGCCTCAGTAAATACACATACGCATTTGTCTACCATCTTGTTTGTCAGTTCCTTATTTCTCACATTGCCACTATCTATCTTCTACGGTATTGTCCTCCTTTCTTGTCTGGCTTTAATAGGATATCTACTACACAGAAGAACAATACCGCTTTTAGCAGCAGTCCTAATTCTTTTTACCGCCGCACAATGCGTTGGTATCATACTCTATGCCAGCGAAGCACACGAGAGATTATTATTGCCCGTATATCCTCTTTTCGTCATCCTGCTCGGCTCCACATTCGAAAAGGCAACACATTTCTTTCGCACGTATTAACTTCTTTTGAACACAAATGACAAAAAATATCAACACATTACACAATAATGCATAATATAAGTCGTTTTATAAATAATAATCCGCATTTAAACATATTATATTATGCATAAACAATACAACTTTGATCCATATCCTTTGCAGCTTACTATGCAAAAGCTGGCAGAAAATATGCGAACACGTAGACTGGAAAAAAAACTATCCACAAAAAGTCTTTCCGAACTTAGCGGAGTACCGGCATCTACAATACAACGATTTGAATTAAAACATGCTATTTCATTAGAATCGTATGTCAAGCTGGCTAAAGCACTTGGATATTCCGAAGAAATAATGCAACTTCTCTCTATGCCTAAATACGATACGATGGAAGAACTTCTGGAGTTGAACCGCAACCGTAACAGAAAAAGAGGTATATAGATTCATTCTATGATCAGCAATATTCAATCCGTCAATATATTATACCACAATAAAAAGGTTGGAACCTTATCAATGGGGAATGGTTCCTGCTGTCAATTTGAATACGCTTCTGAATGGCTCAACAATGGTTTCTCCATTTCACCCTTACACCTACCTTTGAAACCAGGGCTTTTCTCTGCCCAATGGAGACCATTCAATGGCAATTTTGGTATTTTTGAGGATAGTCTACCCGGCGGATATGGCGAATATCTCCTGCTTAAAGTGTTGCACAAAATAGGCATTGAATACCATAGTCTTTCCCCTATACAGAAATTAAGTCTTGTGGGCTCTTCGGGAATGGGCGCCTTATGCTATGTTCCTGAAACTAAAATTTCAAGTAATACTTCAAAATTAACCCTAGACCAATTGCAGTCTCTTGCTCTCGACATTCTCTCTGAACAAACCGACAGCGGGTCTGACATTCTTTTTCATTATAGTGGTAATTCCGGAGGTATAAGACCTAAATGCCTTTACAGCGACCAATCCGGACACTGGCTCGTGAAATTTCGTCACACTTACGATCCTGCAGACATTGCTCTTAAAGAGTATCATTGCAATGAGTTAGCTGTTGCAGCAGGCGTTGAAGTACCTGAGTTCCGACTTTTCGAAGGCAAGTATTTTGCCACAAAACGATTCGACATTGATGACAATGGCAACAGACTGCATATGGCCACTGCCAGCGGTTTGCTAAACGAGCCTCTCTCCCCTCCCAAGATGGATTACCATAGCCTGCTACAGTTAACCGGATTCCTCACACAATCATCGTCAGCCGTTGAACAACAGTTTCGTAGAATGGTTTTCAACCATTATATAGGCAATTTCGATGACCATGCCAGAAACTTCAGTTTCATCTGTCAAGATGGCATTTGGAGACTGGCGCCAGCTTACGACCTCACTCCAGACAAAACACTGGGTGAACACGCCACAACAACCAACTTTAAAGGGATGCCTACCGACGAAGACTTTGTCACTGTAGGTATGAACACAAAAATGACACGCCAACGTTGTATTCAGATAATCGAAGAAGTCAAGTCTGCTGTCCACCACACTGATTGACGCGAACAGGCTGCAAGGTGATTATTGCGAAAATAAACAGCAAAGAGAAATGATGCGAAAAAATAATACTTGCATTTTTAGTGAACACAAATTGCACGAATAACACAAAAAAAAAATTAAATATTTAGAACAACCACAGACATATTTATTATCTTATGTCAGAAATAAAAACTAACAATACCCAAGAGCAGGAACAATGGACTGCCATCCTTGAGCCGCGGAAGAAATTCATGGAATTCAACCTGCGGGAGATGTGGGAATACCGCGACCTCTTCACCATCTATGTGCGTCGCAACATTGTGACAGTGTACAAGCAGACAGTGCTAGGTCTGGCGTGGTTCTTCATCAGCCCCATATTTACCACCATCATGTACATGTTCGTTTTCGGCGGACTGGCAGGCATATCGACAGGCGGCGTTCCCCAGGCGGTGTTCTACCTCAGCGGCATCCTGATGTGGGGATACTTCAACGCCTGTTTCGGACAGAACAGCAATGTACTGGCTGCCAATGCAGGTATCTTCGGCAAGGTCTATTTTCCACGACTTATCATCCCACTGGCGGGAATGACCTCGTCGCTTGTAACCTTCGGCATTCAACTGCTGCTGCTCATAATTGTCTATGTATACTACGTGATAACCGGCGCACCGCTCTGTCCTCGCTGGGAACTGCTGATGTTCCCCGTCTATCTGCTGCTGTTAGCGCTTACGGCCATGTCGTGGGGAATGATCATATCATCTATGACCGTGAAATACCGCGACCTGAACAACCTTGTAGGCTTCGGAATGAGTCTGCTGATGTACGCCACGCCTATCATCTATCCGATGAGCATTGCCGCCGACAAAAGTTACGGCTGGATACTGAAACTGAACCCGCTCAGCGGTGTTTTCGAATCGTGGCGATACTCCATCACGGGCATCGGACAGATGGACTGGATGGGACTGCTCTATTGCACGGGCTGTCTGGTTGTCACCATGTTTATCGGCCTGCTGGTCTTCTCCAAAGCGGAACGCAACTTCATTGATACGGTTTAATCTCACACGGAAAACACGGAAATACTTCTCAAACACGAATTGCACGAATAACACGAATTTTTTGGCTGTTCTATGGTCTTAAAATCCATCCAACTATAATCCAGAATGATACTATTTGCACTAATAATGATTCGTTAGATTCGAGAGATTAGTGTTCGTTATAAACATCACATTGATATGACATCTACTTCAACTAAACAACGTTTAGTGCATATCGACATGATGGTCGGGCTTGCGATGACGCTGGTGGTGTTAGGGCATTTCAGCGTGGGGGTTGAACCCAAATGGTATGCCGACGGACTCCACCATTGGATCTACTCTTTCCATATGGAACTGTTCGTTTTCCTTTCGGCATTCTTGATTCGATATACCTACAAAGAGGTTCAATCGCCACTTGAATATGGAAAATATATCTGGCGGAAATTCAAAAAGTTCTTCATATGGTTTCTTGTCATCGGAATGGCGGTGGCGATAATCTCTCCATTCTTTCGCCATGCACCGCTTTCGGTCGACTACCTGTGGCATTCGCTGCGCACCCTCCTACTCTACCCTCGTTGGAGTGAGACCGCATTCCTCTGGTATATCTATATCCTCTTTGGATATTATCTAATATCGCCCCTTTTCTTCCGTCTGCCTCAACTGGTTCAAGTGCTGTGTTGTATCGGAGCGCTATTCCTTGCCATGATCGACGGCAGCACATTCCTCTGCGCCAACGAATTCTGCCAATACACTTTCTTCTACTGCCTCGGCGTGCTCTGCGCCCAATGGATTGACGATATCCGCAATGCCAAACGCTGGCTCTGGGCATTACTATCACTGCCTTTCGTTGCCTACAGCATCTGGATCAGCACCGAAGGATATGCCATAGGATTCGGTATCCATCAGTTGGGATGGTGGACTACGGTAACAGGGGTGGCTTCGCTGCCGTTCTTCTACCTGCTCTCCATGGCACTGCAGAAAATCGGCCCGGTTCGAAAAACGCTCACAGCCATATCGAAAGACTGCTATATCATCTACTTGCTTCAGATGTTCATCATTTGGGGAAGCTGCTGGCTGCTGCACCAGGCGGGAATTCTTGAAAAGACACCTTTTGGCGTACTGCTGGTTGGCGGCACCATCCTCGCCATCGCCCTACCTATAGGTCTGGCGACTATCTATAGACATATCAGAACAAACATGAATAAAAAAAGCGGGACTCCCCTAAAGTCGTCCCGCTAAAAATACATCTTTGAAATAAGTAAGCACGCCTTGGTTTACGTAATCTGAAAAGAAAAGTTTCATTTGAATAAAATTTTTTTTCAAAAAAAGAGTTTCTGTTGCATGAAGAAAAAAACATATCTCCTTTTACTCGCTTCTGTTTTCACACTATTCTTCGCTGCATGCGGCCCTGAAATCGACATCGACAAATTATCCCCTGAAGAAGCCATCGAATACCTTGACGCTAAAATCAAGAAACATCCCGACGACGCCAACCTGCACTATCAGCGAGGTAAAACACTTATCGCTCTCGGCAAGCAGAAAAACCACTCGCAATATTTCAAAGAGGCCATCAACGACCTCAACAAGGCTATCAGCATCGATCCGGATCATGCCGAATACTACATTGCGCTTGGCGATGCCTATTTCAGCATCGGCAACACCGGCGAAAGCTATACTGCCCTCCGGAAAGCCTTGCAACTGGACGAAAACAACTTCGAAGCACATCTGAAGATGGGCGAGATTGCCTATTATAGCGGCAACCACGAACTTGCCATGGAAAACCTCAACAAGGTTACCGAACAGGACCCGAACAACCAGACCGCGCTTTTTATCAAAGGTTTTATCTACAAAGAGGCTAAAGACACCGCCAACGCGGTATTCTATTTCCGCAAACTCATCGACCTCTACCCCGACTACGAACCCGCTTACGAGGAGTTGGGTATGCTCTATGCACAGCACCGGAACAAACTGGGTCTCGAATACCTCAACACAGCCTTGAAACTACAGCCAGAAAACATCAACGTGCTCTATGCTCTCGGACTGCTTTACCAAGATGTTGAAGAGGCGGAAAAAGCCAACGAATACTATGCCAAAATCAACGTCCTTGACTCTACTTTCAAATACGCCTGGCATAACCGCGGCTACCTCGAGATGGTTTTCTACGAGGACTATCCCAATGCCATCGAATTCTTCCAGAAAGCGCTCCAGTGCGACCCGCAATACGCCGAAGCAGCATACAACCTTGGTTTGGCCTATGAACTGGCCGGAGACAAAGCCAAAGCAAAAGAATGCTACGCAAACGCCGAGAAGTTGGGATATAAGGAAGCGGAGTAAAGTGTAAGGATGTCTCTTACCTATTTGAATATCTTAGGGACGGAAAACTTTTCAAACCTTTTCAACCCAACATCATATCAACAGCCTCAGCGACCCTTTCAAGTGAAACGAACCTTTCAAGCGCAGCGACCCTTTTAAACCTATCAATATATCAACTAAAGTATTAAAACCTTTTAAACACAACATAATGAAAGACGTCAAACAATACATCGAAGCGAACAAGGACCGCTTCCTCAACGAACTTTTCGAACTGATCCGTATTCCTTCCATCTCCGCAGAGAGTGAACACAAGGAAGACATGGTGCGCTGCGCCAACAAATGGAAAGAATTCCTTCTTGCCGCCGGTTGCGACAAGGCTGAAGTAATGCCCTCTGCCGGCAATCCCGTTGTTTACGGCGAGAAAATCATCGACCCGTCCAAACCCACCGTCCTGGTCTACGGCCACTATGACGTCATGCCGGTTGAACCGCTCGACCTTTGGAACACCAAACCGTTCGAGCCGGTCATCAAGGACGAGAAAATCTGGGCCCGTGGTGCCGACGACGACAAGGGTCAGAGCTTTATGCAGGCCAAAGCGTTCGAATTCATGGTCAAGACAGGTCAGCTGCCCTGCAACGCCAAGTTCATGCTTGAGGGCGAAGAGGAGATCGGCAGCGGCAGTCTCTATGGCTTCTGCGAAGAACATAAGGAGTTGCTCAAAGCCGACGTTATCCTTGTAAGCGACACCGGTATGATTGCTCAGGACACGCCGTCCATCACCAGCGGCCTCCGCGGACTCTGCTACTGGGATGTCGAAGTCACTGGTGCCGACCACGACCTCCATTCGGGCATCTACGGCGGCGCTGTGGCCAATCCTATCAATATCCTCTGCAAGATGATTGCCGGTCTGCATGATGCCGACAACCACATCACCATCCCCGGCTTCTATGACGACGTGCTGGTCATCAGTGACGAGGAGCGTGCCCTTATGGCCCAGGCTCCGTTCAATCTGGAGAACTACAAGAAAAGTCTCGACATCCGTGAGGTTCACGGCGAGAAAGGCTTCACCACCACCGAACGCACGGGCATCCGTCCCTGCCTCGATGTCTGTGGCATCTGGGGCGGCCACACAGGAGAAGGCTCCAAGACGGTGCTTCCCTCCAAAGCCTACGCCAAAATATCGACCCGTCTCGTCGCCAACCAGGACTACGAGAAAATCAGCAAACTCTTCAAGGAGTATTTCGAAAGCATCGCGCCTGACTGCGTCACGGTGAAGGTCACTCCTTCCCATGGCGGTGCCGCCTACGTGAGCCCGCTGGAGATGAACGCCTACAAGGCTGCCGAAAAGGCGCTCACCACCACTTTCGGCAAACGTCCTATCCCCACCCGTAGTGGCGGAAGCATCCCCATCGTGGCTGGTTTCGAACGTATCCTTGGTATCAAGAGCATCCTCATGGGCTTCGGTCTCGGCAGCGACGCCATCCACGCCCCCAACGAGAACTACCCGCTCTTCAACTTCTTCAAAGGCATCGAGACGATCCCCTATTTCTACGAGTATTTCACCGAACTGGAAAGCAGATAGTTTTTTGTGCGGCGGCACTGGCGTGCCGCCGCACCTTATCACTTCAATGAAAAGACTCCTCTGCCCTCTTTTTGCCCTGCTGCTTATGATCACCTGTTCCTCGGCCGGCGAAGGAAGCAGTGCCAAAGGCGACACTCCTGTCGCACAGCCCTCCCCCGCCGATATGCATGTGGTCATCCTTGGCGATTCGAACAGTTCCATTGGCGGCGACAGCTGTAATCTGGCGCCTGGCTGGACCAAATGGTTCAACGAAGCGTTTGTCCCTGCCTCCTGCCGCAGCTATGCTCGCAGTGGCGCCACTTGGACCAACACGTCTCGTACCGTCCGGAACGAGGAAGAGAACACTGGACTGTTGAGCGACAACAACGTCATCTATAACCAGGTGTGCCGCCTTATCTCGGCCCATCAATCGGGCATTCAGCCTACCCCGAATCTCATCATCGTCGCTGCAGGGACCAACGACGCCTGGTTCCTCAAACGGCGTCCCAAGGCTTTGCAGCCCGCTATCGTAACCGATACCGCCGCACTTTCCCAGCTCAAGCCGTCGAGCATCCTCACTCTGGCCGATGCAGTCACCTATAACTGCCTGCTGCTGAAACGCCATTTTCCCGAGGCTCGTATCATACTGCTGACTCCAATGCAATGTACGGCGACTACGACGGAACGCATACGCACCGTAGGCGACATCATCAGCCGATGCGGAGAGCTGTTGGATTTGCCTGTCGTCCGGCAGGACAGTATCTGCTGCATCTCACGTGAGCAAGAAGCCGTTCATCACCGCTACACCGTCGACGGCATCCACACCAATGCCGCCGGTGCCGAAATCAACGGCCTCCGTCTCGCCCACGTCATCGATAGCATCATGCAACATTAACCGATAACAAATCCCTTATCGTAATAATACTTTTAAACATTAGCACCCTTTTTCTTTAGAATCTTTACCCACTCAACCAATGGTTTTTTCCGATCTGTTTTTCCTTTTTGTCTTCCTTCCTGTATTCGCTGCCTGCTATTTGCTGGCAGCACTGGTCGACCGCAAGTTGCTGTCGCGCGACGGCAACAACAGCTTCCATGCCCGCAACTCAGCGCTGGTGGTCTTCTCCTTGATCTTCTATGCCTGGGGAGAACCGGTCTACGTTTTCCTTATGCTCATCAGCGTGATGGTCAACTGGATAGTAGGTCGCGGACTGGCGAAAGAACGTCATCGAAAGTTGTGTCTTGTCATCGGCGTGGCGTTCAACATCGCGGTCATCGGCACTTTCAAATACTTGGGGTTCTTTGCCGAAATCCTCAACAACATCGGTCTGCGCGTAGGATCGCCTGAAATTGCACTACCCATCGGCATCAGTTTCTACACCTTCCAGTCCATCTCCTATCTGGTCGATGTCTACCGCCGCGAGTCGCCGGCACAAAAACGCTACCGCGACCTGCTGCTCTACATCTCCATGTTCCCCCAACTCATTGCCGGTCCTATCGTGCGCTACGGCACCATCGCCGCCAATATCCACAACCGTCATGTCGAAGCATCCGACTTCGCCGACGGCATGTTCCGCTTTGCCATCGGTCTGGGCAAGAAAGTCATCATCGCCAATCAACTGTCAGTCATTTCCGATCAACTGCTGGCCGGCAGCCTCGACTCGCTGACCACCACGGGGTCATGGGTAGGCATTCTTGCCTTCACGATGCAGATCTATTTCGATTTCTCAGGCTATTCCGATATGGCTATAGGCATGGGACGTTGCATGGGTTTCCGCTTCAACGAGAACTTCAACCATCCCTACTGCTGCGACAGCGTCACCGACTTCTGGCGTCGCTGGCATATCTCGCTGGGTAGCTTCTTCCGCGACTATGTCTACATCCCCATGGGCGGCAACCGCCGTCACCAACCGATCAACATCCTTGTGGTGTGGTTTCTTACGGGTATGTGGCACGGCGCCTGCTGGAACTTCATCATCTGGGGTCTCTACTTCGGACTTATCATCATGATCGAGAAATACACCGTACTAAAAATCAAACGTTTCATACCTTCTTTCCTGCTGCATATCTACAGCCTGCTGATTGTCGTCACCGGATGGGGCATCTTTTACTTCACCGACTTCAGCCGCATGGCAGAGTTCTTCCAGATTTACTTTGGCGCCAAAGGGACTTTCAACGACTTCCTTTCGTTCAATATGCTCACCGAACATTTCTATCTCTGGATCATCGCCCTGCTCTTCTGCCTGCCTCTGCGTAACTGGGTCAACATCTTGACACTCAAGATTACCGGCGGCGAGACAGCCACCTACCGCAATCTGGTGTTGCTCACACGTCTGGCGATAACAGTCATCGTCTTCTCCCTCAGCATCGTCCTGTTGGTCGGTGCCACCAACAACCCGTTCCTGTATACGAGGTTTTAATTAATTCATCTCCACCATGAAAAAACGCTGTTTCTTCCTCTTGCTTGCCGTCCTTGGCGTTTGCCTGCCTGCTTTTGCGCAGGGCTATAAACCCTCTCCCAACGAACGGGTGGTACCCGATACCTACGTCAACACGGTCTGCGGCGACGCCCCCTTCCGCGTGGCTCGCAAAGGCATCCTGGTCGTCGGTGACAGCGGTTCGGTACGTGCCGTAAGCCCCTACTCCTTCAGCCGTACAGGCATGGTGCGCTACGCCCAGACTGCTAACGCCTACCGCGATTCATTGGGTCCTTCGGTGCGTATCTTCTGCATGCCTATTCCCACGGCAGCGGCCTTTTATGTGCCCGACAGTGCTCGCTCCCATTCGGGTGACGAGCGTAAAGGCATCAACGCCATGTTCGCTGCACTCCACGACTCTGTGCAGGCAGTCAATATCTTCACCATCCTTTCCGAACATGCCGCCGAAGCCATCTATTCCCGCACAGACCATCACTGGGCTCCCCTCGGCGCCTACTACGCAGCCATGCACTTCGCCGAAGTGGCCGGTGTCCCTTTCGACAGCCTTGCCAACTACGACACCATTGTCTCGCCAGGCTATGTGGGTACCATGTACAACTACTCGCGCAACATCCTTGTCAAGCAGTCGCCCGAAGACTTCGTCACCTACATCCCGCGCAATGCCAAATACCGCACATTCTACAATATCTACAAGCTCGACAAAAAACGCCAGAAGGTCATCAGCGAGACCAACGAACAGGAAAGTGCTTTCTTCAAAATGGGTTTCCTCAAACCTGAGAGCATCAGCGGTGCCTACTGTGTCTTCGGCGGCGGCGACTACCGACTCATCAAGGTGAAGACCTCCGTCACCAACGGACGCCGTCTCATCATCCTCAAAGACAGTTTCGGCAACGCCCTCACCGCCTATCTGCTCAACTCGTTCGAGGAAATCCATGTGATCGACTGCCGCTATTTCACCCAGAACCTGCGACGCTACGTCGCCGAACACGGCATCACCGACATCCTCTTTGCCAACAACATGGCACACGCACAAAGCGATAAAACCACCAATATGTATATGCAGTATCTGGTACAATAACTACTTAAACCCAAACAACAACACATAAACCTCCCATGCGTCAACACAAAATCTTCATCATCCTCACGACATCTTTCCTGCTGGCCTGTACAGCAGTCCTCAATTTCTTTCCGCGCAGCAAAGTGTCGGCCCTCGAAAAACGCGAACTACGCACCTTCCCGGATTTTTCCTGGAAGACATTCTTCGACGGTTCCTTCACCAACGACATATCATTGTGGTATAGCGACAGCGAGCCTTTCCGCGACGACCTTATGACTGTCAGCATGCTGGTCAACAAATACCAGGCGCTCTCGCTTTCCGACGAAGATGCCATCACCTTTGTAGGTGGCAATACACCTCTTGATGACATCGAACCGATTGACGACGAGTTGGGTCTGGACGACGACAGTGATTCTACCATTGCCATCGATGAATTCACCAAAATCGCCAATGCTGGCATTATCATCATCGGCAAAGTCGACTCGGTGCGTGCCCTTATGTGCTACGGCGGTGTCGGCGGCGGCACGGCATACGCCAATGCAGCCAACACCTACCAATCCACCTTCGGCTCCTCGGTGCGGGTCTACTGCATGGTCATCCCCAACTCCACCGAATACTACCTCCCGGAGAAGGTTCGCAACCGTTCCCGTTCTCAGCTCTCCACTATCCAGAGCGTCGAATCGAAACTGACGGGCGGCGTCCGTTCGGTCAACATCTGGCAGACGCTTTACGACCATAAGAACGAAGACATCTTTCTTCGTACCGACCACCACTGGGCTCCCCTCGGCGCCTACTACGCAGCCAAAGAATTCGCCCGTGTGGCTGGAGTTCCATTCCTTGACATCAACAAAGACTACGACCGCCATGTGGTGCATGGTTTCGTGGGCAGCATGTACGGTTACTCCGGTGACATCTCGGTCAAGCAATCGCCCGAGGACTTCGTCTACTGGACGCCGCGCAATATCTCCTACACCACCACTTACATCACCTATACCCTCGACAAGCAATACCATATTGTCGGCGAAAGCAAACCCCATTCGGGTGCTTTCTTCTACCATCAAAAGAACGGAAGCGGCAACGCCTACTGCACCTTTATGGGTTCCGACTGCAAAATCACCAATGTGAAGACCTCCACTAAAAACGGCCGCCGGCTCCTTATCCTCAAGGACAGCTTCGGCAACGCCATCCCGGGCTGGCTTTTCGGTTCGTTCGAGGAAATCAATGTGGTCGACTGCCGCTATTTCACCAAGAACATGGTGAAGTTCGTCGAGGAACGCCGCATCACCGACATCCTCTTCGCCAACAATGTCTACAAAGCCTACAGCCCCAATATTGGTAAAGCGTATGTGCGATTCCTCTCCCAGTCGGGCGGTCTACCGAAATACAAGGCTGAAACCACCGATTCCACTGCCACTGACAACAAAGGGGTGACCGAACCGGCCAAGCCGACCCCGGAAAAGACGCCTCGCAACACCACGCCCGATACGGGTGCCGCCACACCCCTCGTTCCCAATAACGAAAATCAGTCGCTCGACCAGTTTTAGTGGATTGCTATGCGGAATCCGCTAATTCCTGTCGTACTCTGCTTTGTTCTACTCATCCTGCTGTGTGAACTGCCGTTCGGGCTGGTGTCACGTTGTTTCGACCCCGCCCGCGACAGCAATCATTACGCGCACCATGTCGCACAGCAGAACTGGATGCGGGTTCGCATCGCTGAAATGCCGGTACAGCATGCCTCTACCGTGCATGCCATTGCCGAAGTGCTTGAAATCTCCGACAGCAACGGCCGGGTACATCCCTGCAACGGCAAGATACTGCTCTACCTCCAGAGAGACAGTGTTGCAACGTCACCGGTAGCCTACGGCGACCTGCTTCTGCTGCTGTCTTCGCCCAAGCTGCCTTCGGCGGTCGACAATCCACACCAGTTCGACTACCGGCGACACCTCCGCAACAAAGGCATCCTCTACACGGACTATGTCACCCCTGACGACTATCGGAGGATAGGCAACGACAGCCGCGGTCTGAGGGCTCTCTTCGCCTCTCTGCGGCAACAGCTGGTCCAAATCATCCGGCTCAGCAGCCTTACTCCCTCTCAGCAGGGCATCGCCGAAGCGCTTTTTCTGGGATGGGACGACGACCTCGACGAAGCCACCACCGCCCATTTCCGACAGGCGGGCATCATGCACCTCCTATGTGTGTCGGGTCTCCATGTGGGTATCGTGGCCCTGCTGGCAGGATGGGCGCTCTCCTTCCTCAGCAACCGTCGTCGGACACGCATACTGAAAGGGGTTATAGTCCTTCTGACCATCTGGTCCTTCGTCCTCCTCACGGGCATGGCGCCGGGGACGATGCGCGCAGGCTTGATGTTCAGCCTCATCACGGTGGGACAGATGGCGTTCTCGCGTCCACCCACACTCAACGCCATCGCGGCATCGGCGCTGATACTCCTCGTGGCGCGTCCGCTGCTTCTCTTCGATATCGGATTCCAGCTCTCCTACGCTGCTGTGACGGGCATCGTGATACTGGTACCACGTTTTAAGGCGCTACTTCCCCTCCCTGCAGCCGTTGACAACTGGTGGCAACCTGCAGCCTTTCTGGTGCGAAAAATCCACTCGCTGTTTTTTGTCAGCCTCGCAGCCCAGCTGGCCACCGCGCCGTTCATCCTTTTTTACTTCCATCAGTTCCCCCTCTGTTTCCTTATTGCCAATATGGTGGTGGTCCCCTTTGCGGGACTGCTGCTCGGCAGCGTCATTGTCATGGTTGCTTTTGCATGGTGGCCCTGGCTTTTCGGCATATGGGGTGCGGTGGTTTCCTTCGAACTCCGCATCACCGAAGGGGTCACCTCCGCCATCGCCTCATGGCCTCATGCCACGATCGAAGGCATCTGGTTCGACGGCCTGATGCTGGCAATATGTCTGTTGTTGCTTTGTCTCATCGGCGTCATGGTGATCCGTTTCCGCTGGCGTACCCTGGCTGCCGCACTGGCGACGTTGTTGGCGTTGACGGTTTACGGGCTTGTCCAAGAGCACCGTTGTGCCACCCAAATTCATTACGACATCTATCGTTTGGGCAACCGCACCGCCATCGAGTTTTTCGCCGGACACAAGAGCTATCTGCTCTGCGACTCCACTGTGGCGTCGTCGCCCCAAAGCATCGACTATCAGACCGCCGGCAACCTGCGTTTCCATCAGGCGCATCGCACACATGTACTGAAACTCGACACTACTTTCAAGGACGACCATCTGATGGTTGCCGACCGCTTCGTCAGCTTCCACGGCACCACCATGCGCATCGTCGACCGGAGCAACTACCGCAAGCGCACTACACAGCAACCACATGTCAACCTTCTGATTCTTCGCGAAAGCCCCTACATCACCGTTGCAGAGCTGCAGCAGCAATACCACTTCGACACCCTCGTCATCGCCTCTCAGAACTTCCTCCGCCGTCGCCAGTCATGGATTGGCCAATGCGACAGTTTAGGCATCCCCTACAAGGACTATCGGTGATAATAACGCTATTGTTAGAAATAAAATGGAAGTAAAAATGGGAGTTTAATTGGAAGTAAAAATGGGAGTTAAAATGGACAATACATATATTTAAGCGCCCCCCTATCAACAAATCCTATCAACATTCCACTGTCAATAACTACTGCATAAAACACAATAATTTCCATGTTTATGCGTTATAAAGGCATGAATATCTCTTTGAAACGCATCCTTATCTTCCTTCTTGTTTTTGCCCTCTCTTTCGGCGCCGCCGCCCAATCGAACAAAAACAAGAAATCCAAGCATCAGAAGAAAAAAACGCAAACCACGGCTGTTGCTCCGAAGAAAAAAACGCAAACCACGGCTGTTGCTCCCGCTGTCAAGGACACTTCCGGCATCGCTGCCGCCAACGCATGGGCCGACAAGCAGATGAAGCATCTGTCGCTCGAAGAGCGTGCCGCACAGCTCCTCTTCGTGCGGGTGCCCACTTCCATGAAAAAGAAGCAGCAACGTGAATTTGAGAAATATTTCACCCATTACCGTGTGGGTGGCGTCTGCTTCTTCAAAGGAAGCTCCACCAACCAACTCAACCTCACCAAGCGCTTCCAACAGTTGTCCCATATCCCCCTCCTCGTCACCATCGACGCCGAATGGGGACTCGGCATGCGTCTCACCGACTGCTACTCTTTCCCTCGGCAGATGCTTATGGGCGCCCTCTCCACCAACAACGACACGCTGATCTCGCTGTTCGGCGAGGAGGTGGGCCGCCAATGCCGCAATATGGGCATCCATATCAATTTCGCTCCTGTCTGTGACATCAACAACAATCCCAAGAACCCTGTTATCGGCTGCCGTTCCTTCGGCGAGAACAAGAAACGGGTGGCACGCAAGTCACTTTTCTACGCCCGCGCCATGCAGAAATACGGCATCATCGCTGTCGCCAAGCACTTCCCTGGCCATGGTGACACCGATGTCGACAGCCACCTCGACCTCCCCAATATCAAACACTCAGCCGCCTATATCGACAGCGTCGACCTCTTTCCTTTCCGCCACCTGGTCAACAACGGCATCCGCGGCATGATGGTGGCTCATTTGCAAGTCAACGCGCTCGACAACCGTCCCAACCTGCCTTCCTCCCTCTCTGAACGTATCGTGCTGCCGCTGCTGCGGAAAGCCATGAAATTCGATGGACTGGTATTCACCGACGGTATCGACATGAATGCCGTCTCACGCAACTACAAGGACGGCGAAGGGGCCATTCTCGCGCTCCGTGCCGGAAACGATGTCATCCTGCTGCCTATCGATGTCAAGAAGACGCTCGACGCCATCGTTGACGAAGCCAAACGGGATACCGCCTTTGCACGTATCGTCGACGACCGCTGCCACCGTATCCTGCGGGAGAAATACCGTTGCGGACTCCACAAGCTCAATTTGGACAAGCTGTCAGTCCCCACATCCAAAGACCGCGAACGATGCGTCCAAATCGCAGAAAGGATCGCACAGAAGGCGCTCACGCTAGTCTACAACGACTATGCCCTGCCGCTCCGCCGCGAGCAGCCGGTGGTCAATATCGCGGTCGGCAACTCCGACACGGCGGTCACCTACCTCGACTCGGCACTCACCCATCGGATCCGCGCCAGCAAGACGGTGGTCATCCACCTCTTCGCCAACGTAAGTTCCGCTAACAACTACGGGGTCTCCCGCGAAACCATCCGGTTGATCAACCAAATCTCCGACATCGATTCGGTCACTTCGATTCTTGTCATCTACGGTTCGCCCTATATCCTTGAATCGTTCCCCAACCCTACACCCAAAAATCCGAAAAGTGTGTCGGATATCGCCACTACCGCTGTCGACATGACCTTGGGCACCCGCCACGGTCCTTCGGCCATCATCATGGCCTATCAGCACCACTCCGCCCCCATCAAGGTCGTTCCCACTGTGCTCTACGGCGAAAAACCTTTCGAAGGGAAACTGCCTGTCACCGTGGGCGGCTACCGCGAAGGAACCTCGCTTAAACCGCGTCCCCGTCCGGCGGAATCGCCCTACGCCAAGCTCCGTCAGGCGGGCATGGACGAACGCTGCTTCGTTCGCATCGACTCGATTGCACGCGCCGGCATCACAGCGCACGCCTACCCCGGATGTGAGATTCTGGTGGCCAAAGACGGCAAAATCGTTTACAACCGCTGCTACGGTCGCCAAACCTACGACGCCAAGTCCCCTGCCATCGACACCAATACCGTGTTCGACCTCGCATCTCTCACCAAAGTCAGCGCCACCAACTTGGCTGTCATGATGCTCGTCGACAAGGGGAAAATCAAGCTCGACGACAAACTCTCAACCTATCTTCCCTACCTCAAACACTCCAACAAGAAAAATATTACTGTGCGTCAGGTGCTGAGCCACTGCGCCGGTCTCAAGGCATTCGACTCCTATTGGAAACAGGCACTGAAAGACAACAACCTCTATACCGGCAAAGAGCCTCCAGAAGGCTATATCGCTGTGGGGGCCAACACCTATGTCAGTCCCAAACTGCGCGAACAGGTGATGGAACAAATCACTCAGAGCGACGTCACTAAAAAGCCGAAATACGTGTACAGCGACCTGGGGTTCATCCTCCTGGCCGACCTCGTGGAACATGTCAGCGGACAGTCCATCGACGTCTTCATGCAGCAGCATTTCTACGGTCCCATGAAACTCAAAAACACCACTTTCCAACCGCTGCAGCATCACATCCCCCTATCGCGTATCGCACCTACCGAAAACAATTCGGATTTTCGCAAGCAACAGATACACGGCTACGTACACGACCCCAACGCTGCCGCACTGGGTGGCATCGCGGGCCACGCGGGCCTTTTCTCCACCGCAGGCGATCTCTTCAAGCTCTATCAGATGATGCTCGACCAAGGGACCTACAAAGGGCACCAGTACATCTCTGCTGCTACCTTCAATACCTTCAACAGCCGCCATTTCGCCGACAAAGGCAACCGTCGCGCGCTCGGATTCGACAAACCGCTTATCAGCGGCACCAGCACCCATATCGCCTCGGTGGCTTCGCAACGTTCTTTCGGCCATACGGGCTTTACGGGCATCATGGTGTGGGTCGATCCGGAGTACAACCTTATCTACCTGTTCCTCTCCAACCGCGTCTACCCCTCTGCAACACCCAACAAGCTCTCTTCGATGAATATCCGCACCAACATCCAATCGCTCATCTATCAATCTATGGGCGTGAAGAAACAGAAATAAACGGTTCATGCTTGTCATGAAACAACAAAGCCCGGGGATTTCCCCGGGCTTTGTGTTTTTTGTTATAGTGAATCAGTCGTTTTCGGAATGGGATACGAGGATAATCAGATGATCGGTTTTCAACTCCTCGAGCGTCGCACGGAAATGGCGACGGGCTTCGGCATCCATCCAAGCGGTGGGCTCGTCAAACACCAACACGGGTGCCTCTGAGTACAGTTGTCGTGCCAATGCAATTCGTTGCCACTGGCCCATACTCAGCTCCTCGCCTCCATAGAACTGTCGCCCTAGCTGGGTGTCCAGTCCGTCGTGCAACTTGTCGATGACAGCATCTGCATCGGCCAGCCGCAACGCCTCCGCCATCCGACGGGCATCCTCGGCCTGGGTCATATCGCCGAAAAGGATATTCTCGCGGGCGGTGAAATGAAATTGTACGTAATCTTGGAAGATAGCGCTGATATGTCGGCGCAACTGCCCAACATCGAATCGACGGATATCGACACCATTGACGCACACGCGTCCCGATTGGGGATCGTACAGTCGAAGCAACAGCTTCAACATGGTGGTCTTTCCATAGCCGTTCTCCCCTTCAATACGGGTCACCACGCCTCGACGGGCCTTCAGCGTCAGGTGCTGCAGGGTGGGCTGTTTCATATCCGGATAGGCAAATGTCACATCGTCGAAAAGCACCTCCTCCACCTGTTCGGGAAAGGGAACCGGTGCGTCGGGCGATGTGATGGAGGGCTGCAGGTCTAGGAATTCAAAAAGATTGTTGATAAACAGTTTGTGCTCATAGAGCCCACTGACGCCACCAACCAGACTGGACAGATATCCCTGTCCCCGGCGGAACGCCTCGAAGAGCATCACAAACGATCCGATAGTCAGCATACCGCCTACCGTGGGTCGAATCAGGAAGTAAAGCACCACCAGCATCGCTGCCGCTTCAACCACTGCGATAACGGCATCGAAAAGGGC
This sequence comes from uncultured Bacteroidales bacterium, assembly GCA_946401725.1. Classification (GTDB taxonomy): domain Bacteria; phylum Bacteroidota; class Bacteroidia; order Bacteroidales; family P3; genus Colimorpha. Next base: position 11,525 of record CAMIVE010000018.1, on the reverse strand, counting down.
CAGCCGGCGCGAGATGGCGAGCAACTGCGACACCAGACGGGCTCGGATGTCCACATACAACTGTCGGAAATGGTCTGCCAGACCGAAGGTACGAACTTCTTTGGCATAGTTGCGATGGGTGAGCAGGGTCCCGTAATACGACGAACGGCGGAAATCCTGTGTCGTCTCTCGACGGAAACGGTAGATGCGACGCGACTTGTAGAGGCGGATGAAGAATGAGGGCAGTACGGCAACCACCATAACAGCCACCACCTGCCACGAGGCCACTACAAGCATCGCCGCCACTCCGACAAGGGCCACCACCGAGCCTACCACCGCCACCATATGCTCCATGATGCGCAAAGGGCGGAAGGCCGCCTCCTGCTGCGCACGATGGAAGGTGTCGTGGTAATCGGGATTATCGTAATAGGCCATATCGAGACGTACCGACTGATTCTGAATCAGATTATTGATATAGTCTGTCAGCTTCTGGGTCAGCACGTCGTTGTTGACGGTGTTGAGCACACCAATCCATCGGTTCAAAAGCATGATGCCGCAGAAAATCAATACGGCGGGAAGTAGATCGTTCGGCAAAGAGTCCCATCCGCTGCCGGAATCCGATACGGCCGCGGTGACGCCATCCACCAACAACTTCAGCACATACAGATTCACCAATGGCAACAAACTGGTACACACCGTATAGAACAGCTTGAGGAGCAATCCTCTTCGGTCACATTGCCATATCAGTTTAAACGCTTTAATCACTTTGAAGGGTTTTGAATGGGTTGTTGTTCTGTTTTACACTTTCCTCACCACAAGGCTGCCGTTGACATAGTCTATCACTTCGACGGCTGCCTCTTTTTCAATGTATCCTACCTGTGCCACTGCATCGTAATAACGGCCGTCGATCGTTATCTTGCCGGCCGGACGCAGAATGGTCGCTGCCGTACCTCTCTTCCCGATAAGGCTTTTCTCCTTCTCAGCGGCAACGGTAAATCCTTCATCGGTCGTTTCCTCGGTCTTAAGTGCCAGTCCACCGAAGAGGTTGCTCTCAAAAAGTTTCTTGCTCAGCAGGATGCTCAGCGGCAATGCAACGACAAAGGAGACGAGCGTGACCATCAACCGGTTGGCAATCATGCCGGCAGGAACATGCGAGAAATCAAATCCCACATTACCTACCATGCTGAACACCAATCCTGCTACAAGGCAGATAATGCCCGAAACGCCAGCCACTCCAAAACCGGGTATCACAAACAGCTCCAAAATAATCAATACAATACCAACCACAAAGAGCAGAATCTCCCAATAAGCGGCAAGACCTTCCAAATAAAGGGGTGCGAAATAAAGGGCGGCGGCGGAAAGGGCCAATATCAGCGGGAAACCGATACCGGGCTGCTGCAGTTCAAAATAGATTCCGCCGATAATCAACATGATCAATATGCCTGACACAACGGGCGTAATCAGAAAACCAATCAGTTTGTCAAGGAATGTATAGCGCTGCTCCTGAATGACATAGTTGTCTACGCCCGCATGATGCAACACTTCGGGGACACTCTCCACCTCTGCCTCACAATAGCCGTATTGGATGGCTTCCTTGGTGGTGAAGGTAAGCACTTTACCGCTGTCCGATATCCCTTCAACATAGATGTCGGGATCCACCATGGCCTGCGCAATATCCGGACGGCGTCCTTTGGCTTCCGCCGTGGCTCGCATCAGAGAACGCATATAACTCTGATATTTATCTGGCTGTACTGCACCCGTTTGGTCTACCACAGTTGCAGCACCGATTGAAGAGCCGCTATGCATAAAGATGGAATCGCAGGCAATGGAAATCAACGCTCCGGCCGATGCGGCGTTATTGTCTATATATGCCCACACAGGTATGGGTGACTGCAGGAATGCGGTGCGTATTTTGTCCGCGTCGTCGAGCGTACCACCAAAAGTATTGATATGCACTATGATAAGGTCGGCTTTTATTTCCTGAGCTTCTTCCATGGCCTTCTCCACTCGCAGAGATGCCGGAGGGGCGATTTCCTCATCGATCGAGAAGCGGTAGACCTTCTTCGGTGTACTCGTCTGGGCTGCAACCGTCAAGGTCAAAACCGAAAAAAGAACTGCAAAAGCGTATTTAACCATTACTTTAAATTTCTTCATACAACTATATAACAGTTAAAAAATTATATCTTTCATATTCGAATAGAATACTTCTTGCTGACATATTCCTTGTCGCACTCATACTGGGCCTCGTTCTCATTAATGCAGATCCACTTGGAATAATAAATCACCCCATTTTCCACTCGGATTTTCGACTCTCCGTTTTCATCGGTTTCAATACCGCTGTCGACCAATTTGACTTTGTCGGTATTCACATTGACATAAGAGAGAAAGTTTCCTCCCCGATAGGCTGTTTCGGTAAAATAGAGTTTTCCTTTCTCAAAATGGTAGAAATCGATAAAGCCCGATCCTACAAAACTAGCCGATTCGAAAGTTGCAAGGGTGTCCTTCTTTTTGGTCTGCATGTTGAACACAATCAGATAGGTCGTATCGAAAAAATCAACGTCATCCATATAGTCTTTTCGCAAATTGTTCGCCATGTAGAGCTTCATGCCTTTCGCATCATTGTATTCGGCAAGAATCACATACGGTTTGGTATTGCCCGTAACGCTTCCGGCCACCTGACGATTCGGTTCCGGCGTACGATCATTTGTTCCGCTCCAGGCAACCGCCACACCCGCAACCAGCAGAAAAGCGGCAATTTTGATTGTTCGTTTCATTGTTTTATCATAATTAGATTACTACTATCACTTGACATGCAAACCAAATTCCTGTACCGCTGCTGTGAGCTCATCAAAAAGCAAGCCGTTGCACGAAATGATCTCACCGCCGAACAGCCAGTTGTCCCCGCCACCGAAATCACTGTTGCGGCCGCCTGCCTTCTCCACGATATAGGCTCCGCCCGCCACGTCATAGGGCTTCAGCCCATACTCATAGAAGGCGTCCACACGTCCGCAGGCGGTATAGACCAGGTCGGCGGCAGCAGAACCCAGTCGACGCACCCCGTGGGTGTTGCGCATGGTCCATTCCAGAAAATCCATATACTGCCGCATCCGCGAGAAATCGGTATACGGAAACCCGGTGGCAACCAACGCGTCATCCATCCGGCCGGCATGTGAGACAGCAATGGCATTCCCGTTCAGGAACGCTCCCTCCTCGTCGGAGCAGGCCGAGAAACACTCTTGGGCCCAGATCTCATAGACCACGCCCACACACATCACAGGCCTCCCCTGCTCTTCCGATAACTGATTATCCTGCAAGCCAATAGAAACACAGGTCGGTGCAAAACCGTGGATATAGTTGGTCGTGCCGTCCAGCGGGTCGACAATCCAGGTGAACCGTTCCCTTCCCGTGGAGGTGGCGGTGCCCTCTTCGGCAATGAATCCGCTGTCGGGCAACAGCTGTCGCAGACGGCTTACGATCCGCCGCTCCGATTCCTTGTCGAACCGGGTCACATAATTGTGAATGCCTTTCGCTTCGGCGGTGACAGCATCCGACAGCTTACGGCGCTCCTCGGCAAGGAACGTCCCCACTTCGGCGGCCAGTCCGCACACTTCACGACACAGTTGTTTTGTATTCATAAAAAACATCATTAATTATATCAACGCAAATCGCGCGCGTTTATTATAAGTAACACAATAAAAAACGGCAATCGCCGTTTCATCAGACATGAATCAAGAACTTGAAAAAGCAGAGACGACGAAAGCGCACCTGCCGCAAACCCTCCGGCTGCGGGCCATGGAACCCGCCGACATCGATGCCCTCTACCACTGGGAGAACGATCCCTCGGTGTGGGTCCACAGCGCGGCACACCAGCCTTTCTCCCGTCAAGCGCTGCAGCAGTTTATCGAGGAGTCGGCCACCTGCGACATCTATACCGCCCGCCAGCTGCGCCTGATGACCGATAACGCCGACGGACAACCTGTGGGCTGTGTCGACCTTTTCGACTTCGACCCCTACCACCGGCGCGCTGCCGTCGGACTGCTGGTCGACTGCCGTTTTCGCCGTCAGGGAGTGGGTAGCGCCATGCTCCGGGAACTGGAGCAGTTCGCCCGCACCCACCTGCAACTCCATCTGCTTTACAGCGATATCGCCGCCGACAACAACGCCAGCCTGCAACTCTTCCTCCGCAACGGCTACCGGCAATGCGGAACCCGACCCGAATGGTTATGGAGCTACGGCCAGTGGACCGACGCTGTAATCGTTCAGAAAATCCTTTCGTGATGACAAAAAAGAAGCAATCATTCAAAAAGAAATACCTCATCCCGATCATAGGGGGTGCCCTGCTGGTCGTCGCCATCGTCCTGCTGGCGCTGCTGCACCGCCAGAAACTCACCAACAGCGACACCGTGACACTCTACCTGCCGACGGGAATCACCTACGAAGCCGTGGTCGACTCGCTCGACGCACATGGCTGCATCGGCAACAAAACGGCATTCAACACGCTGGCGCAACTGCGCAAATACAAGAACCACGTCAAGGGGGGATGCTACAAATTCAAACCCCACATGAGCCTCTGGAGCGCACTCACCAAGCTTTACTACGGCAACCAAGACCCTATCCGGCTCACCATCAACAAATACAGAACCCCTGAGTCGCTCTGCCAATACATCGGCAAAAAGCTGGAACTGGACAGCGACACGCTGCTGGCGCTGCTCCGCAACGACAGCGTCTGCGCTGCCTACGGCCACACCCGTCAGACCGTCATCGGCATGTTCTTGCAGAACTCCTACGATGTCTATTGGAACGTCAGTGCCGAGAAGCTGCTCGATCGCATGCACCAAGAATCGCAACGCTTCTGGACCGACAAACGGCTCAGACAATGCAAGGCACTCAATCTCAGCACCGACGAGGTTATCACGCTGGCCTCCATCGTCGAAGAGGAAAGCAACAAAAACGACGAGAAGCCCGACATCGCCAGCGTCTACCTCAACCGCATCCGCAAAGGGATGCTGCTGCAGGCCGACCCAACCCTCAAATTCGCCGTGGGCGACTTCTCCCTCCGGCGCATCCTCAACAAGCACATGGAGGTCGAAAGTCCTTACAATACCTACAAATACCCCGGACTCCCCCCAGGACCCATCTGCATCCCCGGAACAGCTTCCATCGATGCCGTGTTGAAGAACAAACAGACCGAATACCTCTATTTCTGCGCCAAAGCCGACTTCTCAGGCTATCACGCCTTCTCTAAGGACCTCGCCGGGCACAACGCCAACGCTCAGGCGTTCCACAACGAGATGAACCGTCGCAAAATCTATAAATAAACGACAGAAAACAGCTCCATTTTTTTCATTGCAGCGCGCCGCAAACCCCGTCGACGGGCCTTTTCCCTTGGGCGCTTTCCATTTCTAAACCGCTATTCCCGTTGTCATTACGGGCATTTGTATATTTTTTATTTGCCAGTATCGGAAAAAGTAGTACTTTTGCAATTGGGTAAGTCTTATACGGTCAGCTCCCATTGAATCCCCCAGGGTAGGAATACAGCAAGGGTGTTTGGTTGTAGCGACGCGATATAATCAGCTTACCCTTTTTTTATTTCTCATAATAACAAACAAAAATTCAATTTATATTTTAAAGGAAATATTAAGAAAAGAAATAAGCATTGTAAATTATCGGGCATTTCTGTTACATATCCAAAAAAAGTAGTCATGAAGCATCTTGTCGTTTTTCTTGCAATCATCATGCTGTTCAGTGCAAATCCCCTGAAAGCGCAGCACACTGCTGACGACAGAAACAACAATTCTACCGACCTCTGGTCGCTCGAAGGCTATTTCCCCGCGAACTATTTTAACCGGAGAGACAGGAATCTCCTTGCCGGCGAAGTGGTCCATTACATGCGGCTGGCCAACATTCCTCCATTAATTGACAGCAGGCCGAAAAAAGGAACCACCATCCTCCGACTGAACTACATACCCGAATTCTCCCACCCGTTGTTTGTCAAGGTGACGTTCAACGGCGAAAGTGCTTCCGTCCAATGGAAGAAAGGCAATGCCATTGCAGGTAAAGTGGAACATTCGCAACACTTCGAAATGGGTGATAGTGGCTGGGAAGATGTCACAGCAAAGCTTTTTAGGGGAAACGACTGGAGCAAGGGCGTTCTCAACAACGGAGAGCGTACCCTTGACCGAGAAGAATGGTCCCGACTAGAACAGGCTTACCGAGCCATCGACCTGCCAAACCATCCACATACCGATCTCTGTGCTAACAAAGAAATCATGTGCATCATGGAATACTGCGACAGTAAAAGCTATAATGCCTGGTTTTTAGGCAGAAGATCATTTGATAAGGAAGACAGCCTGATTGTAATGCTGGCCGTTCTGGCCGACAGCGACTACATGGATATGACGGTTCATCACAGTGTTAGTGTCGAGGCTTCTTTCCCTGGCGGCAAGGAAGCGCTAGAGAAGTACCTCGCCACCAACCTGCAATATCCTCCAAAAGCGTTGCAGGAACTGGAAGAGGGCACTATAGACATCCAATTCATTGTGGAAAGGGACGGCTCCTTGAACGACATCCATCCCTACAACAACAACGACGACACTTTAGGTTTCCTTAATGAAGCCCTGCGTGTGATAAAGCAAATGCCCAGATGGGTTCCAGCTGTCAATAAAGGAAAGATCGTGCGGAGCAATGCCGATTGCCGCCTCAGCTTCACACTGCCCGACAGTCTGCGTCCCCGCTACGGACATCCCCGATTGGAGACCCGCAGAGACAGCAGCAACTGGAGCAAAATCGAGACCATCCAACGGCGACTGATTCTCCATCCCGACGAGACAAAGACCCTGTTCAACATAGGAAATGCCTATTATTCAGAGTTCATCCTGGCGAACCAGACACCTAAAACGCCTACATCCATAGATTCCCTATTTCGGGAAAGTGAGAGTGACTGGATAGATTTTTACGACCGCACCCCCGTGGTCGAAAACCCTGCCGACAGTGCCCTGCACTACTTCTATAAGGTCTGGCAGCAGGACCCTGACACAGGGACGATGCTGGACCTGTACCTTCCCACCCTGCAGTTGGAACAGTATCTGCAACGCCCTCACAACCCTATGGCAGAACTGCCGTTCGACACCCTTGAAGAGTGGCACTATCCGGGCACAAGCTTCATCAACTGGCCTGCCGACGGCCTCTTCGACCCCGGAGTGGACTATGGTCATGATGCCTGGTCCTCCTTCTTCTGGGTTGGCGTTTTCTCATCGTATCTGAACTTGATGGGGGAACCGATCCTTTTCGACACCGCCGTTGCCTCTGGCGACACACTGCTGCGATTCGCGTTCTATCCATCGTTCCACCCTCCGCTGGCATTCCGCGTCGACCGACGGGGCAAGGAGTTGATGCTCTATTGGCACAAACTGGACTACAGCGTCGATGAAGGGACTTGGCAAACCACTTACTCTCCCCACCAGGGACAACGACGACTCACCAAACGGCAGTATGACAAATTACAGCGGCTGTTTGCCGAACTACAATTCGACTCGTTGCCCGCTTGCCACAAAGCAATGATTTTAGATGGTGCACAATGGGTCATAGAACGACGCACCAAGGGCAACTTCAAGGTTTATTTCACCAATGTGGCGGGTGCAAAATACGATGATCTATACAGTTATCTTATCAAATTGGCACGCATCAAAGTCCCTTATGCCTCCGAATATTGCCACTAAGTTGCTGTTTAATTTTCACAATCAAGACATCGTCAGGACCGCCGAGGGCAGAGATAGAGTCGACGATTAAAAGACACAAAATCATTTGTCCACTTTTACTTCCACTTTTACTTCCTCTTTTTAAATCTTTAACTCCCTCTTTTTAAAATGTCTAAAAGAGTCTGTCTCTTGTTAGATTTTTTTTCGTATATTTGCAGTTTCGTTTATTAGATATTGATTCCTATATGAAAAATACTTACAAGTCTTTTAAAGAGAGCGTTAAGATTATCACGGACTATTACATGCTTTTGGTGGAGGAGACCAAAAGTCAACGGCTCGTAGGCAGCACGAATGAGTGGGTGCTGGACAACTACTACATGATCAGTGAGCAGGAGAAGGTGATGAAGATGGATCTCCAGAGCAAGGATTTCCGCCGCATCGGGGCAAAGCGCATCGCGCAACTGGAAGAACTGCTGACGGCGTTCCTGCGGAAATGCCACCACCAGGTGAATAAGGAACTGATGTTCCGCTACCTGAGCCAGATACAGGTGAAGCAGAACGACTACCTGACCTACCCGGAGGTGTGCGCGCTGCTGCCGCTGATAAAGCATATCCTCATCAAGGAACTGGCGGAGCTCTGCAAAGAGATGCGCGAACAGAAAGCCTACGTCTACTCGGTGACGGCCAAGGACCAGGCGAACATGGAACATCTGAACGAGGCGGCACGGCAGAATCTGATGATGATGAATATCTTCAACTCGCTGAAAAAGATGACGAAACTGCCGATAGCGGAGTTGCTGGACGCGGCAAGCTTCTCAGAGCGGATGCTGAAAAACGAGAAAGCGGGGATGTACGACCAGATGTACGACAAGACGAAGGACGACTATCGCGCGAGGATTGTACGGCTGAGCCGCAAAACGAAACATGGATCACGGAACACGGAATACGAGCTGGTGAAAAACCTTGTGGAGCGGGCCGACGAGCGGGACGAGCATGTGGGATGGCAGCTGTTCCCACCCAAACGGTGGAATGCACGTGCCCACTGGTATATAGGAATCGTGGTGGTGGCATCGCTGGCACTGGCCTTGGCTTTTGCGGGCTGGTGTACGTGGACCGACGGCTTCGGATGGCTGACGGCAGTGCTGACGGTGATGCTGTGGGTGCCGATGAGCCAGCTGGTGATCGATGTCTTCAACTGGCTGCTGGGCAAAATACACAAGCCCATGGGCACTTTCAAGATCAAATTCAAGGACGGCCTGATTCCCAAGGAATACGCAACCATGGTGATCATGCCCACCATCCTGAAAAACAAAGCGAAGACAGTCGAACTGCTGGAGCAGTTGGAGGTTTACTACCTGTCGAATATCAACCGCGCCTCGGAGGCAGACAACGGTGAGAAGGGGTCGGGACGCACGTTCCAACGGCTGGAGAGCCGCCCGCAGAACCTGTTCTACACGCTTGTAGGCGACGCGGCGGCGTACAAGGAGGCCGACGCCCCGTGGGACGACGAGGTGGTGGAGGCCGGCCTAGCTAAGGTGAAGGAACTGAACGAGAAATACGGCGCTCCAATCTTCAACTTCGTCTACCGCAAGCGCGCCTGGAGCGACGGGGAACGGACCTGGCTGGGACACGAGCGCAAACGCGGCGCTATACTGCATTTCAACGACCTAATACTGGGTGAGACCACTGAGACGGAACGGGAGAAACGGTTCCGCTGCGAGACAGTGAGCGAATGGCGTGAGAAGGCGGTGCCCGACATCCAGTTCATTATCACGCTCGACACAGATACGGAACTGGTGCTCTACTCTGCACAGAAACTGATCGGCGCGATGGCACACCCGCTGAACCGCGCCCAGCTGTCGCCCGACGGACACCGCGTAAACAGCGGATACGGCATCATGCAGCCGCGCGTCAATGTCGACGTGGAGGTGACCAACAAAAGTCGTTACGCACAGCTGATGGCAGGTCTGGGCGGACTGGATGTCTACACGACGGCCAGTTTCGAACTCTATCAGGACATCTTCAACGAGGGCTCATTCTGCGGCAAGGGCATCTACGACCTGCGCATCTTCCAGAAGGTGCTGAAGGGGACTTTCCCCGAAAACCTCATCCTCAGTCACGACCTTATCGAGGGTTGCCATATCCGCTGCGGTCTCATCAACGACCTGGAGCTCTTCGACGACAACCCCTCCAACTATATCGACGACGCCAAACGGCACCACCGCTGGACCCGCGGCGACTGGCAGATTATCGGATGGCTGAAAAACAGGGTGCGCAACGAACGCGGCGAGAAGGTGAAAAACCAAGTCAACACCATCGGCCGCTGGAAGATTTTCGACAACCTGCGCCGTTCGATGCTGAGCCTGGCGCTGTTGGTGGTCCTCTTCGCGGGATTCGCCGGTCTGACGGGCATCCACCCCGTATGGTTCCTCGTGGTGGCACTGGCGGCCATTGCCAGCCCGATCGTATTTTTCATTCTGGGCGAAATCACCACGCTGCCTCGCTTCGGCAAACGCTACCACTATTACGCGACGCTGATGCGGGGATTCCGCGTCATCCTCTACCGCTCGCTGGCGCAGTTCGCACTGCTGCCCAAAGAGGCGTGGATGTACACCGACGCGGCGGTGAGAGCCTGCTACCGCATGTGGTTCTCGCACCGCGACCTGCTGGCATGGATCACCAGCGACGAGGCAGCAAAGAGCACCAAGGGGACACTGGGCGACTACATCGGCAAGTTCTGGTTCAACTACGTGGCTTCTTCTGCCATTATAGTCCTGTTCTTCTTCCTGGGATGGGGCAACTGGATAGACTTGGCGGCGATGGTTTTCTGCGTGGTGATCTGGTGCGGCGCACCGCTGCTGATGTTCTGGCTGGGCAAGAAGTTCCCACAGGACAGAAAGCGGCTGAACGCCAAAGAGACCGACGAGGTGCGCCAGTTAGCACAAGACACCTGGCATTTCTTCGACACGCTGATCACGGAGGAGAACAACTGGCTAATTCCCGACAACTACCAGCTGAACCGCGAAAGCAAGGCCGACTACAAGACATCGCCCACCAACATCGGCTACTCGCTGACCGCCATCGTATCGGCGGCGCAACTGGGATTCATCAGTGCGGAAGAGGCCGTACGCCGGCTGGGACACATCATCGAGACCGTCTGCCGACTGGAGAAATGGAACGGACACCTGTTCAACTGGTATGAACTGAAGAGCCTCAACAAACTGCCCAACTATTTTGTCAGCACCTGCGACTCGGGCAACTTTGTGGCTTGCCTCCATGTGGTGAAGGGATGGCTGGAGAGCCGGAACGAAGAGGAAGACGAAAAGCTGCTGTCCAAAGTAGTGCGGCTGATCGACCAGACAGACTTCATGAAGCTGTACAACCCCGAGCTCGACGTCTTCAGCATCGGCTACGACTACGGAAGCCATACCCTCCTCCCCTACCACTACAACAACTTCGCCTCCGAGGCGCGCCTCACCTCTTTCCTCACCATCGCACAGGGCGACGCGCCCTACAAGCACTGGTTCTGTCTGGACAAGACGCTGGTGCAGTATCGCGGCTACAAAGGGGTGGCCTCCTGGTACGGTACGCTGTTCGAATACTTCATGCCGCTCATCTTCCTGCCCACCTACAAGCACACGCTGATGGACGAGACCTACAGTTTCGCCATCCGCGCTCAACGGGCTTTTATCCGCAACTCAAAACTGGGGAAAGAGATGCCGTGGGGCATCAGCGAGACCGCTTACAACGAGCTGGACGACGCTCAGAACTACAAGTACCACGCCTTCGGGGTGCCCTATCTGAAATTCCAGAACACCACGCCCGACCGCATCGTCATCTCGCCCTACA
>CAMIVE010000017.1 GCA_946401725.1 uncultured Bacteroidales bacterium | reverse complement strand
AGGCCTTCGTGCCCACGGCGATGACAGACCTCGAGGCCGTCAACCCCATGGACGGCGTGACGCTCGTCCAGCCTCCCTCGGCCAACAGCCACGGCACCGCGGAGGTGAGCTATCCCCTGACCCTGCCCCCCGGACGCGGCGGCATGCAGCCCAACCTCGTGCTGACCTACAGTAGTGGTGGCGGGAGCGGCTGGCTCGGCGAGGGGTGGGACATCCCCATCCCCTCCATCACGGTGGAGACCCGCTGGGGTGTGCCGCGCTACGACAGGGACTATGAGAGCGAGGCCTACCTCTACCAGGGCGAACAGCTGACAATGAAAGACTCCACGGGCGCCTTCCGTCCGCTGCCCCACCGCACGCGCGACTGGGACGTACGTGTACTGCGCGACGTGCAGTTCGTTCCGCGCGTCAACGAGAACTTCGACAGCATCGTGCGTCACGGCACCACGCCCTACGACTACTGGTGGGAGGTCTACGACCGGAGCGGCGTGGTGCACCGTTACGGGCACTACACCTCTTACAACGACCACGAAAGCATCCATCCTGCCACTTTACGCGACGACCTGGGCAACATCGCCAAGTGGTGCCTCACCGAGAGCGAAGATGTCCACGGCAACATGGTGCGCTACCTCTACGACACGGTGCATGACGCCGGCATCGAGGGCGGCACCGTTAAAGGACGCCAGATCTACCCCGCCGAGATACGCTACACTGTCCATTGCGGTGCCGACACCGACACCGGCTACTTCCGCGTGGTCTTCTGGCGCGAGGACAACGACCTGGAACGGCAGCACAGCCGCAAGTTCCAGGAACAGGAGGGTTGCGGACAGGTCTCCCTCATGAATCAACGCATCCCCGCCACAATCAGCGGCCGCTACGGCTTCAAGGAGGTCACGGCATCGCTGTTGTCGCACATCCTCGTCTGGAGTAGCGACAGCGTTATGCACTCCTATATCTTCGCCATGCGTTGTGACAGCACGACCGACTATCGGATGCATCTGATCGGTATCGAGGACGACGCCGTCAACGAATACCACTACGGCAACAACGCCTTCACCCACTTCGAATACTCCGACAAAGGAATTCTGCGCCGAGGATGTGACGGCATCGAATACAGAGTCATGTTCGACTACTACGACCCTCCTGTAAATCGTTTCGGTAACGAGGTGGAGCTGCAGGATACTTGGTCCAACAAAACCGGCACCGAGTTTCCCTATGGGGGCGACGTGCACAGCCTGACGATGTCCTATGAGCCTATAGGCGCCCTTGCTGGAAACTTGACCACTACCGCGTTGGGCAGCACGATGGGCTACGGCTGGGACGCCGGCGGAGGACTGAGTGTGGGTCTGGGCTTCACCTGTTTTTGGACGGAGGCCACCGTCGGAGGCACCTTCAACGGGGGACGCAGCCATGACGAAGGGTTCCTGACACTGATAGATATCGACGGCGACGGCCTGCCCGACAAGGTGTTCCGCAACAATGCGGGCCAGACTTGCTACCGCAGACACATACCCTTGTCCGACGGCACTTTCTTCTACGGTGTGTCGCACCCTGTGTCCGGAGTGGGGAATTTCCTGTCCGGAACCAGCAACAGCAGCAGCATCGGGATACAGCTGAGTCTCGGTGTCTCCGCCACAGGGACACGCAACAAAAACGAAAGCTATACCACAGACTACTTCGCCGACGTCAACGCCGACGGCCTGCCCGACCTGGTGACCGACGGCGGTGTCTTGTTCAACGATATTTCCGGCGGACATCCTGTCTTCAGCCTGCCGCCACGCCACAGCGACCCCACGGTTGCCGACACTATCCGCACCTCCACGATGCCGTGCGGCTATGTGGTATGGGACGGCGCGCTCAACGACAGCCTGTACTGCGAGTACACGGTGGAGAGAAAGACCATTTCTATACAACCCTCGTATGTTGTTCCCGAGATAATGTCAATACGCAATAATGTTTTTCTTAACATGGGTTACACGGGAGTTCATCTAGAGGGCAATAGCATGGTGGGCTACCGCTATTTCTGGAACTGCAGCGGAAGAGGCAGCGACACGGCGGATTTAGGCGGCAACCCTGAGGCGGTACGGGTGTGGGTGGCCCCCTATGCCGGCACGGTGATCATCCGCGACACCATCCGCATGCTCGACGACGGCACGGGGAGCCTCCAGCGGTCACGCTACGCTGACGGGGTGCGCCACAGCGTTCAGTGGAACCGCGGTGTGACGGCCGTGGACAACAACCGCCTGACATGCACCGACAGCCTGCTGCTGCCTGCCCTGACGGGATTGCTGGAGGCCAACGACATGAGGGTCCATGCCTCCGACACCACCATCACCGTGGCGCAGGGCGACTTGCTGCTCTTCCGCCTGCAGTCGCGCGGCAACCACAACCTGGATCATGTGGACTGGCGGCACCACATCGCCTATACCGGCAATACCGTCTCCACGGACAACGACACCTACGGCCGTCCCGGGAACGAATACCACTCCGCCAAGGACTTCGTGGTGTGCGGCGGCAACCGCTTCCAGGCTCCCGACGACGGGACGGTCATCCTCGACATCGATGTGACGACGGGACAGCTCCTGCACGGGAACCAGTCCAGTGACATCAAACTACAGGTCAACTTCCACGGCGGCGCCACAGAGCCCTATACCGTAACTTCCAATTCGACGACGTACACCATCCATGTGGACCATAATAATACGACGACCTTCCCTGTGCAACGCGGCGACACCATGTCCGTTACACTCATAGCCCCCAACAACGGGACCACCTGGGGCAATGTCGAGTGCAAGCCCCGCTACACATTCACCCCCGGACCGAGTAGCACCATCGCCACGCCGTTGGAATACCATATCCCTCCACGTATCGTCATGGACGAGCCTTGGAGTGCCCCTGCGGCCTGCAGGAGGCTCTTCGGTCCCCTCTACCGCGGCTGGGGCCGCTTCACCTACCGCGCCGAGGGCACTGACCCGCTGGCGCTCATCCCCCTGTGGGCGCTGCGTTACGATCTCGCCACCTTCTCCGCCGGCGACACCAACACGATGAAACAGGCGGGGAACGATCTCGTCCTTGACGAGTTCAACTTTTACGAGCTCACCCGCACCATTAACAACACAGGCAACTACAACCCGTTGACTACAACCTCCAGCCGCTGGCGCCGTATGGAGCCCGACAGCAGGCGGCAGTTGTGGCTGGGCTACGGCAACAGCACCGTCTTTGGTCGCCAGATGGTCTCCAACACCATACCGCAGGATCATTTCGCCAGCGGAGCCGCAGTCAACATCATGGACCTCGACTGCCCCGCCACGGCGGCCACGCTGCAGAACCCCAAGGTGCGCACCCACGCCAAGGAGACGGAGAGCGTTACCTGGAACCTCAACGGTTCGCTGTTGGGCCAGTATGGCACGGCGCGCAGCTGGAGCACCACGGTGGTGAAGAGCGACTACCTGGACCTCAACGGCGACCGCTACCCCGACCTGGTGTCGGATAAGAGCGTGCAGTACACCCTTCCCCACGGCGGACTCGAAAGGAAGTTGGCGGTACCGTTTAAAATCTTCTCCGAGAACGGCGGCGGAAGCATCAGCACCAATATCAGTCCCGGCGACATGGAACTCAAAGGCAAGCCCATGTTCAGTAAGGTGGAGCGCAGCAGCAAAAATGAAGTCATGCCTGTCCACCCCCAATTGAGCGGCAACGGGGTGCAGAGTCGCGACACAGCGCATATCAACTACACCGACATCAACGGCGACGGACTGCCCGACCGCGTACACACCGATGGCACGGTGGAACTCAACATCGGCTACCGTTTCCTCCCTGCCGAGTCGTGGCAATGCGAAGGCATGCATAGGGGTGTCAGCAACAGTCTGTCAGTGTCGTGCAACATCGGGGAAGATGCGGCCGACCCGCCTTTCAACCTCGCGAAATTCAGTATCGGCGGTGGAGTGGCCATGGGCATCTCCGACAACAGGACCGATTTCCAACTCATGGACGTCAACGGTGACGGACTGCCCGACAAGGTATGGCGTGAAGTTTCCATAGTTTATGTGCGCTACAACCTCGGCAACGGCAAGTGGAGCTATCGCAAGACGCTCTTCTCCGGCGACATCAGCCACGGCACCAGTTTCAATGAGAATATCGACGTCTCCGTCACGGGAGGCACCACTGTGGGCTTCGCCAAGGTGACAGCCACTGTCAACGGTACACCGATTTCGCGCAATTTCAGCGGTGCCCGCGCGGAGATTATGGATGTCGACGGCGACGGACTGCCCGACTGTGTCACCTCCACTCTGGAGAGCAATATGAAAGTGCGCTTCAACCAGACCGGCAAATGCGGCCTGCTACGGCAGGTGCGCAACGTCGAAAGGGGCTCCTTCTCGCTGGACTACGCCTATGTCACGCCCACCTATGACCATCCCCAAGGGCAGTGGGTGATGAGCGAGTGCCATGTCGTGGACGGCCACGGCGGCCCCGACGGCTACTCCACCTTCAGCTACCGCAACCCGCGCTACGACCGCTTCGAGCGCACCTCCCTGGGCTTCGACACCGTCGTCACCGTGCAGCACCTGAAGAATAGTCAGGACTTTACCCCCTACCGCCAGATCACCGAGGGCTACCGCAACGGCAGCTACCTGCTACGCGGGAAGAAGCGCAGCGAGAGCGTCAGCGACATGCAGGGCCACCGTTATGAGGAAACCCTCTACGACGTGTCGCTTGTCGACATGGAGAACGGCTCCGTGACGGGCGATGCCGACTGTCCAAGGGTGGCCTACCCAAGGGTGGAGAAGACCATCGTCAACCACTACGAGGGATATTCCACCCCGCGACAGACCACGGCACGCAGCATGCAGTACGACGACCACCGCAACGTGGTGCTCTACATCAACTGGGGAGACACCAACTACACGGGCGACGAGCTGCGCATGGAGATGAGCTACCTCCGCGGGCAGCCGCGCAACATGGTGTCGCTGCGCGACTCCGTCGTCGTCCGCGGCGGACGTCTGGCCAGCTCCCCACTGATGCGGCGCTCCGGATTCAGCTACAACGGGCAGGGACGTCTAACCAGACGCCGTGACTATAGCGGAGCTACGGAATTCTCCGCCACCGACTATACCTACGACTCCTACGGCAACACCGCCTCCGTCACCCTGCCGTCCAACGCCACAGGGCAGCAGATGATCTATAGCTATACCTATGACGCGCGTGTCCACACCTACCCTGTCCACATTTCAGATGCCTATAACCGTCATTCCTATGCCGGCTACAACATACGCCACGGCAAGCCATTGTGGATAAGGGACGCCTCGGGCTACGTCATGCGGTACAAAGTCGACACGCTGGGACGTACCGTCGCCGTGACGGCACCCGACGAGATTGACCTCAACGCGCCCTACACATGGGAGGCGGAGTACCGACTGCCCCTGGTCGCCGTCACGCGCCACTACGACCCGCAACACCCTAACGACCCGGTGGAGACGGTGACCTTCTGCGACGGATGGGGACGCATCCATCAAGTCAAGAAGGACGCCTCCGTCGAAGGAGTGCCCATGCTCACCGTCAGCGGCAAGACCGACCTCGACGCCTTGGGACGTGCCGTGGCGCAGTACGACCCCGTAGCGGAGGCACCCGGCACGGAGCTGACGCTCAACACCACCAACAGCACCGATTTGCGTACCGAGACTGTTTACGATATACTGGACCGAGCCGTGAGTTGCACCACCCATCACGACAATACGATACTGGTTTCCACCCTCGCCTTCGACTATGTCACCTCGAGCGGACGCTCCCTGATGCGCACCGTCGCCACCGACCCCAATCACCATTCCACCACGGCGCTTGCCGACGCCTATGGGCGCACCCTTTCTTCCACCGACCCCAACGGTGGCACCACCGTGTTTGATTACGACGCCCTGGGTCAGCTGTCGGAGAGCACCGACCCCGAAGGCTTCGCCACCTCATACACTTACGACCTGCTGGGTCGGCTCACACGGCGCGACCACCCCGACGCGGGCACGACGCAGTACGCCTACGACCCCGCGGGCAACGTTACAGAAATGACCAACGCCGCCGGCGAGACGGTGGAGTTCGTGTACCAATTCAACCGACTGACGGAAAAACACTATCCACGCCTGCCGCAGAACGATGTCCAGTACTCCTACAATTCTTCAAACGGACATCTTGATGGAATACAGGACGGTAGCGGAAAGCAGGAACTTTCCTACGACAAAATGGGTCGCGTGTCGAAAATTTACCGTACCTTTGCAGTGCCTAATGCGCACAACACCTATACCTTCACCATGGAATTCAGATACGACAGCTGGAACCGCATGCTCACGATGACCTACCCCGACGGGGAGCAGGTGGAGTATACCTACGACTGCGGCGGCCAGCTGCAGTCCATGGAGGGGCACAAGGGGCAGACCGTCTACTCCTACATCGACGACATACAGTACGACCTCTTCGGCAGCCGCACGCGCATCGACTACGGCAACGGCACCTTCAGCCGCTACACCTACGACGACCTGCGGCGGCTGGTGAATCTCAAGAGTTATGCCGTGGTCGGCAACAACCCCGTGCTGATGCAGGACATCGACTATGACTTCGACGGTGTCGGCAATATCGGAAATGTAGAAAACAGAGCTCTCGCCATCGGCACGTTAGGAGGAGCCTATAGAACCAAATACACTTACGACGCCCTCGACAGGTTGTCGATGGCTGAACAGAATGTCGGCGTGGGATATCAGCTGGATATGGCCTACAGTGCCTCCGGCCGTCTATGCAACAAAACACAGGATTTCACCGGACAGTCACTTTTCTATGGCTATGATGATGATGACAAGCCCCATGCGCCGCGCCGCATCTACAATACCACGGACTATACCCTCCACAACCTGCTGTGGGACGGGAACGGCAACTTAGCGCAGGTGAATCGCTATGTCAGCGATGACGGGTCCGACTACAACTTCGACGACAGCCGCCACCTCTTCTGGACAGAGGACAACCGGTTGACGAACGTTGTGGACGAGAGATATTACAGCTATTACGCCTATGACCATGCCGGCGAGCGCACGCTGAAGCTGACAGGAGCGAACACCGTACTGGATGTCAACGCGGACTTTGTGCTTTGCCAATCGCTGCTGAAAGATGCGACACTCTACACCTCACCCTATCTCGTGGCGGGCAACCACGGCTACACCAAGCATTACTATGCCGGCACGGAGCGCGTCTGCGCCCGCATCGGCGGCGGGGGATTGAACCATAACGGGGACTTCCTCGGCGACAATACATTGCTGATGGAGACTGCCGAGGATTTGTTGGAGGAGTGCAACGAAGTGATGAGGGAACGTGTATTGGGGAGCAATAATCCCGAGAATGTCTCTTACCCGTGCGGCACTCCCCCAAATGCGATGCAGATGAATCTGGATGAAGTACCAACAGCCGTCAAGGCGACACTCACTGTCTATGTCACTGATTTCGAGGAAGCCATGGTGAACAATGCATCGGTGGACAATAATCACGAAGACGGTTATTTCTACCATTCCGATCATCTGGGAAGTGCTAGCTGGATCACCGACAACAACGGTGCCCCCGTCCAGCACCTGCAGTACCTCCCCTTCGGCGAACCTTTCGTCAACCAGCGGACCACCAACTACAACGAACGATTCACTTTCACCGGCAAGGAGTTAGACTCGGAAACCGGCTATTCTTACTTCGGTTCCAGATACTTGGACCACGAGCTGATGACGACATGGCTGTCAGTGGACCCGATGGCGGACAAGTTTCCGAGTATTAGTCCGTATGCCTACTGTGCTTGGAATCCTGTGAAGTTGGTGGATCCAGAAGGGCTGGATACTACTCTATACTTTGACCTAGATGAAAAAATAACCACACTTCACTGTGGTACGGAACGAACGGGTTTTTATTTAGTACAAGTAAAAAACGGGATGGAAACAATACTTTATTCCAGCGACAAACCCTATGACAAACTGGATATGAATACTACCCGAACAATAATATCTTTTAATGATTCACAAACAGCGTTAGATATTTATAACACAATGCTAGAAGAGCAAGTCCCCTTTGAATGGAATATTATGTATCTTAACGATGGGTCTGCCGACTTAGTTACATCCTCTTTAAAAGATGAGATTAGACTGCATGAAGACGACTATGATTCAAAAACAGTAACTTCGTGGAGACATTACCACCCCTATTTTTCTGACTATCTTTATTGGAGGCCTTCCGAAAAAGACCAAGAGTTTGCACAAACTCTTGGTTTACGTACAGCCATTCTTGATTTTTGTGGCCAATCATATGACTTTTCCGCCATCATTAAGGCGTTTGGATTTATTAAAGACACTCAAAATATCAAATATAAAAATATTCTAGAAAAAACATATCCAAATATCAGACCTTATTGCCAATAATTATAATTTCAATAATGAAAAAAATTATAACCGCAATAATAATCTCTTGTTCTATCACTTTGGTCAATGCTCAAAACATGTCGCCAGAGAGAGATGTATTTTATGATATCAAAGACACTTCAATCTCTGTTCAAGGGTTCTATGAGACAGTGTCTTTGTTGGATGTCATTAATCAGGAAATAAAAGACTCTCTTGACAATCTTGTGGCAAAAGCAATACCAAGGTTCAATGACACTACATTGTATTCCTTTATTTTGTCATTATGTTATGAATACATGGACACAACCTATATACATGTGCATGCACATGCACTTTCTAACTTATCAATTGGTTGGTACTATAAGAGAACCTCTGTTTCCGGGTGTAAAAAAAACAAAGAGTACACTGTTGGATTCGTAAGAATTGGTATGTACTATGTGTTGATTCGAGCCAGTCAATCTTTATCAAAATCAGAACTTGAAAATTTGTTCAGGGAAAGGGAAGAAAAACTAAAACTATGTCTTCATGTTCTCCCTGAAGAAATACGTCCATTATGGGACGATCCACGTGTTGTTCGTCTTCCCCATATGCATTTTACCCTGAGGATGCATAATCCGAATGAATATATATCACCACGGTGTGATTTTTGATATCTAATCTTATAAAAGGTCAATGCTCTATCGCAACAGATGTTCTAGTCACGGTTGGTTGTGTCGAATTTGTCTGCCTAACCAAAGAAACGGACTTTGAACAGAAAATCGCGAGATCGAAGTAATAAAGCTAAAGCAGTGAGTCAGCACCGTTGAATAAATGAAATATAGCGAAAAACCTAAAGTGGTTTTAACTATTCCAAATCCACAAAAATACAATATAATAGTCCATTAAACGTTTTATCAATAAAGTCAGCATTTTGGAAACTTTTGGAAACATATCAAACCGTCAAACCATAGTTCTCGGAAAACCTGTTGCAGCGGATGTTCTTGCCGCGTATTGTTGTGCCTGTTGCGCCAGATTTGCAAACTAACGCAATATATTATAAGGATTTGCAATCCGTTGCGGCGGATGTTCCAGTTACGTATAGTTGCGTCATATTTGCCTGCCTGACCAAAGGGAACAACCTTGAACCGAAGGTCGCGAGCACCTGTAGCGACGGATGTTCCAGTTGCGTGTAGTTGCGTCAGATTTGAAATCTGAAGCAAGATATTATAAGGATTTGTAATCCGTAGTTGAGTCTACAAAGTCTATATGATTTCAAAATCCATAAAAACACAATATAATAGTCCGTCAAACGTTATGTCAATAAAATCAGTATTTTGCAACTATTAGATAACATATCAGACCGCCAAAATATAGCTTTCGGAAATACCGAAAATGGTCGTTTGTGGCGTTTTCAAAATACTGATAATCAATATAGATATAGTTGCAAAATTACTCCGAATTCCACCGGCAAGGAGTTAGACACGGAAACAGGCTTCTCTTACTTCGGTGCAAGGTACCTCGATCATACCCTTTTGACCTCCTGGCTGAGCGTGGATCCGATGGCGGATAAGTATCCTAGTATAAGCCCGTATGCCTATTGTGCGTGGAATCCGGTGAAGTTGGTGGATCCTGATGGGAGAGATGGCGTGAAAATTATTAACAGGGAGTCTAAAACAATTACAGTTAAGGCAAACTACTATGTCACAACAGAAAAAGTTTCTCCCGACAGCAGGGAAATAGTATTTACAACAGAGGAAGTAGATAGAATGAATAAGACCGTCAATGAATGTCTTAACAGTGAGAACTATCAAATACAATATGAAGGAGAATATTATCAAGTGGTTTTTGATTTAAGTTTTTTTGAAGGTGGTAATGATAATTATTCAAAGGAAGCGGCTAAAAAGGACTACTATGAATTCATTCATGTAGGGAATACAATAAGTATTATGGACTATAAAATGCTAGCAAAATTTAGCAAAGAACTCATAGACCAACAAAACGACCCTACTTTAAGTTTGGGAGGAATAACTGATGACCACAAAAATATTTATATGAGCCCATGTTCGAATTTTTTGAGAAATAGAATCCATGAGATTTTCCACACTTTGTTTTTTGATAATGATGATGCACCCTCTGGCATTGGAAGTTACCAAAGACTTGATATGCCTAACCTAGATGACATATACTTATTAATAACAAATGAAGAGTTGCAAACAATAAGATTGTAAATATGTGGTTCAAATATTGGATAGCCTGTTTGTTATATATATCAATAATTGTGCATTGTTTTCCTCAACAAACAACAGCTCCTGACAAACTGTTTTATATAAGGATTTCGGATGTCAATTATGAAAGTAAAACCCGTGTGAATATTTATAGGGTTTTTACCAAAAGTCTTGATGATTACTATATAGATTATTCTAACGAAGATTCTATCGTTTATAACATTTACCAGAATTCGATTCCTGCAGCGGGAAACATTCTATACCCAATTTATCTTGACTCTGTCATGCGGAAGAATACTATTGGGGATTTGTCGGACTCATCATTTGGATTTCAAAGAGGTGAATTGTTTTTTCTCAATTGGTATTTAATTAAACAAAAAGAGTATCAAGGTTGTACACCATTGTATATTCGTCTGTCCAACCAAAGAAAAATAACCATTTACATTTACTTAATAAAAGCAGAATTCTTCGAAATACCAATCTCATGTTTACAAATAGACAGATCCATTATGAAATACCTTTCCGACAAAATACAATCATTAAATACTTTCATTTTTGACAGTTTTGAATACGTAGAACCAATTGAACTGTTGGAGTCTGATATTGACACTGTGGAAAAATGTGTTCGGTTTCAATACAGACCACGGGTAAGATATGAATGGTCTGACACTCCTCTTGAAAAAACTAAATGAAAATATCCTCATATATCAATAACTCAAGTTTCGGGAGGTAAGTAGGAAATAAAAAAGGGAGTTTAATGGCAATTGAAAAGAATAAAACTTATCGCATCACCCAGAATCGCTTGTAGATGCTGAATCCTTGTCACTTATTAACATAGACCGTTGAGAACTTTATTTGCTGCGTTGTGCGGATTGTAGTACTTTTGCAGCATCAAATTTCTGAAGACTGATGTTGTGGGATATGATGTCAGCTGTTCAGAGTGAGCACATTGAAAATATTAACGGCTGAGATTTTTTTTATGGGAATCACGTGTAAATCGTGAGCTGACGCGCAACTGTGAGATTCAGGCCTTCGAGTTGTGAAACTTCGATGGCAGTGACCGGACAATGAACCATTGGGTCCGCTTGACCTGAGAAGGGGTCTGGTCATATTGAATGAGCCAGGAGACCGGTCTCTGCTGAAAAATAACTTTCGCGTATCAAAGAACAAAAAAATGCATCTATGGAGTCAAATTTACTGACAATTACCAAGCGCGACGGCAATGCCGAACGCTTTTCGCTCGACAAAATCATGAATGCCATTATCAAGGCATTCAATGCAGTGAACCAACCTGTTGACCTCGGAAGTCTGTCGAAGATTCTGACACATCTGGATATCCACAACGGTATCACCGTTGAGGAAATACAGAACCAGGTGGAGGTGGCACTCATGAAAGAGGGCTATTATGATATAGCCAAGAGTTTCATGCTCTATCGCCAACGGCATACGGAAGACCGTGAGACGATGGAAAAACTGAAATTCCTTGCCGACTACTGCGACGCTGCCAACGCTGCCACAGGCTCCAAATACGATGCCAACGCCAATGTGGAACACAAGAACATTGCGACCCTTATTGGCGAATTGCCGAAGTCGAATTTTATCCGTCTCAACCGGCGTCTGCTGACGGATCGTATCAAGCAGATGTATGGCAAGGAACTGGCTGACCGCTATATCGACCTGCTGACGCATCACTTCATCTACAAGAACGATGAGACTTCACTGGCCAACTACTGCGCCAGCATCACCATGTATCCATGGCTGCTGAACGGCACGGCCTCTATCGGTGGCAACTCAACGGCTCCGACGAACCTCAAGTCGTTCTGCGGCGGTTTTGTCAATATGGTCTTCATGGTCTCCTCCATGCTCAGCGGCGCATGTGCCACACCTGAGTTCCTGATGTACCTTAACTACTTTATCGGCAAGGACTACGGTCAGGACTATTATACACGCGCCGACGAGGTGGTCGACCTCAGCCTCAAACACCGTACGCTCGACAAGGTCATCACCGACTGCTTCGAACAGATCGTCTACACCCTCAACCAGCCTACGGGTGCACGCAACTATCAGGCGGTGTTCTGGAATATTGCATACTACGACAAGCCTTATTTTGAGAGCCTCTTCGGTGAATTCCGCTTCCCCGACGGTAGCGCCCCTGATTGGGAGGGTTTAAAATGGCTCCAGAAACGCTTCATGCGCTGGTTCAATGCGGAACGTACCAAGGCGGTGCTCACTTTCCCCGTCGAGACAATGGCACTCCTCAGCAAAGACGGTGAAATGGTGGATGCCGATATGGCTGAATTCACTGCTGAAATGTACGCTGCAGGCCACAGTTTCTTCACCTATATGAGCGATAACGCCGACTCGCTCAGCTCTTGCTGCCGTTTGCGTAACGAGATTACCGACAACGGATTCAGCTACACCCTTGGCGCCGGCGGTGTGTCGACGGGTTCGAAGAGTGTGCTGACGATCAATCTGAACCGCTGCATTCAGTATGCTGTCAACAACAAGATGGATTACAAGGCGTTCCTTACGGATATTATCGATCTTTGCCACAAGGTGCAGCTGGCCTATAACGAGAACCTTAAGGATCTTGCCAACCACGGCATGTTGCCGCTTTTCGATGCGGGTTACATCAACATCAACCGCCAGTATCTCACCATCGGTGTCAACGGACTGGTGGAGGCTGCCGAATTCATGGGGCTTACAATCAACGACAATGAGAACTACCGCAATTTCGTCCAGACGGTTCTGGGTTTGGTGGAGCAGAAAAACAAGGAATACCGCTCCAAAGAGGCGATGTTCAACTGCGAGATGATTCCTGCCGAGAATGTGGGCGTGAAGCATGCCAAGTGGGATCGCGAAGACGGCTATTTCGTTCCGCGTGACTGCTATAACAGCTACTTCTATATTGTCGAGGATCCCTCCATCTCTATTCTGGAGAAATTCCGTCTGCACGGCGCTCCCTATATCGAGCATCTGACTGGCGGAAGCGCCCTCCACTGCAATCTGGAGGAACATCTGTCGCAAGAACAATATATGCAGCTGCTCCATGTGGCAGCCAAAGAGGGATGCAACTACTTCACGTTCAACGTGCCCAATACCATCTGCAACGACTGCGGCTATATCGACAAACGCTACCTCAAGGAGTGTCCGCACTGCCATTCGAAGAATGTGGACTATATGACACGTATTATCGGTTACCTGAAGCGTGTAAGCAACTTCTCGATGGCACGTCAGGAGGAAGCTGCTCGTCGTCATTATGCCACTTCTCGACAGTTTGGCGAGCCTTCGCAGACCCCCTCGGCTGAGCTGCCGCACATCGACCACCGTATGCCGCAGACTGAACGTACACCTCAGAATGCTCAAATACTTAAATAGCGACATTGTCTTCCAGGAGGTGCCCGATGAGGTAGCTTTGGCGGTGAACCTCACGGGATGCCCCTGTCGCTGTCCGGGTTGCCATTCCCCCTATCTGTGGGCCGACCAAGGGGAACCGTTGACTTCTAAGGCATTGGACTCTCTGATTGCTGATTGCCACAGCAATATCACTTGTGTTGCGTTGATGGGCGGCGATGCCGCCCCCGCGGAAATCGACGCGCTCATGCATCATATACGGATGAAGCACGAACGGCTGCATACGGCATGGTATAGCGGCCGTTCGCTGTTGTCTACTGCCATTCATCTGGAAAACTTCGACTATGTCAAGTTGGGTCCCTACCTGGCACATCTCGGACCGCTTAACAACCGTCTGACGAATCAGCGTTTGTACAAGGTCTCCAACGGCCAATTGACCGATATCACATCCCGTTTTTGGCGCAAGCCTTGATGGGCAAATAAAAAAAATTTGCCAATTCATTCAAAATGTTTATTTTTGTTATTTGATATTAAGCACCAGCTGTGTGCTAAGGTTTTTATTGTCAATAATATATATAAATATATATAAATATGAAAATAGGCAAAGTACTTGTGTTGGCATCTTGTATGGCCGTTTGGGCACCAGTGCGTGTGGCTGCACAGGAAGCATCTCTCGACACCTTGTTGAATTTTGTACGCGACCTTTCCAACGCCAGTTTTGAAGGCCGTATGGCCGGCACGGAGGGTTTTATGAACGCCGCCGACTACGTTATCGACGCCCTTCAACGTTATGGTGTGCAATCCTATGGGGGTGATTGGGCGCAGTATTTCGAGACAGAATGCAACAAAATTGAGAATTGCACTTTCAACAGTTACATCAACTCCAATGACCGTCAGGTGTATGTGCTGGGTCGCGATTTCTGCTGTGCGGGAATGACAGGCCGTGGGTACGCCGACGCGTCGGTGGTGTTTTGCGGCTATGGTATAGACCACCCGGCATTCAACGAATATGCCCATGTCGATGCCAAAGGCAAGATTGCCTTGGTGATCAGCGGAACGCCGAATTTCCTTCCCAGCAATGTCACCGACGGTTATGTGCAGTTGCGTGATAAAGCGCGTGCGGCTCAGCGGCACGGCGCCTGTGCGCTGGTGGTGGTTAATATGTCGCCCAGCTGTTCTGCCTACGAAGTGCAGGGGGCTGTCTATTCCGGCGAACTGCCTCATCTGGCGACGTTCCCGATTCTTCAGCCTACACGTGCGTGTGGCGATTTGCTGATGAAGGACGAACTGATGTCGCTCCAGGATGCAGTGCAGAAAATCCAGCAGACACAGACTCCCCAGTCGTTTCACCTCCGCAAGCATTTTGAGATCGATGTGAATGCAAGGTACCATCCTGCGGCTTTGACTGCCAATGTGATTGGCATTTATCCGGGTGTGGATCCCAAATTGAAAGACGAGTACATTGTGGTGGGCGCCAGCTTGGACCACGTGGGACTGCAAGGCACCACCTGCCTGTTCCCCGGTGCAGACGACAACGCCTCGGGTGTGGCTGCGATGCTTGAAACTGCCCGTATGTTGCAACAGTCACCCGACCAGCCTTCACGCAGCATCATTTTCGTGTTCTTCTCTTCCGGAGAACAGGAGCACCTGGGCTCGCGTATCTTCGTCTCCAACTTCACACCGCTCAAGCGTATTGAAGCATTTGTCAATGTGAATGCGGTGGGAAGCGGCGACAGCATTGCCGTGCTGGGCAACAAGCGTTACCCGCGTCTGTGGGGGGTGGCCCGTCGGGTCGATTCGGCTTATTGCTCCAACAGCATGGTGACCGGTTACAAGACATACCCCAAAGGCGATGCCGAGGCTTTCAACGAAGTGGACATCCCCAGCATCAATATCACCAATTTCAAAGGCTATCGTCACGCGCATGTGCCAAGTGATATCGTGGAAAATATCGACCGTAGGATTATCGTCCAAGCGACACAGCTGCTCTTCGAGACGGTGCTGGATCTCTCGTTCGGCGAATACCAAGGCCGTTCCAATGCCTCGAAACGTATCCGATTCGACTGATAAAACGTAAAACCTTTCAACCTCTTAAACTTTTAAAACGTTCAAACGCTCTCATGTTCACACTGTATAAAAAAGAACTCTCTACTTTCTTCTCCTCTTTGACGGGCTATTTGACCATTATCGTCTTTTTGGTGCTCACCGGTTTGATGCTTTGGGTGTTCCACACCAGTTTCAACGTACTTGACTATAAATTCGCCGGACTCGACGGTCTTTTTCTGTTGGGTCCGTTCCTCTACCTGTTCCTTATTCCGGCTATCACCATGCGCATGTTCGCCGAAGAGAAACGGAACGGTACGATGGAGATGTTGCTCACCAAGCCTTTAAGCGAATTTACCATCGTCTTTGCCAAGTTCCTCGCCGGTTTTACGTTGGTGGTCATCTCGCTGGTGCCGACGGTGGTCTATTACTGGGCTGTCTACCGTTTGGGCGACCCGGTGGGTAATATCGATACAGGTGCAGTTGTGGGTTCCTATATCGGACTCATCTTCCTGGGCGGCGCTTTCGTCGCCATCGGCCTTTTTGCCTCGTCGTTGACCAGCAACCAGATTGTGGCTTTTATTATCGCCGCCTTACTTTGCGCTTTCTGCTACTTGGGATTCGATTCCCTCTATGCGCTGGTCCACGGCAGTTTTGCGCTGCAACTTCGTTCGCTCGGTTTGCAGATGCATTACGAGTCTATCTCTCGCGGCGTTATCGACACCCGCGATGTAATCTACTTCCTGTCAGCCATTATTCTTTTCATCATGCTTACCCGTACAGTGCTGCAGTCACGTAAATGGCAGAAATAGGAGGGTGACGATTAGTTAACGGAGATTTGAAAATGAAACAGAACAAGAAACAGAATATTCGCCGATCCAATCTGCTGGAGATTGGGGCCACACTGCTGGTGCTGGTCTTTGTCAATATTATCGGCAACTACCTCTTTACCCGATTCGACCTCACCGCGGAGAAACGTTTCACCCTTTCGGAACCGACCAAGAAGATGCTCAAAGGTCTTGACGACCAGCTCTTCTTCCGCGTCTATCTGGAGGGCGACGACCTCTCGCCCCAGTACCGTCGCTTCCGCAATGAAATCAAGGATATGCTCGATCAGTTCCGCGCCTACAAC
Organism: uncultured Bacteroidales bacterium; assembly: GCA_946401725.1. Taxonomy (GTDB): domain Bacteria; phylum Bacteroidota; class Bacteroidia; order Bacteroidales; family P3; genus Colimorpha. The sequence goes on along the minus strand of CAMIVE010000017.1, from coordinate 18,361 downwards.
CGCAATGTGGAATACGAGTTTTTTGACCCTGCCAGTCTGAAGACCGACGAGGAAAAGGCTCAGTTCTACCAGGACTTGCGCAAGAAAGGCATTACGCCACTGCTCGATGCGGATGACGAGGGAACGGTGCTGACCCAGCAGGTGGTGGTCCCCGCCATGGAGGTCTCCTACAACGGTCGGGAGACGGCACAGCAACTCCAGGTGGCCGACCTGATGGATCGTTCGGAAGCAATTAATGTCTCGATTGAAAATCTGGAATATAATTTCGTACGCGCCATCCATCGGTTGACTCACCCTGTGAAGACGCGGGTGGGATTCCTGCTCGGTCATGGGGAACTCAAGGAGATAGACCTGTTCGATATCCAGATGTCGCTGGTCGACGACTATGCCCTGGAGAATGTCATCCTCGACGAACATATAGGCACCCTTACAGGCCATGTGATGAACACGCAGGACTCTTCAATCCGTATCGCCAACAAATACAGCGTGCTGGTAGTGCCTAAACCGTTGACGGCTTTTTCAGACAGGGACCTCTTCATCATTGACCAGTTCGTTATGTATGGCGGTAAAATCCTTTGGCTGGTCGATGCGCTGGATGCCGACATGGACAGTCTGCAGAACCAGTCGCAGACCTTTGCCACCCGATTGCCTACCAATCTCGAAGAGTTGTTCTTCAACTATGGTGTCCGCATCAACTCAGACCTGATTATGGACTACCGCTGTCGCGGTATCCCGATGATGAGCGCCGACAACAGGATGCAGCTGGTTCCGTGGTACTATTTCCCTACGCTGGTGCCCCATTCCAACCATCCTATTGTGAGCAACCTCGATGTGTTGAAAACGGATTTTATTAGCAGTATCGATTTGATAAACAGTGGCAACGATATCAAAAAGACGGTTTTGCTTACAACCTCCGACCATGTCCATATCAAGAATGCACCTGTCAATATCCAGTTGACTGATGCAATGGTGCAGGTCGATGAACAACTCTTTAACCGTAGCGATCTGCCAGTGGCAGTGCTTCTTGAAGGTAAATTCAAATCGCTGTTCCGCAACCGGCTGACTTCCGATTTCGCGGAGGTGGACAAAATCGGCTATAAGGCTCAATGTGACGAACCAACCCAGATGGTTGTCATCTCTGACGGCGATATGATCCGCAACGGGACAGGTATGAGTGAACAGGGTCGCTTCCCTTATCCGCTGGGGTATGACCGTCATATCAATACGAAGTTTGCCAACAAGAAGTTCTTGCTCAACGCTGTCTATTACTTGGCTGGCGATGAAGATCTCATCTACGCCGCTTCACGCCATATCTCCATCCGTCAGTTGGATAAGAACCGTGTGGTGGAAAAACGGGGCTACTACCAGTTCGCCACCCTCTGTTATCCTGTACTGCTCGTACTGGTGCTGGCAACCGCAGTCCTTCTCACCCGCCGCATAAAATACCGGAAATCATAACTGCTATTATTGAAAAATACGCTGCGAGTTCGTTGAACGTCCCTTGTATACTTTTTAACTATCAATCTCTTAAACCTTCAACCCTTGAAAAAACGTAATTGGATTATCATAAGTTTTGTTCTGTTGCTTGGCATTGCTGCTTTTGTGGTGGTCAAAGTGCTGGGTCAGAACCATACCAACGATCAGGATTTTCATATTGAGGCTGCCGCCCAGCCGGGTGCGGTGACACGCATCTTCATGGCCGATAAGGAAAACCATCAGATATTGTTGACGTATCAGAACGACTCCCTTTGGCTGGTCGACAATAAGTATCCCGCCAGTCAGCAGAAAGTCGATATGATTCTTGAGACGCTTGCAGAGATGCGTGTCCGCAACAATGTCAACAAGGCTGCTGTCAGTAACGTCACGTCGCTTCTGGCAGCCAAAAGTGTCAAAGTGGAAGTCTACTACAAAGACTATCGTATCAACTGGTTTAAAGGCAAATTGAAACTGTTCCGCTTTGAGAACTGCCGTGTGATTTATGTGGGACATGATACACAGGATATGATGTCTACCTACATGTATGGCGAAGGGGAAGATGTGCCGCGGGTGGTCTACATACCTGGTTTCAGAGGATGCTTGTCCCCCCGCTTTGTGGTCGATCCGCTTGCATGGCGCAGCCACTCGATTGTCAACCTGCCGGTTCAGCGCATCGCCAGAGTCGAGCTGCTCATCCCTTCGCGGCCAGAAGAGTCGTTCGCCGTGGTGCGTGAGGGCGACGGTTTTGTCTTTAACCTGCTGAATCCGCCGGCCAAGGTCGAGGGATTCGATACAGCCCGTGTGGCCCAGTTGCTCTCTTCTTTCGTTAACTTGAACTTTGACGAGTTCGCCCGTGCGGTTCCGAAAGTGGTGCTTGATACGACTTTCGCAGGCGATCCTCGTACCATCTTGCGTGTCACTGACACCGAGGGCAAGGTGAGCGAGGTGAAGACTTATATCAAATACACCAACCCCGACGACCTTCAGAACATGCCCGATACGGCAATGTATAATGTTTTTGACATCAACCGTCTCTACGCGATTGTCGATAGCAAGGACACGGTGCTGATTCAGTACTATATCTTCGACAATATCCTTCAGCCGGCCTCTTTTTTCCTGGGACGTGACAAATCTACCTTTGCCCGATGAAACCGCTGATACTCATAACCAATGACGACGGGGTCGATGCACGGGGAATTCGCTCGCTGATTGACATTGCGCGTTCTTATGGTGAGGTGGTGGTGATGGCACCCATGTGCAATGCCTCGGGTTCGGCGCTATCCTTTACGGGTATGCGACCTTTGCGGGTGGAGACAGTCAGTCAAGAATCGGGATGCACTATCTATGCGTGTGACGGAACACCTGTCGACTGTGTCAAGATTGCTCAGGAGCATTTCTGTCCTCGCACGCCGCAGCTTATGCTCTCGGGTATCAATCACGGAAGCAACGCTTCTATCAATATCCTCTATTCGGGAACTATGGGCGCTGTCCTTGAAGCCTCGATGGCGGGTCTGCAGGCAGTGGGTTTCTCTTTGCTCGACCATAGTCCGGATGCTGATTTCTCCCCTGCGGAGCCTTATATCCGTAGTGTCATCGACGAAGTGCTGCATAATGGACTTCCTGCTCAGGTGTCACTCAATGTCAACATACCGGTACCTCCCGACGGGCAACTTCGTGGGATGCGGGTCTGCCGCCAGTCCAGTGCACGATGGGCGGACAGCTATGAGAAGCGTGTCGACCCGCATGGACGCCCCTATTTTTGGCTTACTGGCCGTTTCGAGTGTGACGACAATGGTCCGGAGACGGACCAATGGGCACTTGAGAACGGCTATGTATCTATCGTCCCGACCACTCCCGACCACACCGATTTCCGCATGCTAGAAACGATGGAAAAAAGAATAGCATGTTTGAAATTCTAAAACTGCAGCGAATCTTTAAAACACATCAACAACATGATGAAAAACTTCTTCCAATCTGATAACGTGACGGTGGGCCTGATTGCCGGTCTGGGGAGTGAAGTGCTGACCGCTGTGCTGCTTTATGCAGGCTTGGCTATTGCAGGACTGCCGCTTGCCGGCCATGAACGTTGGTTTGGAGTCTGTTTTGTGGCTCCGCTGCTGATACTGCGCGCCTACGCCCATGGGAAGAGCCATCCGACGGTTACCAAAACGCTTATCATCACTCTTTTTGTCACTTTCTTGATCTTCATGTTTTTCTTGTTCAAAACCAGAGCCATCGAATTGTGAAGTATTATATCATAGCCGGTGAGGCCTCCGGCGATCTGCATGGAGGCAATCTTTTGCGTGCGCTTCTTGCGCGTCAGCCACAGGCGGAGATCTGTTTCTGGGGTGGCGACCACATGGCAGCGGCAGCTAAGGACTTTCCGGAAGCACAAGTGTGTCAGGTGCGTCATATCCGTGACCTCGCTTTCATGGGCTTTCTAGAAGTGGTATCACACCTGTCGGAGGTGATGGGTAACATCCGTATGTGCAAACGTGATATCGAGGCGTTCCATCCCGATGTGGTTGTTTTTATCGACTACCCGGGTTTTAACCTTAAAATCGCCAAGTTCACCCACGCTCGCGGCTATAAGAATGTCTACTATATTTCTCCTCAGATTTGGGCGTGGAAGAAAGGGCGTATCCGCCCGATGCGTCGTGATCTCGACAGTCTCTGTTACATACTGCCTTCAGAGCAGTCTTTTTATGCGGAAAACCATTTTCCACAGGCCCGTTATGTGGGTCATCCGTTGCTAGACGAGGTGGCACATTACCGTGAACGGGAGCAGATGCCGGTTGCTTCTTCCGATGATCCACGTCCGCTGATAGCCCTGCTGCCGGGCAGCAGAAAACAGGAACTCAAGCGTATGATGCCATTAATGATGCGTCTGGTGGAACGCCATCCGGAATACCGTTTCGCTGTGGCGGGGATGCGCCTGCTGGGCGATGATTTCTACCGTACCCTTATTCCTGCTGATGTATCCAATGTCGAAATCCTTTTCGACCGCACGTATGACCTGCTGGCATCGGCCCATGCCGCTGTGGTTTGCTCGGGAACGGCTACGCTTGAAACGGCGTTGTTCCGGCTGCCTCAGGTGGTCTGCTACCAGTGCAACAAACTGTCGGCTGGTATCGCGCGGCTGCTGGTCGGTTCGCGCATCAAGTATATCTCGCTGGTCAATCTTATTGCCGACCGTCCGGTGGTCTGCGAACTGATACAGGGGGACTATAATCCCGACCGTTTGGAGCGCGAGTTCCATGCTATTACCGTCGACTCCGTTGTCCGTGAGTCTATGCAGCTCGAATATGACCGTGTGATTGAATTGCTCGGCGGACCGGGTGCCTCTGACCGCACGGCGGAGGAAATCATTAAAATATCGAACAGTTGATATGAAACGCTTATTGTTACTGAGTCTATTTGTTCTGGCGTTGAACAGCGCTTTTGCCGACAAGGTGAAGGTACGACTTTTCTCCAACAACAGGATTGAAGCACTCTATGTCTCGTTCGACTTGGGAATCTACGACCTTTATGCCGACGACGCCACACTCCTCGAACCGGGTCTGGGCGAGGGGCTTTCGGTTGAACTCAAACCTGCTGCCAACGGTGTCAGTGTCGCTGTGAACGGCTACAACTACGGCACATTCAGCCGCGTGATGCTTCGCGCCACGGATACCGCCTGCATCCTTTGCCTTAATCCCCGTAACGTCAAACAGCGTACCTATGAAGGCGATTTGGTTGTCTCTACCTTTGACAAGTCCTCTCTGAAAATCATCAACGAAGTGGAATTCGAGACCTATCTTGCCGGTGTAGTTCAATCGGAAATATATGGTGACCGGAGTGATATATTCCGTATTCAGGCGGTCATATCCCGTACCTGGGCGCTTCGTAATATCAACAAGCATCGTTCCGACGGCTACAACTTCTGCGACTACGTCCATTGCCAGGCGTATCAGAACCGCTGTGTGCGCCCCGATATCATGTTGGGCACCATGCAGTCATCAGGCGAAACCATTGTGGATGCCAACGGCAAACTCATAGAGACTCCCTTCCATTCCAATTCGGGCGGACAGACGGCCAATTCCGAGGATGTGTGGCGTTCCGCTTTGCCGTATCTGCGCTCTGTTCAGGATACGTTCTCTTTCCGTATGCGCCAATCCAACTGGACCAAAGTGATTCCGCGCAACCAGTGGCTTAACTATTTCGCCAAGACTCATAAACTCAATATCCAGAACGATTCTGTCAAGAGAATCCTTCTCTCCTTCTCGCAGCCTCAGCGCAAAGCCAAAATCCTCGGTGTGCCCCTGACGCGTGTACGTACGGATTTCAAGCTCAAATCCACTTTCTTTTCTGTCACCACCGACCCCAATTCGGGCGATGTCATCCTTAACGGTCACGGTTATGGCCATGGAGTGGGGCTTAGTCAGGAAGGCACCATCCGCATGGTGTCTCTGGGAATTAGCTATGATTCCATTATCCGCCACTACTATACAGGGGCGCATATCCACCGTGACGAGAATGTCTCGGAACGGTATGTGGCTAATTTTGTTACGGAAATAACCAAGATTATCGAGGAGGACAAGGCAAATCCAGGAAAGAAAAAATCCAAGAAGGACGACTGGCTTGGCAAACTCTTCCGTGTACGCGACAGGCAGGACCGCGAGGAGGAATTCGACCCCACCAAGCAGGAACTCGAGGGCGATATAAGTGTGGAGTGGTAGTTTTTTAAACAGTTTCTTAAGTTTTTTTAAGAATATTTCTGTATAATAATCTCGCTTTATTGTAGTTATTAGTTTTTAAAATAATCGCAGAAAAAAAGAAAAGAAAAATACAAAAATGAAAAAAACAGCATTGCTGCTCTTTTTTGCAGCCATACTTACGTTCGGCGGCCACGCTCAAGTGAACTGGAAAACCATTGAGCAGGCTTCCAAGGTTGACCTCAAATCCAACAACAAGATGTTCTTCATTGACTTCTCCACCTCCTGGTGCGGATGGTGCAAGAAGATGGATCGCGACACGTTTTCTGATCCAGTGGTCGCCGCAATTCTCAACAAATATTACATCCCTGTCCATTTTGATGCTGAAGGCAATTCGACTTTCACGTGGAACGGCACCAAGTACGGACAGCCCAATGTTGCAGGCCAGAAAAATCAGACACATCCCTTCACCCGTGCCATCCTGGGACAGAAGATTGGCTATCCTTCGTTTGCCATCTTCAACAAAAAAGCGGGTCTTGTGCAGATCCTGCAGGGATATCAGAACGCTTACGATTTCTCCATGGTACTATGGTATATCTGCAATGGTGACAACACCCGCTACACCTTCGAAGAGTACAGCGCCATTTTCCAAGAGGAGATCAAACCTGACATGATGAAAAAACTTGGTCTGTCCAAGTAATTATTACCATACGCAAAAAAAAAAGGATCTTTCACGATCCTTTTTTTTTGCGATTCCATAGAAGGCTTCTGTTATTTCTTTGATTTTTGCTTGTATAGCAGTACTTCGGGACGGTATTCGAAGTGCATGTTATCGTAGTGGTACCAGCGGCCGCCCCAGATGAAACCGTATTTCTCAAATATCTGCACCAGTTCGAGTGGAAAACGGTTGCGGTAGTCGATAGGATCGGTCTCGGAGGCTTTCGGGTGGTCCCATTTCCAGTAATTGGATTGCGCCACGCCCATGTCTATGGTCATGCCATAGGAGTGGGGGCTCAGTCGGTTGGTGCCGGCCACCACACGCCAGTTGACGGTCGAGGGTCCGCTGAGGTATTTCTTCCACTCGGGATGCTGGTCTAGTTCGTCGGAGACTTTCTTCAGCTGCTTGTCGACGCCGTTGACTGTGCTGATACGCAGTGTCTGTCCTACCGTCTTGGGACACCAGACAATGGTGGTGAGGTTTTTGTTCATCTCGCCCTGGGTCTTGCCGTACATTTTCTTGAAGAAGGCTTCGCTTCTGATGCGTCCGGCATCGTTGAAGTCGGTGACGTCGTCGGGATATACCCAGTAGGACATATCCTCGATATCGGCATCGTCCATCTTCTGCACAGCGCTCTTCTCTTTGCCGTCGTCATATACCATGGTGGTGCTGTCGCTCCAGTAGATAAGGTTGTCGGCATAACCGATAATCTGGTCGGGATATGCCTCCATCAGGCATTGCACAAAGAGGGGGATGCTCTCTTTGGCTGTCTCGGTAGATTTGGAGGCGTCGTTTTGGGGTGTGTTGGGTGTAGAGTTCTGGGCTTGGTTGCAGGATATCAACACAATCATTGCCAGTAGAAGAGGAGTGATTTTATTTTTCATAGGATTTGATCTTTTTCACATTGTATTGTTCAATGGAATTCAGCTGAATATCATAAGTACTGTGAGTGATCGGATGATACCATTTCTTTTCATTGAAATATTGTTGCAGGTCTTGTCGTTTGAAAATGTACCCATGCCGTGCGTATATTTCGTTACGCATCAGCTCCAGTTCTCGTTTGCTCTTCTGTTGCAGTTCTTCATCGGTTAGTTTCTTTTTATCGAGGGTGTAGACATCCTCAACTATCGCTTCTACTTTAGTGGTATCGGTGACTTCTGAGGTATTGTTTTGGGTAATTATCAGTACAGCGGCTATGATGATGGCTACCGCAAGTCCTGAAATTGCTATGATAAGACCGGTGTTGCTTTTCTTTGGGGTTGGATTGTTGCTTTCTTGTGGCGTGGGTGCAATGGCGGTTTTTGTAGCCGTTGCGGGCTTGTCGGCTTCTACCTGTTGTGATGGGTGAACGTTGCGCAGATCGTCCATGAATTCCTGGGCACTCTGATGCCTGTCAGCGGATTTCATCTGCATGGCCTTGAGGATGGTGCGGTTGGCTTCCTCGGGAATGGACGGGTTGAGTTTCTTGGGTTCGTCCATCTCATCGGTCAACCGTGCAGCAGCATCCAGTGGCACTTTGCCAGTGAGAACAAAGTAGAAGGTGGCTCCCAAGGCATAGATATCGGTGTAAGCTCCTTTTCGGCTGTTGCTGGAGTACTGTTCGGTCGGGGCGTAGCCATGGGTGACAATGGAGGTTTGTGCCTGGGTCTTGTCGTTGATGAATTCGCGTGCGGAACCGAAGTCGATAAGGATGGCGCGATATTCGGCGGTGACGATGATATTGTCGGGCTTGATGTCGCGGTGCAGGATGTTCCGTTGGTGGATATATCCCACCGCATCGGCTACCTGTGCCAGGTAGTTGACCGCCTGGGGGTAGTCGATAGGCCCTTGTTGCTCGACTATCTGTTGCAAGGTGCGGCCTTCAATGAAAGGCATCACCATATAAGAGGTATTGTTCTCGTCAAAGATGTCGATGACTTCTACGATACTTGGATGTTGCAAAGATGCAAGGGTCTCGGCCTCTTTCCGGAAGGCTTGGCGGTATTTCTCGAAGAGGGCTTCGTCAATGCCTTGCGGATAGACGGTATAATGGGCAGTGTCGCGCATGCTACGACCTGCAGGAAAGTATTCCTTGATGCAGACGGCGCGGTTCAGTCCGCTTTGTATGGCGCGGTAAGTGATGCCGAAGCCGCCTTCGCCGATCTTTTTTTCGATGGTGTATTTGCCGCCGCTTAGCTTCATGCCGGGTTGCAGATGATTGGCAGGAGGATTGTTGTTTTCTTGCATGGGTAAAAAGAAAAAAAATGAAAATATTTTTGGAATTAGTTGTACAATGCATTCATGGAAAGAAGTTTATTGGAAATAGTTCCAGCTTTTTCACTTTGCCCGTAACTATTGAATACTGTATGTAAAGAATTGTCGTATTCTTCTTTAGAAACGTTTTTATTGTCTATTCGCCAGACCTTGACGTTGGGGTTATCATTGTCAGTGCCTTCTGTGAATTCAGCAATCTTTTGCATTTTTCCATCCGTCAACTCTTCGATTACAAAGGTCGTTAATGCTTTTTCAGTATATCCGCTTTTTACTCGATTACCATGCGGGATATATTCAAATCCCAGCGATAAAGTGGCGTGACATATTTTCCCATTGTAAAAGTAGAGTAGTAAAGTTCCGTTCCATTTGTTGTCGGTGGAAACATATATTTCGGGGATATTGTCATCATCCAAATAGATGAATTGCCAGCCTACAAACTTGAAATTGCTATAATTTTTGTCTAAATAGTCACTATACTGTTTGCGGTATGCGGCGAGTTGTTCTTCCGTTGGTTCACAATCAGTGGATTCGATAACCGCTTCGTTTACGATTGGCGTATCTACAACTGCTTCTGCTGTATCCCATGGATAGTCATCGTCCCAATCGTAGTCTTTGTTGGAATGATTCCAGATTGTTATTAATAGTATTAAGATGAGTACGACACCTCCAATAACACCGATGTACAGCCCTTTTTTGCTCTTTTTCTTGTCGGTTGTTGCCGGTTGTTGAATCGGTGTCGTGTAGGCCGCTGCCTGTGAGACCGTCGGTTGTGACGGGTGAACATTGCGCAAGTCGTCCATGAAATCCTGTGCGCTCTGGTGCCGGTCGCCGGCTTTCATCTGCATGGCCTTGAGGATGGTGCGGTTGGCCTCCTCGGGAATGGACGGGTTGAGTTTTTTTGGCTCAATCATCTCATCGGTCATGCGGGCGACCGCATCAAGGGGTACCTTGCCGGTGAGAATATAATAGAAGGTGGCACCCAAAGCGTAGATGTCAGTGTAGGCTCCCTTGCGGCTGTTGTTGGAGTACTGTTCGGTCGGGGCGTAGCCATGGGTGACAATGGAGGTTTGGGCCTGGGTCTTGTCGTTGATGAATTCGCGTGCGGAACCGAAGTCGATAAGGATGGCGCGATATTCGGCGGTGACGATGATATTGTCGGGCTTGATGTCGCGGTGCAGGATGTTCCGTTGGTGGATATATCCCACCGCATCGGCTACCTGTGCCAGGTAGTTGACCGCCTGGGGGTAGTCGATAGGCCCTTGTTGCTCGACTATCTGTTGCAAGGTGCGACCTTCAATGAAAGGCATCACCATATAGGAGGTGTTGTTCTCGTCGAAGATGTCGATGACTTCTACGATACTTGGATGTTGCAAGGAGGCGAGGGTCTCGGCCTCTTTTTTGAAGGCTTGACGGTATTTCTCGAAAAGGGCTTCGTCAATGCCCTGCGGCATGACGGAATTATGGGCGGTGATGCGTGTGCTGCGTCCCGCAGGGAAATATTCTTTGATGCAGACGGTGCGGTTCAGTCCGCTTTGTATGGCGCGGTAAGTGATGCCGAAGCCGCCTTCACCGATTTTCTTTTCGATGGTGTATTTCCCACTTTGCAAAGGGGTCCCGGGTTGCAGGTGATTGATCGAAACAGTGGAATTATCTTGCATGGATGTTGATTAATAAGTATATATGCTTTTTTTTGTTTGCGCCAAGGAGGGTGCATTGCAAATGCAAAGATAAGAAAAAAAAGTGGTTTAATCTAATGTCTCGGCAATTTTATCGACATTCATGCTGCGGGCGCTGGCATCGAAAATCTGCTTGTAAAGGCCTCCCTGCCGGTAGAGGTCGGTGGGATGCCCCTGTTGCACCACATGGCCGGTGTCAAGCACATAGAGTTGGCTGGCATCGATAATCTGTCCGATATTGTGGCTGATCACTATAACGGTACGTCCTTGCTTGATTGCATCGATGGCTGATTTGATCTGTTCGGTGGCGATAGCGTCGAGGCTGGCCGTGGGCTCGTCAAGGAAAATGATGGGCGGGTCCTTAAGGAACATGCGTGCAATGGCAATACGCTGCTGCTGTCCACCGCTCAGCTGTAATGCCTGTGATTGAAAGCCGTCAGGCAATGCCATAATTTGGTCGTAGATGTACGCTTGACGGGCGGCTTGCTCCACTGCAGCAAAGGGAGCGTCGGGATTTCCGTATCGGATGTTCTCTTCGATGGTGCCACTGAAAATGTGGTTTTTCTGCAATACAAGTCCTATATTGTCGCGCAGCACTTGGGTGTCCCATTCCTGCAGGGGAACACCGTCGAGGGTGATGGTGCCGCTATCGGGCGTGTAGAATTTGTCCAATAGGTTGACAATGGTGCTTTTCCCGGCTCCGCTGAGCCCTACAAGGGCGGTGGTCTCGCCGGCGGGGATGTCCATGGTGAGGTCGCGGATGGCGTGGGTGCCGTTGCTGTAGGTGAATTCCACGTGTCGCAGAGCGAAATCGCCTTTCACGCTGTCGGGACGGTAGCCACCACTGGTCTCCACCTCTTGGTCAGCTTCGAGGATGTCGAAGAACCCTTCGGCATAGATGAGGGCGTCGTTCAAATCGTCATAAATGCGGTGCAACTGACGTATGGGTGCGCTGACGTTGTTGAAGAGCAGCACATGGTACATGATTTTTCCGATGGTCATGCCGGGATAGTCGGTCAGCACCAGATAGGCGGTCAATATGATGATCAGCACGGTGCCAATCTGTTCCACAAACGTTTTCAGACCTTCGAAAAGGAACGAGATACGGCGGGTCTGCATTTGCTGGTCGGTGGATTGCTCCTGAAGGGCGGCCTGTCGGTCGTTCTCCACCTCCTCGCGGTTGAACGATTTGATGACACCGATGCTTTCAATGATATTCATGATACCGTGGTTCAGTGCCTGGTGGGTGCCGAATACATTGCGTCGCCACCCTTTCATTCGTTTCCCCTGACGGGCGGTGATGATGAAGTAGACAGGGATGATGGCCAGTGCGACAAGTCCCACATAGACGTTGGCGGCGAACATGAGTACCAATGCGAGGATGGCACTGGTGAAAAGGGGAAGTATGTCGATGAAGAAGTTTTTCACGGTATTGCTCAGGCTCATCACTCCGCGGTCGATACGGGTCTGCAGTTTCCCGGGTTCGTTGCCTTCGGCACTGAAAAAGGCCATGCGGAAACTCAGTATGCGCTTGACGACACGCAGCGAGAGGTCTCGGCTGACATTGATACGTATCTTCTCGCCAAAGATACGTTGTCCGAAAGTGATAAAGGCTGCCAGCACCTCCTTGCCCAGAAGGATGGCACTGATGATAATGAGTATCTGTGCCGCATCGGCCCATTTGAAACCGCCTTCAAGGTGCAGCAGCCCGTTGATGGCATCGACAGCGCGGTCAAGGACCACGGCATTCACCTGCGCCATAAGCGATCCGACAAAGGTCAGCACCAATGTGATAACAAGCAGCCACCGATAGGGCAATACGAAAGGAAGCAGCTTTTTCAGCAGTCCGCCAATACCTATTTTAGATGTGGAAGAGGACATGGGTAGGAGACTTATTTTCCGATGCGCACCCGGGGATCGAGGACACCGTACAGTATATCGACAATAATATTGATAACCACTAACAGGATGCAGATGAACAGGATAGAACCCATCACCACTGGGAAATCATATTTTTCCAGCCCGTCGACAATGACAACGCCCATGCCTTTCCAGTCGAACACATACTCCACAAAGACGGCTCCGGCAAGCAGTCCAGCCAGCCATCCCGATGCGGAGGTGACGATGGGGTTGAGCGCATTGCGCAGCGCATGACGGAAAATCAGCCGTCGGTAGGGCATCCCTTTGGCTCGTGCAGTGCGGATATAGTCCTGGCTCAGTGCTTCGAGCATCGAGCTTTTGGTGAGCTCCACCAATACGGCCAGCGGTCGTATGCCTAACGTGAGTGCGGGGAGGATCAGGTTTTTAAGGTCTAAGAACTCGCCGCATCCGTAGTCGTCTACGGTGTAGAGATTGCCGAACATGTTCAGGTGGGTCCAGTCGGCCAGTACGTAGGCGAAAAACCAGGCAATCAGAATCGCCGCAAAGAAAGAGGGGAGCGACATGCCCAAGGTGGACAGGAAGAGGGTGAGCCTGTCAATCCAAGACCCTTTGTGCAGTGCGGAAAGCACGCCGAGAAGGATGCCTACAATCAAGGCGAACGCCATGGCGGTGAGCGCTAAAACGGCAGTCTGGGGGAAAGCGGAGCCGATGACTTCGGTCACCTTTCGTTTGGTTTGGTAGGAGCGGCGCAGGTAAGGCGCTTTCACTACTAGAGAGGTGCTTCCGATAGTGGCAAGGGTTCCGTAGGGCTCGTATTTCTCGGGGTCCAGATAATAGTAGCTCTGGGGGTCTTGGCTATTGTGCAGCGAAAGAGGGGACAGGTCGTTCAGATAGGAGACGAACTGCTGCCCCACAGGTTTGTCACGTCCCAAATCGCGGTTGATCATCTCGATGCTTTCGGCATCGGCACGCTGGCCGAGCATCATGCGGGCAGGGTCGCCGGGAAGTATGTTGAAGAGGAAAAAGACCAGTGTCACCACACCGAGGATGACGAGGAGTCCATAAAGAAGCCGTTTTCCAATATAACGCAGCATGCGGTGGCGGATTAGGGGGTCTCTTTTCGCAGTCCGTGGACTACCGATTTCTTGGCTACAAAGTCTTTCAGATAGAATGGCTCGAAGTAGGCCACATCCTCCTGTTCTCCTTTTTGCAGTTTCTGCAGAGCTATCGTCGCCATCCCGCTGGCATCGATTTGGAAACGGTCGTCGTAGCAGACATTGGGATGTTGGGCAAGCAGCGGACGGGTCTTCTGCGCCCCGTCACCGATAAAGGTTACAGGTCCTTCCGCTAGCCAGCGGTCGTAACTGTCGCTTTCGATGATTTCTGCTTGGGTGGGACGGATTACCTCTTCGCGACTATAAAGTGCGGTATAGCATTCCATCCGGCGGGCATCAATCATGGGACAGACCAGCCCTTTGTAATCGGGGTGGAGCTGGAAGTAACGGGCAGCCATGCTCTGCAGTGTGGGTACGGAAAGCAACGGGATGTCGAGTGCGTAGCAGATGCCTTTGGCACTGCTGACCCCGATACGCAGTCCGGTGTAGGAACCGGGTCCCGATGAGACGCAGACGGCGTCAAGCGCTTTCATCTCTATGCCGCTCTGGTCGAACAGCTCTTGGATGAAAGGCGCCAGTTTTGACGAATGTGCATTGGGCTCATCGCTCTGTTTGGAAGCAACAATCGCATGATCGCGGTATAGGGCGACAGAGCATACAGGAGTGGCAGTTTCCAACAACAGAATAGTCATAGAGGCAGAGGCTTCTTGAAACGTAGAACAGGAAACGGGTAACGTTACTTGAACCAGTAGCGGTAAAGGACGGTTCCCTCTTTCATGTATTTCTGCAATTCGTGGTTGGGAATGACGATGGTGATTTCGTCGTCGGCAACCTCGAAAGCGTCAAAGTGATAGACCAATGCCTCGGGAGTGACTTGGAAATTGCCGTTGGGTTCCACATTCTCCCAGTCAATATCGTCGACGGTAATGTCTTCCAACTGTTCGCAGCTTTTCCGTAGCAGATTGCTCATCAGTTCGACAAAGGCTTTGTTGTTGTCTTCGTTCTCACTGAAAGTGAAGAGCTCGTTTTCAGTCAGCTGTTTGCCGGTCTTGAGGTCGAACAGGAAGTAGATGTTGGTCGATGAGGGGTTGATGCCGCCGGTGTAGGCGTAGATATTGCCGTTATAGACCAGCATTTCATCAGTGACCAGCTCAGGAATAAGTGAGATCTCCTGAATCCACTGGTAGTTGGGTGTTCCTGTCTTGATCGGGTCGTCAATAATTGCCCACTCGTAGAACTCGTTACGAATGCTGTCGCAGTAGTCTTTGATAGCCTGTTCGGGTTGTTGGAAACGATAATAGGGCTCCAGCATACGGGACATCAGGGTGTCGCAGATGGCTTGCATGAGGGTGCGTTGCTGCTCCTTCATATCCTTCATATCGGGAAGCTGGATTTTCAGACTGAACTGAACTCCTACGGTGTCGTCTTTTTCAGCGAAGGGATTGTCCTCGTATTCATAGTTCTCGAATACAAGTTTCGGTGCTGATTTGTGGCAGGCAACCATGCCGAACAACAACGCGGCAAGGAAGAGAAGGTGTGCTGTTTTTTTCATTGATGTATTTCTTTTGTGATTATTATTGAATTCGGATTGTTATTTTTTTATCTCATATCCAGGACTTCAACGCCGGGGTGTTTGTCCTTGGAGAAGGTGAATTCACTCTCGGAGGCTTTGGCGGAGCCGTTGAATTTGCTGATGATGTACTCGCCGCTGCTGGAGTCGTAGTTATGCATCTCCATACGTTGCACAATGCCGCTGTTGGCGTTGATAATGACGCGGATTTTGTAATAGCTCTTCGATTTCTTGGGGGTAAGGTCGATAATGGCATCGCCATTTGTTTCTTGACGGATGAACTTGCATTTGAAGTTCTTCTTGTAGTTCATCAGGATGGATGCGGGATTCATCAGGTCGTCTTCCGACTCGCTCATTTTGTTGATGACCACCTCGTTGGTCTCTTTGCTCCAGTGCCACGTGGCGGTACCGTCACAATAGATTTCGTTGCCGTTGAAACTGACATGGTATTTCCCTTTGCTGTAGATGACATTGGCTTTCAGGCGTGCCGTCTCTTTCTTGTTGGCGTCCTTGTTGACCATCGTGACGGTGAACGACACGGTCCCCGCATTGATTTTGTCGGCTGCTTTCTTGAGTATTTTCTCAGCATTCTGGTCTACAGCCCCTTTGGAGGTATGGGTGATTTGTGCCATGGCCGGCATTATCGCTGCCAAAAGCAGCAGGGTTGTCAGAAATTTCTTCATAGTTAGTTCTCTTTATCCCGTAAAACGGGAATGTGCATCTTTTATTATATATGTATAAAAAAAGTATGTCTATAGACTGCGCAGCCACTTGATTTCGTCGGCCCAGCGGGTGGGGTCGGGGGTCTCGAGGATGATGGGCATGTCGTCGAAACGGGGGTCGTGCATAAACCGTTCGAAGAAGGCTTTGCCGAGGAACCCTTCGCCCAGTACCTCGTGGCGGTCGACATGTGAGGAAACTGCTTTCTTGCTGTCGTTGAGGTGGATGGCACGGAGGTACTGCGGACCTATCAGGCGGTCAAACTCCTCGAAGCAGAACATGTAACCCATCTCGGTGCTGAGGTCGTAACCTGCCGCCAGCGTGTGGCAGGTGTCGATACAGACGCCTACGCGGCTTTTGTCGTCGATGCCTTCGATGATGCGGGAGATAT
Organism: uncultured Bacteroidales bacterium; assembly: GCA_946401725.1. Taxonomy (GTDB): domain Bacteria; phylum Bacteroidota; class Bacteroidia; order Bacteroidales; family P3; genus Colimorpha. The sequence continues at coordinate 1,867 of CAMIVE010000017.1, read as the reverse complement.
GCTCGAATTTCCATCCGAGGTTGGTGCCTTGTCCGGCGGTGTTCTCGATCACGGCGGTGACTCCTTCCGTCTTGCTGAGGGCAAGGTTTACCTCGCGGGCGATCTGGTCAAGGCATTCCTCCTCGCTGACTTTGTTGAGGTGGCTGCCGGGGTGGAAGTTGAGCATCTGGAGCCCCAGTTGCTGGGCACGTTGCATCTCGTCCAGGAATGCCGCGCGGCTTTTTTGCAGCGTCTCTTCGTCGGGCGAGCCCAAGTTAATCAGATAGCTGTCGTGAGGCAGCACATACTGGGGGCTGAAACCGCGGTCGGCGAGCAGCGCCTTGAAACCGTCTATTTCCAGCTGTGCCAACGGCTTGCTGACCCAACTGCGTTGATTTCTAGTAAACAGGGCAAAAGCGTTGGCTCCGATGGCCTCGGCATTCAATATGGCGTTGCCCACGCCTCCCGATGCGCTCACATGCGCGCCGATGTATTTCGTCATTTGTTTTGTATTTTATTGTTATTTTAATTCATTCCAGTTTTCGGCGAGATACTCAAAAAAGGCCATTATCAGTTTTTTCTGAAAGTCCTCATAGCTGAAATCGAATGTTTTAGGCATCAAGGTGCAGAGGTGTCTATAAATGTTTAGATTAAAACGGTTACGACCGTCCAGATGGTATGGCTTGTCAGGATAGTGTCGCCAAATGCTTACGTTTGTTTTTTTCTTGGGAGAAATGGTTATTTCAACATTGATGAAGCCGTAGGTATCTGTCATGATGGAAAAAACATTCGTGTCTTTATTTTCTTCGTATTCTTTTACCAGCCATCGGTCAAACTTCTCAATTGTATTGAAGTCTTGAATACATGCTCTTTCCCATCTTTTGTATCTTTTAATTGCAGTCCAGCTGAGGAGTGCCTTCTTGAGCATTTGTTCTGTGATGCCGATGTCGGCGGCAGTTGCTAGTCGACTTACGCCTATTTCCGACAGTAAACTATCCAAGTGTGACCATGCGCTGATGTCAATCCTTGTGGTTTTCGTTCGCTGTGAATTCCGTTTTAAGAGCTTTTGCTCGTTCCATGTTGGCGAATATTCAATCCACGCCTCAGGTGGATACACCGTCTCATGAAAATCGCCCATGGTTTTCCATTCAAGATAGCTGTTGCTCTCCGCTATTTTAATAGAAAAAACAGTGTCTCCATGGAAGCGTATTGTATGTTGCGCCGTCACAGGCAACCACGTTACTGCGATTATCAATGAGGCAAGTGTCTTGATTCTATTCATGCTCTGCGAGGTGTTTCAATGCGTTCTCGTCCAGACGTTGGACGGTCCATTCGTCCATGGGGATGGCACCGATGGAGTGGTAGACGCGCAGGGCGGGTTGGTTCCAGTCGAGGCATATCCACTCCATACGTCCGCAGTGGCGTTCTACAGCCAGTCTGGCAAGGTACCGTAGCATCTGTTTGCCGTAGCCGTGACCTCTTTTCTCGGGGAGGATGAAGAGGTCTTCCAGATAGAGTCCCTTGCGTCCCATAAAGGTGGAGAAATTGTGGAAGAAGAGCGCGAAGCCAATCACTTCTCCCTCCACTTCGGCAAAGACCACCTCGGCCGATTTCTCGACGAACAATGAGTGGTGCAACGTGGCTTCGTCGGCATATACTTCGTCGGCGCATTTCTCATATTCCGCCAGCCGCTTGATAAAATCCAGCACCAGCCCCGTCTCGTTTTCCCTCGCCGGCCGTATGGTCAGTTTCTTGTTCTGCTCAGTCATTTTTCCTTTCTTTTCAGACTGCAAAGATACGATTTTTTAGTCAATCGTGAAAAAAAACAGCTCCACATGAGTATGGAGCTGTTTTTTATTGTTGTAATTGGTTGGTTTTACGCTTTCAG
>CAMIVE010000016.1 GCA_946401725.1 uncultured Bacteroidales bacterium | reverse complement strand
TTCACCATGACCTGCCAGATGCGCTCCTGGCTGCCCGACGACGTGGGCGGCATCACCTGGTTCAACTGCGACGACGCCGACATGGTAGCCTATGTGCCGCTCTACTGCTGCATCACACAGGTACCCGACTGCTTCCGTCCCGAGAACAACCCGCGCAACGAATTCTCGTTCCAGTCGGCGTTCTGGATGAACAACTGGGTGGCCAACATGGTATACCCGCGTTACTCGATGATGATCGGCGACCTGCGCGCAGCACAGCAAGAGCTGGAGGATTACTACTTTGCAGACCAAGACAGCGTGCTTGCCGCCATCGACAAGATGACGCCCGCCGACCGGCGCGACTACCTGAACCGGAAAAGCATCGCCTATGCCGAACGCATGATGCAACGCTGGGATAAGCTGGCGAAATACCTCATAGTGAAATACAACGACCAGGTGGTGCGCCGCACCGACGAGAAGGGCGATTTCCAACGCTGGGGCTACGACACGCCCGGCTACGGACAGCCCTTTATCGATGCCGTCGGTCCTGCCACCGGCGACCGTTACCGGCTACAGGAGGTGATTAAAAGGAGAGAAAGATGATGTATCAAGTCAAGATAACCGCCATCCGCAAGGCTGACTACAAAGACTTGCAGGCAAAATACGAAAACCCTATCCAGCACGCCTGCGACATCAACGAAGGCGACACCTGGACCAGCACCGATGGGAAAAAACCGGAAGGTATGTGTGAGAGCGCATGGGAATCCATGCGATGGTTCGTCGAAGAACTGGCTGCGGGACGCGGCAATTTCTATGACGGTTGGATGCAAAACCCCTACAGCGCCCTGATAAGCTGCAACGACGGTTTCCGTCCCGTCAGCTTCCTACTGGAAAGGGGCTGACAGAGAGAAAAACTATAACTTCAGACAATCTGGAGAATTATTGTATTACGGATTGCAAATCCTTATAATAGGTTGCGTCAGATTACAAATCTGCCGCAACAAAATGAACACCCGTTGTGGCGGATTTGCAATCCGACACATCTTACTATAAGGATTTGTAATCCGTTTTGATTTTATTATTCCCGTTGTGGCGGATTTGTCTGCCGCAACAATAGAAAAGGTAAGAATACCCTTTCAAACCTTTTTTAACTCTTTAAACCAAACTTAATGCAGATTCACGCCGATGATATGCATAAACTCCTCGCGGGTCTTGGGGTCTTTCATGAAAGCTCCCGTGAAATCGCTGGTGGTGGTGACGGAGTTCTGTTTCTGCACCCCACGCATCGACATGCACATGTGCTGTGCCTCGATGACCACGGCAACACCTAATGGATTCAGCGTGTTCTGGATACAATCCTTAATTTGCTTAGTGAGACGCTCCTGCACCTGCAGGCGGCGGGCATAGGCATCCACCACCCGCGGAATCTTGCTCAGTCCCACAATGGTGCCGTTGGGGATATAGGCCACATGGGCTTTGCCCACAAAGGGAACCATGTGGTGCTCGCAAAGCGAATAGAGTTCGATGTCCTTCACGACCACCATCTGCTTATAGTCCTCGTGGAACATGGCGGAACGGAGTATCTCCTCAGGGTCGAGGTCGTATCCAAACGTGAAGAAAAGCATGGCTTTCGCAATACGCTCAGGACTTTTCAGCAGTCCCTCCCTGTCGGGATTTTCGCCCAACAGACGAATAATTTCTTTATAATGTTTCGCCAGTTCGTCGACACACGCGTTGTCGTACTTGTCTATTTTCAGGTATCCTTTTTCCATTGATATATTGATACGTTTAAAAGGTTCGGGACGGTTTTTTGTATTTCGTTATCGTTTTTGTTTTCTACTCCACTTCCAGAAGGAGTCCCTTGAGGTATTCCCCTTCGGGGTGGTAGATGCTTACCGGGTGGTCCAGGGCATGGGGCAGCTGACGGACAATGCGGACTTGCTTGTGGGCATTGGCGGCAGCAGTGAAAACCATGGTCTGGAAATCATCCTTCGAGACGGCCTGCGAACAGCTGAAGGTCATCAGCAGCCCACCCGGACGAATCTTCTCCATGGCGCGCTGGTTGATGGAACGGTACCCTTTGAGCCCCTGCTGCAGCGAACGGTGGTTTTTGGCAAAAGCCGGCGGGTCGAGGATGATGAAATCAAACGTGTTGTCGATGGTGTTAAGGTAGTTCAGCACATCGGCCACCACCCCCCGATGGCGGTTGTCCGCACTGAAATTGAGTTCCACATTGCGGTTGCAGAGTTCGATGGCTTTCTTGGAGATGTCGACTGTCTCGACATACTGGGCACCCCCACTGAGGGCTCCCAACGAGAATCCGCCGGTATAGCCGAAGCAGTTGAGCACTCTGCGGTCACGCGCCAACGTATGGACCAGATGACGGTTCTCGCGCTGATCGATAAAGAAACCTGTCTTCTGTCCTTCGAAGAAATTGATCAGCATACGGTTTCCGTGTTCACAGATTTCCTGTTCGGGTTGTTCCTCGCCCCAGATGAAGCCGTCAGCAGCCTCCACCTTCAGCGTGGCACTGCTTTTGTCGAATACCGAGACGATATGATATTCACTCAGGATCTCCACAAACAGGCGCGACAGCAGCGGAAACAGACGGTGCATACCTTCACTGTGGGCTTGGAGGACCAGCACACCGTTGTACCAGTCGGCCACCAATCCCGGCATCCCATCGCCTTCAGCATGGACAAGGCGGAAGACATCGGTATCCGGCATCTCGAAGAAGCCCAGCCGTCGGCGGTAGTCCACCGCCGACCGAATCCGCATCCGGAAGAAGTCTTCATCAATCTGCGGAGTGCCGAAGGAGAGAATCTTGCAGATGATGCTCTCCTGCTGGTAGTGACCTGCCGCAAGCCATTGTCCTTGGGCATCGCAAATATCGACGAGGTCGCCCTCCTGAGGAGTTCCAACGATACGACGGACAGCACCCGAGAAAAGCCAGGGGTGACGACGCAGGAGCGATCTTTCCTTACCGGGAGCAAGTATGAGTTGCGGGCGATTCATCGTTTGAGTTCGAGGATGGTCTGCTGCGGATTGTCGGATTTAAACACGGCATTGCCCGCCACAAGCACATCGGCACCCGCCTCATAGAGCAACGGGGCGTTGGTGGTGTTGACACCGCCGTCGATTTCGATAAGACATTGCGGGTTCTTGCGGTCGCAGAGGGCACGCAGCTGGCGGACCTTCGCATAGGTGTTCTCAATGAATTTCTGTCCTCCGAAACCGGGGTTCACCGACATCAGCAACACCAGGTCGCAAATCTGCACACTGTCTTCAAGAAGCGAAACGGGTGTGTGTGGATTGAGCACCACGCCGGCTTTCATGCCTGCATCTTTGATGGCGTGGAGGGTGCGGTCCAGATGGGTGCAAGCCTCGTAATGGACAGTAAGGATGTCGGCACCAGCATTTTTGAAGTCTTCGACATAACGGCCGGGGTCCATAATCATCAGATGAACATCCAACGGCTTACGGGCATGTTTCTTGATATGTTTGACAACAGGCTGTCCGAATGAGATATTGGGGACGAAAATGCCGTCCATGACATCGACATGGAGCCAGTCGCAGGCGCTGTCGTTGAGCATCTCAATGTCGCGCTGCAGGTTGCCGAAATCAGCAGAAAGGAGTGATGGGGAAACTAAATGCATGTATGTTGATAGGTTTAAAATAGTCCGGGTTATAAAGATTCTTATAACTTCAGTTTTTCAAAATTGCGGCCATAGACGCCTTGGGTCTTCGAGACGGAGATAAAGGCGTTGTCGTCAATGCGGTGGATGACCTGCATCACATTGGGTTTGTCGGTTTTATGCGCCATAACGACAAGCACCTGTTGGGGTTGGTGGCTGTAGCCGCCTTCGCCGTCGAGGAGGGTCACCCCGCGTCCGATTTCCTTGGTAATGGCATCGCCAATCTCTTTGTTCTTGGTCGAGAAAACCAAAATCTGATACGACTGCTTGTTACCGTCAAGCACCATATCCAGCACGTAAGTCATGGTCACCATGACAATGTAGCCATAAACCACATTGGTGATCTGGTGCGACACAAAGTAGGAACTACCGATGATGAAGATATCCAGATACATGATGACTTTGCCCGGCGAAACATTATAGAATTTGGAGATAATGAGCGCAATGATATCCGTTCCACCGCTGTTGCCACCCATGGAGAAGGTCAAGCCGATGCCGCCGCCACAGAGCGCACCGCCGATAATGGCGCACATGAAGGGGTCGAATGCCATTATGCCGTCAACCTTGAAAAGATTGTCGACCTGCAGACCCTGCTGCCAAAAAATAAAGAAGAGCGACGACATCACGATGCCGTAGATGGTGTTGGCCCCGAACTTGGAACCGAGAATCTTGAAACCGATGGCGAGAAGGACGCCATTGATGATGAAGTTCAACACACCGATAGGTAACGGTATTCCCGCAGCGATATTGAGCACCGACGAGATACCGCTGACACCGCCACCGACAATAGAGGCGGGCAGCATGAAGGCAGACCATGCAAACGTGTATACCGCTATGCCGAAGGTAATGACGACATAGGAAAGAATCAGCTTGGATTTATTTTGAAAGATATGCATAGAGGATTTGAAGGGTTTGAAAGGTTTGAAAGGTTCGGGGTGATTTGTTGAAAGGTTTTAAAAGGACGCTGTGTAGGTTGATAGATTTCTTTAATGTTGATAATACCTTGCACCGAAGATGGACGAACCTAAGCGAATCAGAGTGGCACCCTCTTCGATGGCGATAGGATAGTCGCCACTCATACCCATCGATATTTCACAGAATTCCGGATGACCGGCAAAAGTGGTGGCCTTCAGCTGGTCGAAAATCTGTTTCAGATGGCGGAATTCCTCGCGCACCTGATGCTGATCGTCGGTCTGTGTCGCCATACCCATCACACCGCATACACGCACATGCTCCATCGGGGGCATCGCCGAGAGTTGCGCCACCTCGCCAAGGGCAAAACCGAACTTGGTCTCCTCCTGCGCTATATGGAATTGCAGCAGCACATCGACCCTACGGTCCACCTTGGCGGCGGCATGCTCCACCGCTTCCAGATGTTCCACCGAGTCGACACCATGAATCATCTTCACAAAGGGGATATAGTATTTCAGCTGTTTGGGTTGCAGATGACCGATGAAGTGCCATTCGATATCGTCGGGAAGCACCGCATGCTTGTCACGCAACTCGGTGGCATAGTTCTCACCGAAAAGCCGCTGTCCGGCGTCATAGGCTTCCTGTAGCATCTCGACAGGTTTGGTCTTCGAGACCGCGATAAGCCGCACCTGCGAAGGCAGCGTGGCACGGATTTCCTGTAGTTTTTCCTTTATCATTAGTCAGTTTTCTTTAAATCAAACGACAATAAATGTCTGAATTCTTAATTTTTTATAACGGAAACATTGTATATATATTTTCTCAAACACAATATTTTTTCCAGTCATCCGTTTGAAATCGACAAAGACAAAAAACAATATATCAACATCCTCCCCCATGATAGTCTGTATAGCCGAGAAGCCCAGTGTGGCGAAAGATATAGCAAAAGTACTGGGAGCCACCACTCCCCATGATGGTTACATGGAAGGCAACGGCTATCAGGTCACCTGGACCTACGGTCACCTCTGCACGCTTAAAGAACCCCACGACTACACGGAAATGTGGAAAGCTTGGTCGCTCAGCCGGCTCCCCATGATTCCACCCCGTTTCGGCATCAAGCTGATTGACAACAAGACCTACGAAAAACAGTTCCACATCATCGAAAGCCTGATGCAGAAAGCCGACGGCATTGTCAACTGCGGCGATGCCGGACAGGAGGGCGAACTCATCCAGCGATGGGTGATGCAGAAAGCCGCCGCCAAATGTCCTGTGCAGCGGTTATGGATCTCCTCACTGACCGAACAGTCTATTCGTGAGGGATTCCAAAATCTCAAACCGCAGAACGACTACCAGTCGCTCTATGAAGCCGGACTGTGCCGCGCCATCGGCGACTGGCTGTTGGGCATGAACGCTACACGGCTCTACACCCTCAAATACCGCACCGAACGCGGGCAGGTGCTCAGCATCGGACGCGTACAGACCCCCACCCTGGCACTCATCGTCAACCGGCAGATGGAAATTCAGAATTTCAAACCGGAACAGTACTGGGTGCTCTCCACCATCTATCGCGACACCCTTTTCTCGCTGCAGGGGAACGAAGAAGAGGATGAGGAAACTGCGAACGAGGAACGGAAAACAGAAAACGGGAAACGAAAGACAATCAAAGGACGCATTACAAGTGAAGAAGAGGGTCAACGGGCACTGGCAGCCATTGAAGGACGCGACTTCGAGGTCACCGGCATCAGCCGTAAAAACGGCAATGAGGCGCCCCCTCGTTTGTTCGACCTCACCAGTCTGCAGGTGGAGTGCAACAAGAAATACAGCTTCTCGGCCGACGAGACACTGAAATACATCCAGAGCCTCTACGAGAAGAAACTGACCACCTATCCCCGTGTCGACACCACCTTCCTAAGCGATGACATCTACCCCAAATGTCCCGGAATACTTAAAGGGCTGCTTCCCTACGCCAACCTCACCGCCCCGTTGTTGGCAAAGACGCTTCCCAAAAGCAAGAAAGTGTTCGACAACAGCAAAGTCACCGACCACCATGCCATCATACCCACCGGCGAGAACCCTAGCAACGGGGACTTGACCATCAACGAAAAACGTGTTTTCGACTTGGTCGCCCGCCATTTCATCGCTGTTTTCTATCCCGACTGCAAGGTGGCGACCACCACGGTTAGCGGCAAGGTGGAATGTGCTCCCGAGGAGGGCAAGAAAAAAGGCGAAAAGCTGCAGTTCAAAGCCACCGGAAAACAGATTACCGACCCCGGTTGGAGGGTCTGTTTCGGCAAGTGGGTTGAGACCGACGGCAGCTGGCATCAGGAACGGAAGACGGAGAATGCCGAGCGCGACCACAAAGGAGCGAACGATGTTTTGAATGATGACGAAAACAACGACTCGGAAGAGAAGAGCAAGATGCTGCCCGCCTTCACCAAAGGCGAGAAAGGGCCCCACACCCCTACCCTCTCTGAGAAATGGACTACACCGCCCAAGCCCTACACCGAAGCCACCCTGCTGCGTGCCATGGAGACCGCCGGTCGTTTTGTGGACAATGACGAGCTGCGCGACGCATTGAAGGAAAACGGTATCGGCCGACCCTCCACCCGTGCAGCCATCATCGAGACACTCTTCAAACGGGGCTATATCCAGAAAGTCCGCAAGTCGCTTTCAGCCACAGAGACAGGCATCAACCTCATCAACCTCATCCACGAAGAGTTGCTGAAAAGCGCCGAACTCACCGGACAATGGGAGAAGAAGCTCCGCGAAATCGAGGCGCACAAATACGACGCCCATCAGTTCATCGAGGAGCTGAAAACCATGGTCACACAAATCGTCCAAGACGTGATGCGCGACAACACTTCACGCATCAACACCACACAACAAAAAAACCATACTAAACCATCTGAAGGTAGTTGACTTCCTGCTGGGTCAGTTCGCGGACGTGACCACGGGGAAGGTCTTTCTTGGTGAGGCCTGCAAAAACACAGCGATCGAGCTTGCGGACTTCATAGCCAAAGTGTTCGAAAATGCGACGCACAATGCGGTTTTTGCCCGAATGCAATGCCACGCCCACCACACGACGGTCTTTACCCCCATCCTGATACTGAACATCGTCGACAGAGATAGGACCATCCTCCAACTCAATGCCTTCAAGCATCTGCTGCATGTCCTCACGGCTCACCGGCCGGTCGCATTCCACCTGGTAAATCTTATAGACCTTCGAGGAAGGATGCGTCAACTTGCGCGCCAACTCGCCGTCGTTGGTGAAGAGCAGGAGACCGGTCGTATAGCGGTCCAATCGCCCCACAGGATAGATTCGTTCTTTGCAACAATCCTGGACAAGCATCATGACTGTGCGACGCTCTTGCGGATCATCCAACGTGGTGATATATCCCTTCGGCTTGTTAAGGAGGAAATAGCGCTTGGGTTCACTGCGAAGCACCTCTCCCCCATAGCTAACCACATCACCCTCTTTAACCTTGAACCCCAACGTGGTGACCACTTCTCCATTGACCGATACTGCCCCTGCCTCAATCAACTTGTCTGCATCACGGCGCGAGCAAATACCGGCATTCGAGATATACTTGTTCAAACGGGTCGTCCCATCGTGCTTGGGTTCGGGTGGTGCCTGTTTGTTCTTTCGACGGTTGATTTTATTCTGAATAATCTCGTCTGACCCCTTTAATTTATTGATTTTTAAAGGTCCCTTCTGTTTTTTCTTGTCAAACCGCGGTTTGTTCCCGTACGGTTTTCCACCGTTGTTTCCATATTCATCAGCGTTAGAACCGTCGGCATTGCGACGTGATTGAGTTTTGGAGCTGTAGATGCGCTGATAGGAGTCTCCACGACTGTTGTTTTCGCGACGTACGCGAGGGCGCTTTTTTCCGAAGCCATCCTGACGGATTGATTTTTCTTCTTCCATGACTTTAGTTATGTTTTTAGTAGCTATCCGAAATGTAGAACGTACGGGCCCTTGTTTTCAAGAGCTTGTGTGTCGAGTACCTGAGCCACTTCTTTTGCCATAAGCAAAAAGACCTGCAGGTTGTTGTCCCGAAGCCACCGTATGGCGTCGACATCCTCACGACAGGCCAAAGCGAACATCAGGTTACACCGATGGGTCGCTTTGCCAATCCAAACACGGGCTTTGTCTTCGCCATCAATGGCATTGGAGAGTATGGCAAGCCATTCGTGGTGATGTTCAAAAAGCCATTTCATGGCATCGACATCCCCTCGTATGGCATTGGAGAATGCAGCAAGTTCTGGATAACCGTTATCAAGCAGCCACCGGAAGAAGTCCTTCCTTCCGGCAATGCACTTCATCAGCACAAGCAATATCTTGATATCGTATTTCTCCAGACCCATGAGATAGGAGTTTGTTGGAAAGGTTGAAAAGGTTGAAAGGGTTCGCGTTTTATTATAGTTTTCGCAAATTATCGTTTTTTACTGCCTGATTTTGGCGTTCAGTTGGGTCTCGAAGTTCTTTTGCAGTTTGGACATCACAGCCTCAATCTGTTTGTCGTTGAGCGTCTTGTCAGGGTCCTGCAGAATAAAGCTCACAGCATACGACTTGAAACCATCGGCAATGCCTTTGCCTTCGTACACGTCGAACAATGAGACTCGCTTCAGCAGTTTCTTTTCTGTGCTGCGAGCCACCGCCTCAATCTGGGCGAAAGTAACCGAACGGTCAATTACCAGCGCCAGATCGCGACGCACCTCCGGGAACTTGGGGATCTCGCTGTACGTCACATCTTTCTGAGGGATGCTCTTGAGAAGCAGATCCCAGTCGATGTCGGCATAGAAAACCTCCTGCTTGCAATCCAGCTGCTGCAAGGTGGGACGTGCGATGCGGCCTACTACAGCAAGTTGTTTCTTACTGTCTCTGAAACGATAGGACAATCCTTCCGACAAGAAATGCTCGGAAGAGGAAACCACCTCGATTCTTCCCATCGGAATACGCATGCGCTGCAGGATGTTGACAAGATAGGCTTTGGCGTCGAAGAAATCGACTTTCACCACTTTCCCACGCCAACTTTCGGGCTGTACGGCACCCGTCATCATGAATGTCAGATGCTGTGTTTCCACATATCGTTTGGTGACGGAAACTTCCGCAGTGGGATCGCTTCCCGCATCGGGATTCTTCACATAGCTACGACCAAATTCATAAATCTTCTGGTCGTTAATCTTGTGATTCATATTATACACAATGCACTCCAATCCGTTGTAAAGCAATGTCTGGCGCATAACATTGAGTTCCTTTGAGAGCGGATTGAGTATGGTCACACAATGCTCCATTGGGAAATCAGGATTGTTCTCGTAGTAACTGCTCTTGGTCAGCGAATTGTTCATTATCTCGTTGAAGCCGTTGTTCGTCAAATAGTCACACACTACATTCTTCATCTTTTGCGGATTGGGCTTCACCCCATAGGCCAGACAGCTGCTCAGCCGTTCATCGAATTCGATATTGTTGTACCCATAGATACGCATGATTTCCTCAACCACGTCGCACTCGCGATACACATCCACTTTACAGGTGGGTATACGCAACCGCATGCCTTCATTGTCTTCGCTGGCAATCTCGATATCAAGCGAGGTAAGCGCCGTACGGATCACTTCGCGCGGTATCTCTTTGCCGATAAGGTCGGCGACACGACGGAAGTTGATGTCGACAACAGCCTTCTCTATAGGTTTCGGGTAAAGGTCGACAATGTCTCCACAAATCTCGCCGCCTCCCAGTTGCTGAATCAACAAGGCTGCACGACGCACAGCCCACAGGGTGATGTTGGGGTCGCATCCACGTTCGTAGCGGAACGAGGCATCGGTCTTCAGACCGTGACGTTTGGAGGTCTTTCTGATGCTGACGGGGTTGAAATAGGCACTCTCGATAAAGATATTGCGTGTCTTCATAGTGACGCCCGACTGTTCGCCGCCAAAAACACCGGCGATACACATTGGCTGCGGACCGTTGCCGTTGCCCGCATTGCATATCATCAGGTCGCGGGCATCCAGTTTGCGTTCCACACCGTCAAGGGTGACAAACGGGGTATCCTGCGGCAGTCGACGGACCACCACCTGATTGCCCAGAATCATGTCTGCATCAAAAGCATGCAGCGGCTGTCCCACCTCCATCAGAATGAAATTGGTGATGTCGACAATGTTGTTGATGGGACGCAGACCGACCGTACGGAGCTTGTCCTTCAGCCAGTCGGGAGACTCTTGCACCTTCACATTGCGGATTGTCAAACCGCTGTATCGCGGACACAGTTCGGGTTCCTCAACTGTAACGCTTACCGGCTGGGGGCCATCCACTTTAGGATGCTGATTCACGCTGATGGTCTCGTCCACTTCAGGCCATTGGATGGCATAGCGTTCCCCCTCCATGTTGCGTGTATTGAGTACAGCCACCACATCGCGGGCCACACCGATATGGGAGGTGGCATCCGAACGGTTGGCGGTAATGGCCACTTCCAGCGTATAGTCGTCTTTCACATTGAAATAGTCGCGAGCAGGCATTCCCACAGGAGCATCTTCCGGCAGCACCATGATACCGTCGTGATCGCTACCCAACTGCAGTTCGTCGGCGGCACACAGCATGCCTTCACTGACAGCACCACGCAGCTTGCCTTTCTTGATTTCATGGAATTCCGTATCCGAAGTCCATATCTTCGTCCCTATCTGAGCACACACCACTTTCTGACCCGCAGCCACATTGGGGGCTCCGCAGACAATATGAAGCGGCTCGCCGCTTCCCACATCGACGGTGGTCAGATGCAGATGATCCGAGTCGGGATGGGCTTCGCAGGTAAGCACCTGTGCTATCACCACATGTTCCAGACCACCTTTGATGGTCTCCACCTTCTCCACGTCTTCTATCTCAAGACCGGAAAAGGTCAACAGGTCTTCCAGTTTATGGGCGTCCAAAGTAGTCTTTACGTAATCTTTCAGCCAATTGTATGATATCTTCATTATATAAGGTTTGAGAGTTTAAAAGGTTATAAAGTATCGAGGTTTTATGTTTAACGAGTTTCCAGTTTCCTCACTGCCCGGGCCCTGTAGTAGGGCGAGCTGTTGGTTTTAAAATAGCAACGGATACCATCGGGGCCACATGCATACACGTGGCTCTCCGAACATGGAGTCGAAGTCCAGTAGAAGGTATGGTCTGTCAGGAAAGTCGGCAGATTTTTGTTTCGCAGGGTGATATTAATGGCCGAACGGTATTTACGGGCGACGGCCATCTGTTCCTTTGTCGGCAGTTTCCATGCAGTGTCACCCAAGGATGCAATCCACTGCAACGCCGAATCGGAATCGACATGAGAGACCTCGTCTATCGATAGCAGCAGTCGGGCATTCCCCTCGTCGTCAGTCTGTATCACGATACCCTTCACTCCATCATGCCGATAATAGTCGCCCGGTTCGTAACCGCTGGAACATCCGGCAAACAGAAGGGCACTAGCGGCCAAGCATAACATCCATCTCATATTCGTCAAAGTTAGTGATACCACTGCGTCCAGCCTTTCCCTCCTTAGGCAGAGAAGCATCATCTGTCGAATCTTCCTCGGCAGACATCATATAATCTGCAGATGCTTCCTCGTCATTCATCTCCATCTGGGGCACACTGTCCCGGGTGAATGCAGCGGTATGTTCATATAGTTTATATTGTCTGGTGGGAATATCCATTTCCACAAAGTGAGAGCCGCCTTCCATTTTATTCATATGAGAATACATCGTCAGCAGATGTTCGTGGTGCTTACAGGTGTCAAAGGTGATTTTCTTATAACGGTAGCAATATTCCGCCAAGTCATTCGACGACATCACTTCGTCGCTCACCGACACACATTCCCCCTCCTCCAAGTATGGGAGAATCAGCCGCAAATCGCTCAGCATCGACTGGTTGCTGTTGATTTTATTGATGCTGTTGAAATTAAGCAGCAGTCCTGAACCAAATAGAATGATTGCAAGTCCTATAAGGACATAACGGGCTGTCTTATTGATATTCTCCAGCCAGTCCTCCATCAAATTGTACAAAAGACAAGCCATCGCGATTGCGAAGAACGGCAGCGTGGGAACGATGTAAAAGTCCTGCTGTTTCAAGCCCAGCATGATGGGAAGGATTCCCGACACGCCCAATGCCAGGAAGAACCACCCCACCCGCGCACGTTCAATTTGCTCAGCGGTGAGTTTCTTCTCATGATGCCAGAAAAACAGATAGCGATAGAAAGGACGACCTTTGAGGCGAATCAAGCAAACCACTACTGTAATAATCAACGGGATAACACTTTGCACCAAAAATGCATAGATGATGTAAAACCGCGATGCCACCGTTTGCACATGCAAAATGCCGCCGATCATCTGATGATGTAGATAATTGTAGAGATGATGATAGATGTCAGGCGAGATCAGGATGGCAATAAAGATGGTGACCATCCATACCGTAAGTATGACACCTGTGGTGAAAATGGGGAAAAGGATGCGTTCACGACGCACTATAATCCAATAAAGGAACGGAAAAAAGATGGGGAATAACCCTGCAAATCCTTTTACCATAAAAGCCAGCTCCATCATCAAAGCCGCCAACACAATCCATCCTGTACGACTCAATTTATACGGTCCTGGCTCCTTGTCGAGTGCCAAACGGGAACGGGCAATAAACGAAGCCTTGTTTCCTTTAAGGAGAAAAACAATCGACAGAAGGATGAACATCGTCATGGTACTTTCCAGCAGGTTGTTCGTCGCCGACCAGGTGACAATCGGCATCGTTATCCAGCACATCAACGGAAGCCAGCCCGAACGGCGAGACTGACCGATGAGGTTCCATATCCAGATCATGAGTGCCGCAAGAATGAAGTAGGTCAACACCGAATAGACCTTTTCCGCCATGAATGAGTTGCTGCCAAACATATCGAACCACAGGCTTTCAATCCAGTAGCCCAGCGGCATATAGTTCGACCTGTCGGGATTGCCGGGAGTGAGCGAAGGAAGCCAGAATTCCTCGAATCCTTCCGACATACGCTGCGCAACAACAGCATTGTCCATACCCACATGCGAAAGGCCCTCCGACAAGAAATTGCCGGAGATGAAAAGCAGGAAAGCGCCTACTACGATGAAGTATAAACTGGTTTGACGTTGCATGGTTGGAGGGGTTTTAGGGTTATAGTCTCTTACGTTTTTAGTTTTTCACCTTTGCCCAACTGTCCTTCAAAGTGCAGGAGCGGTTGAAGACCAGATGTTCTGGAGTACTGTCGGGATCGGTGCAGAAATAGCCCATACGTTCAAACTGGAAGCGGTGCGGCGCATCGACACCGTTTTCGCTGTAGGGAGCTTTCACATCGTCGACCAGACAGGGCTCCAATTTGCAGTTGTTGAGCACCTGCAAAGAATTGGGATTGAGATTGTCGAGGAACGTTTTGCCTTCAGGAGCCTCATCGGGAGCCTCCACGGCGAACAGGCGGTCAAAGAGACGCACTTCCGCATTGACAGCATGGGCTGCCGACACCCAGTGGATGGTGCCTTTCACCTTGCGTCCGTCGGGCGCGTCGCCGCCGCGTGTAGCCGGGTCGTAGGTACAGTGGATGCAAGTGATGTTGCCCTCAGCATCCTTCTCAACGCTTTGGCAGGTGACAAAATAGGCATAGCGCAGACGCACTTCGGTACCCGGCGAGAGACGGAAATATTTCTTCGGCGGGTTCTCCATGAAGTCGTCCCGCTCGATGAAGAGCTCGCGTCCGAAAGGTACTTCACGAGTGCCGTCGGCGGGATTTTCCGGGTTGTTCACCGCAGTGAGCATCTCGGTCTGGCCTTCTGGGTAGTTGTCGATGACTACCTTCACAGGGTCGAGCACTGCCATACGGCGAGGAGCCACCTTGTTCAGATGTTCACGCAAGGAGAATTCCAGAAGCGAGTAGCTGATGATATTGTCGCGTTTGGCGACACCAATACGTTCGCAGAAATTGCGTATTGCCTCGGGAGTATAGCCACGACGGCGGAAACCGCAGATGGTAGGCATGCGCGGGTCGTCCCAACCGTTGACATAGTTTTCTTTCACCAGCTGAAGCAGCTTGCGTTTCGACATCACCGTATAGTCAATATTCAGACGGGCAAATTCATACTGACGGGAGGGCCAAATGCCCAGCTGTGCAATAAACCAGTCGTAGAGGGGACGATGGATGTCGAATTCCAGCGTGCAGATGGAATGGGTGATATGCTCTATGGAGTCACTCTGTCCGTGGGCATAGTCGTACATGGGGTAGATACACCATTTGTCTCCCGTGCGATGATGATGGGCATGGAGGATGCGGTACATAATGGGGTCGCGGAACTGCATATTGGGATGTGCCATGTCAATTTTGGCACGCAGCACACGGCTACCGTCGGGGAACTCGCCGGCCTTCATCCTTTGGAAAAGATCGAGGTTCTCCTCCGGTGTACGGTCACGATACGGGCTGTTCTTGCCTGGCACCGTCACCGTGCCGCGGTTCTGCCGTATCTCGTCCAACGTCTGATCGTCGACATAGGCCAGTCCACGCTGAATCAACTGGCAGGCCCATTCATATAATTGGTCAAAATAGTCTGAAGCATAATATACTGCCGCCCATTGGAAACCCAACCAGCGGATATCGTTTTGGATCGAGTCCACATACTCTGTGTCTTCCTTCACCGGATTCGTGTCGTCAAAACGGAGATTGGTCTTGCCACCGTATTTCTTGGCAAGTCCGAAATTCAAACAAATCGATTTGGCATGCCCTATGTGGAGATAGCCATTAGGCTCCGGCGGGAAACGGGTGAGAATTGACTTGTACTTACCTTCATTCAGCCCCTGTTCGATGATTTCCTCGAGGAAATTGAGCTGTTTTTCGTTGTTTTCTTCCATCTCTTTTTTTACAATAAAGACAGATGCCCCATTAAAGCATCCTGATTTATAAATAAATAATCAATTCATACAACCATGTATGAATTTACAAAAATACATTTTTTTTTGCAATCCGCAAAAAATATGTATTTTTGCAGTCAGAAAACAATCAAAAAAAAGAATCATACCATGAAGAAAAAACTGACCTACTTTTTCGTCATTGCCGCTACATGCTTCTCCCTGTCGGCATGCACACTCCTGCAAAGCCTGGGTGACCAAGTGGCCGGCATCGCCAACCTTGCCAACTGCGAATACAGCCTGAAGAATGTCTCAGGACTGACTATTGCGGGTGTCAACGTAAAAGCACTCACCAACGGCAATATCACCGCCACCGATGTGGTGAAACTCTCCACTGCACTTCTGAGCAAGCAGATTCCTATGGCCATGAATGTCAACATTGACATCAAGAATCCCACCACCAAGAATGCGGCACTCACCGCCATGGACTGGATTCTGGACATTGACAACAGCCAGTTTGCCCAAGGCAACAGCACCAAGAACTACACCATCACGAAACAGCAGACAACCACCGTACCTCTTGGCGTGAACACCGACCTCTACAGCATGTTCAGCAAGGACGGCATCAACTCCCTCAAGAATTTTGTCAGCAGTTTCAAGAGCGACGGCACCTCGTCAAAAGTAGGACTGCGCATCAAGCCCTCATTGAATGTGGGCGGCGTTCAAGTCCCGATGCCGAACTACATCCAAGTCCAGAAGAAAACAGGAAGCAACAGCTGATTGCCCTGATAAAAAAAAGCGGACCATTGATGAATGGTCCGCTTTTTTTTCTGTTTTTTTTTTAAAATCCCATACCGAACATCTGCCAGTATTTCGTCTCCAACTGCTTCCAGGCGTAAGCGGCTTTGTCGTAGACCTGGTAGGTATAGTCGTTCAGCAGGTTGGCAATCTGTGCACGGGGATCGTAGTCTTCGTTCTCGCGAGACTTATAGGACTTCACGGTACGCTCCAGTTCTGCAAGCCCTCCAAAGGCATCCTCCTCCAGTTTAAACAATGTCTTCGTCATGCTTTCCTTGGTGTTCTGCCATGCGACAGTGGCGAGTTTGTTGGCTTTTCGGAATTGCCAAAGAACCGCATTCTCGTTGAAAGACTTTTGACCACAGATATCGTATGCTTTGGGCAGTCGGGTAGCTCCACAGAAGATGGGAACCCGTGGACTCTGTCCGGGATTGTCAACCGCCATCCAGCAGATACCGCCCACCTCGTCGGGAAGCCAGTTACGCAGCTGCGCCACAAAAGAATAGGAGCACCAGGCGACACTGACGGTACGACGAAATTCAACCGTGCCGGGCTTCAAGTAGTTGAGCGTGGACTGCATATTGCCACCCATCCAAGGATTGGCCAGCGGACTGATGATGGTGTCGTACTTCATTGTGCCATCTTTCTGTTTCATGGCTTTGACCATCTGCACGTTGCGGCACATGTCCATTTCGGTTCCTTCATAAGTGGAGCGCAGCAACTGCATCACATCGGCGACATCAACATTCTGGTCGGGACGGACGGAGAAGGGCAACTCATCCATATCCATCGAGAGACCAAGGGATGGAGCCAAGGCATTGAAAATATAGAACTCTCTCTCCCGGAAGTTCTTTCCATTGGCATAGGAAGCATTGAATGCCTTCCAGAAGATAAACTCACCCTTGCCGTCCCACAGATTATACTTGCGAGCCACCTTTTCAATGTTGTCTGAACACATGAAATAATCGGGATTGTTCCGCAACAAACGGCCGATACGAGGGATATTGGCACTGACTGCGACATGATGGTCGGGAACACGCTGGGCAGCCCAGACACCGCCAATCTTGTCGGGTCCCTCACCCAGAATCTCCATCTGCCACACTTCGTTCTTGTCGGCAATGGTGATACATTCGCCACCGTCTCCATAACCGTACTGCTTGACGAGTTTTCCTATCAAACGAATCGCATCGCGAGCATTGTCGCAGCGCATAAGCGCCACGCGCTCCAACTCTTCGATGGTGAACATACCGTTTTTGTTGACAAGTGTATCGGGGCCGCCAAAAGTGGTTTCCCCTATCGCCAACTGCTTCTCATTGAGACAAGGATACGCAGTATTCAGGTAGGCGTATGTATGGGCCACCTGCGGAATTGTTCCCATAACGCGCACACCCGTAGTGTCATCACAATGAGTGGTATGCATGGTTCCACGGAGAACCGTATGTACGGATCCATGTTTGTAGTCCCTGGCTGGTTCCATGGACATCCAGGTGCGGTAACGGCCGTCACAAGTGTGTGAAGTGATGACAGAACCATCTGCCGAAGCCTTCTTGCCCACCATAATGGAAGTGCACGATTGACCGTCGACCAGCTGCGAATTGAACAAGACTTCATTGGTCTGTGCCTTCAGCGTGACAACGCAGAAAAGGGCACTAAATAAAAGGAATACTTTTTTCATAGAGCTATATAATTCATAATTAATTCAAAACAATGGGATGCAGGGACAGTGAGTGCATCGGGGAATTCATAGTCAGGATGATGGAGCTCGGCATGGTTCAAGCCACATCCGATACCAAAGAAGACTCCAGGGAACAGCCGCAGATAGTCAGCAAAATCCTCCGACCAGCGGAACGGCGTGGTGGTCATGACAATAGGCATATAAGACTCGAAGAGCGACGCCGTCTGCTCCACCAACGCAGGAGTGTTCTCAACCGCACGGAAAGGTTCCCGTCGTTCCATACGCAGTTGCAGATGTTCTCTCTTCGCAACCTCTTCAACTATGGCGTCCGCGGTGCCCTCCAATTCGGTCATTGTGGCATTGGTGTAGGCCCGAAGCGTAAACATCACCTCACCGGCTCCTGCCGATGTGCCAAAAGCAGGTTCCCCTACCCTGCTGCAGATAAGGGTAGACTGGCGGAATTCTGACAATGACTCCGAATGGTTGCTCAATTTATCGAATCGCTGGATAATCTCTGCAATCGCCAGTCCCGGATTGAGTCCTTTCTCTGGCGTGGAGGCATGCGTCTCCCGACCCTGCAGCTTATAAATCACCCCTGTCGAGGCTGCCGCAAAGGTCCCGGGATTGAGCACCACCGTCCCTAGCGGGACACCTGGCAGATTGTGCAAACCAAAAACGGCTTGTACGTCATGGCGCTGCAACAAGCCACTATCCAGAATCTTCTGCGCTCCCAGACCCGTTTCCTCCTCGGGCTGGAAAATAATAAGAATGTTATAACGCCGTTCCGAACAAGAGGCCACCCTTTCAGCAAAACGCAGCATAATAGTCGTATGTCCGTCATGACCGCATCGGTGACCGATAGGTAAAGCATCCATATCGGCACGGAAGGCAATGGTCTTTGCATCAGGGTACTTCGAACGCCAATAGGCCACTACACCGTACCCTCCCACATGGTCATAGCATTCGTCGGGCGAGAGTTGCTGTAACTCACGCATCACCAGATCGTGGGCATACCGTTCGCACCCCGACACATCGGGATGGTCATGCAACTGCTGACGGATAGTGCTATAATAATCTTCTGTTTTCATTTGACAAACTCCACTGAAAGCATCAAGACACTAACGAGTTAACACATTCCTTAAAGTCTCGTCCTCTATATTCGAAGTTCTTGTAGTGATCATAACTCGACGCGGCAGGAGAGAGCAGACAGATATGTCCTTTGCAACTGTTTTGAGCTGCAAAGGCCACTGCTTCCCGCATACTGTAGTCGTCTCCAAAATGGCACTGCTCGTTTCTGGGGACATCGTTTTCTTGACAGAAAGCCTCATGGATACGTTCGCCGGCCGACCCCCAAAAGACAAGATTGCGGATACGCCTACCCTCCTCGCTATGGCAAAGGAAATGTACCAACGGAGCATAGTCGATTCCCCGGTCAAAACCACCCAAAATCAACGTATCGACACGTTCCAACGAACGAACCGCCTCAATGGTTGCTTGCGGTATGGTGGAGATAGAGTCGTTAAAGTAGGTCACCCCGTCAACGGTAGCCACTTCCTCCAGGCGATGCTCCAAAGGAACTATCTGAGATAATACCTGTGAGAAATCACGTTGACTGACCCCAAACTGCTGTACCACAAGTCCAGCCACTCTGCAGTTTGTCATATTATGATGCCCTTTGAGTTTGCTGCCGCTCCAATCTATCGCATCATGCGCTATATCCTCACCGGAATAGCGCACCACTTGGGAACGCAACCGGTCTCGTAAGGCTGAAATCTTATTGGAGAGTGCTTCGTTGTCCCCGCAATAAAACAACACATCACCCTCTCTTTGCTGCAATCCCATCTGCATTTTGGCCATCTGGTAATCCTCATAACTGCGGTAATGGTCAAGATGTTCCTGGAAAAGATTCAGGATCACGCCGATATGAGGTGCCCGATGAATGCCTTCCAACTGATGGCACGACAACTCCGCAACGATAGTGGTATCATCATTGAGCCCGGGAATGATATCAAACAATGGGATACCCATATTGCCAGCCATCACCACCTTTCGAGCGCCACCAAATCTCAAGGCTTCGTAGATAACCATTGTGGTGGTGCTCTTGCCTTTGGTTCCCGTCACACCCACCGTATGATCGCCATAGAGTTGCAGAAAAAGATCACTTTGAGACGAAATAATAGCGCTGTCACACAATCCATCGAAAAAAAAGAACGGAATCCCGGGAGACTTGAGGATCATGTCGTAATCCCTGGCTTTCAACGCTGCAACAATCTCTTCGTTATTCTGCGCTATGTCAAAACGGCGAGTGGGAAACAATCGTTGCAATAAGGAGTGACTGCTCTTACCCTCCCGACCGTATCCTGCAATCAGGATATTCTTACCGTCCAACAAGTTAAACAGTTCCCGGTAACGGAAAACACGTTCGACAGCGTCACCGCCATGAAGCACGGAATGAAGTTTCTCCAAGTCATTGACAGGCACATGATGTTCTGCAAACAAGGTATCGAGCGGCGTAACAAGCGGTATGGGCTGATAGTCGACAAGAAGTGCCGGACGCTTATCGTTGTACCACTTGGCAAGCGTCATCGACAAGGCACTGTTCACTTCGCTGACGGTACCCACACATTCGAAAGGCTTCGTTTCAGCATGTCCCGTAAGCTGGTCAAACTCCAACTGGAGACTTTTGTCGTCCAGCATATTCTTGCCAAAGATAGCGTCCAGGCGCTCGGGTGCAATAAATGGAGACAATATAATGTATGCAAACAGACATTTGGCACAATGACCGCACCAGACATCCGTCTTACTGCCCACATTGCAACTCTTGAAGACATCGAAGTATTTCTCCTGCTGCGCGAAAAGCATGGCAATTTGCAACTCACTGAGAGGGCGCAGGAAACTGTAGTAATTGAATTCCTTGGACAGGTAGTCCGCAACATAGCTGCGGAAATCATTTTCAAATTCCAGACTTTTGGAGTACTGGTGATTGACCGACGAGCCTGAGACGGTACTCTCGTTGGCGCTATTCTCGTTGGAGAGTGCAATATCCGGACGGCAGCCGGTCAGCGCCGAAGCCAGCAGCGTATAAAACGCCAGCATAGCGCTAAAGGGGGTATGCCCGTTTAACGCCCCTTGCCGGTTAAGGTCGAGCAACAACGGATGGATCGTCCGCTTGATGACCAACACCTCATCCATCGTGTAACCAGCCCGGGCGACACAGTCGACTGTTGCCCCGCGGGGATTCATGATAAGTGGCAACGGACGATTAGTCGACTGCCTTACCTGCGGCCCTGAACCACTCAAAGCCTCAAGGGTAACCACCGAGTCCTTGCCACCACCAATAGGCACAAGATGCGTGTCGAAAGTATCAAGTCCCGCGGGCGAATTGAACAACCGGTCGGCGATCGGTGCCGTGTAAGAGGAACCCTCGCAACGGAACTGCATGAAATCATCCATGGTGGCTTCTATACGGTTGGTATAGAAAAACTCTCCCAATCCGTTGAAATAGAGTTTCCGCCAAAAATCCAGCTGCTTATCGGTCAAACGGAAAGGTTTCACCACCACTGTCGGTGAGCAATAAGCCTTCCAGTAGCTGATCAATTCGATCATTCCGATATGAAACACCAATGTGTCGAGTGTTTTCTTCGACAGCCGTTCTGGATGAAGAAAAGGACGGGAAGGTATGATTGCCGTGGGTTCGAACGCCAACTTGTCGTTCAAACGGAAACAAAACGAGATGTGCAGTCCGTCAGACTGCACATCGTAGTGAAAACTTTCGTAGATGAACTCGGGGAACATCATACGATAGGTGTTATAGTTTCTTTGTTTCGACACTTTAACGTTAAACAGTTAAGTGGGTGAAATAAAACTGTCGGAGAAGTTCTCCCCGATTAAAGTTAATTGAGACGGAACGAAATCTTTCCAATCTCATAGCCGTTGGCATAGAGCGTGACCCAGTAGAGACCCGGAGCCAGCTCAACAGCGTCCGACTTGCGCCACAGCATGGTAATCGTGCGTCCATAGCCTGTGAACTCGATATCCTGCTTGGTGGTGTATTGCATGGAGACACCGTTCAAATCGAAGCTGTAGTTCTCAGCCGATCCATTGCATATCACACGGTTGTTGGCAGTGGAGATACGGGCATAAATGGTTATAGAACCCGGATCAACCACATTGTTGTCCAACAGGCGTCCGTCGATACGGATCACCTTAACTTGAGAGGCTTTGTCTGTAGCTTTCACCACATTGCCGGTCTTAACGCTCTTGCCTGGAGTCACTTTCAAATCGGAAGTCACCAGCACGGAAGCCAATTTCACTTTCTGCTGCAGACGCTCGTTCTCAGCAAAAAGTTCGGAACTGGAGGCCACCTTGTTCTTGAGATCGGCGTTTTCAGTCTTCAGCTGTTCGTTTTCAGCACGGAGGCGCTCAATCTCGGCGACATAGCTGTCACACAGTGCTTGCAATTCAGCCAGTTTCTGATTGACATTGCCTTTAGTGGTGGTCTGCTGGGTGTTTTTCGATGCAGCGGCACGTGCGGCGGCAAGGTCTGCATCACGCTGTTTCAGATCGGCCTGCAGTTTGGCGATTTCGGCACGCTGGGATTCCACTTGCGCCGACAGTTTGGCTACGGTAGCCGCATCTTCGCTTGCGGACGACTCGTTTTGTTTCTTCTTCAGCGTGCTGTTCTCCGAAGTAAGCTGGTCTACACGACCCTGCATGTCGGAAACACGGGTTTGAAGTTTTTCTATAGTGTTCTGAAGCTGTTTTTTATCCTTGTCACACTGCTGAGAAAGTTCTTCGTAGGATTTGGTCAGCTCGTCACGCTGGGTACGAAGGGCAGCCTCCTTGGTGGTCAAAGCAGCCAGATCGGCACGCAGTTGCTGCTCGGTCTTTCCGCCTTCGCTCTGGGTATTCTGCAGACTTTTCACCTTGGCTTCCTCGGCAGCCAACTCCGACTGGCACCGCTCCAAATCGCCACGTGTCTGGTTAAGATTGGCTGTAATCTCCTTTACATCATTCTGGTACTGACTGCTCAGCTTGCGGCATTCGTTAAGCTGGGCCGTCATGCTGGTCAGTTCTTTTCTGGCGGCTTTCAAGTCTTCTGCATCCTTACTGTCGTTGGCAGACCCTTTCTGCAAGGTCGAGACTTCAGCCTTGAGACTTTTGATCTGTTTATGGAGGTCGGCAATCTGGGTTTTATAACCGCCAATCTCTCCGTTGAGTTGTTTTACTTTCGACTCATAAGTATTTCTGACATCGTCACAATTGGTAGACTTGCTATTGTTGTTTTTCTTCAATCGGTCAGCCTCTGCACGAAGGTTTTTAATCTGTTTCTCCTGGTCACTGATTTGCTTCTGCAGCTTGGTTATCTGGCTCTTGTACTGCGAGCTGTTGTCTTTCCCTTGACTGTTGCTTGAACCCGACTGGAGTTTCTTTATCTGCTGCGACTGCTGGTCGATCTGCTTCTGAAGCGTTTTGATTTTGTTTTCCTTGTCACGAATCTCTTTCTGTTGTTGATCCAACTTCTTCTGATCCACATTCGCCACCGTCTGTACCTTAGCAGGTTGCTTGCCGTTGAGCTGGTCAATCAAACTCTGGATTTCGGCAGCCTGAGCGTTGATGGCGCTATCCCTCGAAGCCATCTGTTTGTCATATTCCGTATTCTGGGCTTTGACCCGATGGTACATTTGCATGGTGGAATCCAATTGTTTCTGTAATTCCGCAATATCTTTGTTGCTCATTGAGGTGGCTCCACCACCACAAGACTGCAACATTGCTGTAGTCAAAAATGCAGCACAAATTGTTAAAATTGAACGTTTTGGTGTAAAAATATTCATATATTCTCTTATTTTGTTTTGTCGTTTGTAATTATTTTTTTACCTTTGCAAATCGAACTGCAAAAGTACAACTATTTTTTTAAATAGGACTATCCAAATTTTACCAATCGCATCAAGAAAAATTTTTTTTCGAATAATTTGAACCATAAAAATAATATAACAGGCAGATTCATAAACAATAATATTGTTCAATTATTGTTGATAATATTTTTAGTGTCGAATCATATTGTTGTCGGTCAAAACAAGGAGACCGACAGCACCGGAAACAACCGCTCCGAAACCGCATGGCTTCCCTGTGGAAATGCGTTTATCGGCGAATCAAATTCACTGCATATCACATCGTTACGATTAGGAGGCGCTATAGGGTACGGACGCTTTCGAGACAGGGGAACCGCTCCTATCAGTTTTCAGGGACCTGCGTTAACCGCTGCTGCCGGGCTGTGGAACGATCGTGGAAGATGGATGCTCCACCTTGACGCTCTCACATCGGTGGGGTTCTACGAAAATGCCGTCGCACCTCGCTTTAATTTTTCCACGTTTGACATTAGCAGCACATTAAGGTTTAAAGCATTACGTCGCATCGCCAACCCTTTCTGCTTCCCCGACAAGCTATGGGCCGGGGTTGGTGCATGCAATTTTCTGGACGTGACGGTTAACACGAACTACGAGAATGCATCCACGGGAATCAGTGAATTTTTCGGACCCGAATTGTATTTATACGGTGAATATGAAATAGACAACAGCTGGTTCCTTTTTGGCGGGTGCAGCGTCATGCCTGTAGCCGCGATGCTGCGACCCGGTTATGCATACATAGACAACTACACCGCCTCACAACCGGTACATTCCGCGCTGTTTGACGGGTATGAATGGAACGCCAAGTTCTTTGCCGGCCTCTCAATTGAAATAGGGGTTCGGTATGAAATGAAGAACAAAAACCAATTGCATCTTTCGTACCGATGGGATTACCATAGCAGCGGCGGGAAAGGACACTGGCGGTTTGACCACGCCATGCATGGAATCTATCTGGATTTGATTGTGCATTTAAGAAACCGTTTTGTAAATGAAAAATAAAAGAACCAACCGTCTGTTCGGCATCCTGTTGCTTTTGCTTTCGACACTGCTTCCGTGCGGGTGCGAGAAACTGCTTATGGACGACGACATAGAATCGACAGCCACCACCACATTCGACTACCTGTGGCGTCAGGTTGACGAGCGCTACGCACTGTTCGACGTGAAGACAGTAGACTGGCAGCAGATGTACGACAGTCTGCGGCCTCAAGTATACGACGGCATGTCTGGCGACAGTCTCTTCGCTGTGTTGCGCAAGCTTCTCAACAGTCTGGACGACGGTCATGTCAACCTTTGGGGCAACAGCGACGTAGCCAGCAGCGAGGCTATCTTTCTGCAACGATACGGCAACGGGAATTTTGACGTCAACACCGTAGCGCTCAACTACCTGCGTCCCGACTACCATACAACCGGCGGAATGGCCTACAACAGCATTGCCGACGGCACAGTGCTCTACATCCGTTACGCCTCTTTTATGAATAGTGCACAAACCTCGCAACTGGAAACCATACTGAAACGTTATCCTGAAGTGGAGGGGATTATATTCGATATCCGACAAAACGGCGGCGGGCAGATTCAGAACGAGTGGAACCTGATGGCTCTGCTGCCCGACGGCGGGCAACTGCTCTACACCACCCAGATGAAAGCAGGCCCCCACCACAACGACTATAGTGACCCTGTGGCCGTTTTTGCCCCATCCAACGGCAACCACACCCCTATCACCAAACCGTTTATCCTGCTAACCGATCGCGGATGCTACAGCGCCGCTTCGAGTTTTGCTCTCTGCCTGAAAAACTACCCTAATGTCATCGTAATGGGCGACACCACAGCAGGTGGATTGTCTATTCCTACCGGCGGTGCACTGCCCAACGGTTGGTACTATCGCTTCGGCGTCAGCCGCACACTGGCTTCAGACGGAACAAACTATGAAAACGGTGTCCCTCCCGACCAAGTAGTGCTACTCGACCCCATTGCAGTGGCTAACGGCCACGACAACATCATCGACAGTGCCTGTCACCTGATAATCAACAGCAAATAAGTCCCCTATTCACCCCATCATGATAACCGATTTCATCATTAGAGCCAGCTATCCCAACTACTTCATGGTGAAGAAATACGCCGATGAAGGGCGCGAAATCTTCAACCGCAACATTGAAGACAAAGACAACGTGTTGAAAGGCAACAAGCCCGGCACTGTCATATACAAACTGCGGGATGACGACCAGCGGCATGAATTTCCGCCACGATGGTACGACATGTATTATCTGATGCACCAACAGGGCGAGAAGCAGCGGCATTATCTTGAGATGCTGCTTCGCGAACGGTTTGGCGACGCCTTATGCGACGAACGTAAAGCTGCCAATTACGAACCTGAAAAAATCAGCGAACTGGAACAGCTCCGCGATGCTTTCAGAGCCAAATGCCAGGATTATGTATCGCAACACCCACTCTTCAACTCCGACGAATTGATCACGACCCTTGTCGAGGGCGACCTGACCGACGAGCAAATCAGTTACAAAGGACGCATGTTACTCGATTTGACACGCAACTGCTACCCTGTCCCCGACTTCTGCATCATTACGGCTAAAGCTTTTTTGCAGCCTGAACGGCTGAACTATCTGCTGGAGCAAGCCATCCACAATCTGGAAATCATGACGTCCCATCTTCTGGGAAGCGACCAACGCCCTCTCGTATTTGCCATCCGCTGCGCCATGCCGCAATACATACCCGGCCTGATGCCCACACTGCTCAACGTCGGTGTGACACGCAAAGCCCACAAAGGGCTCTGCCTGCATTACGTCAACACCATGGCCAACCGCGTATATCTCAGTACACTGCATACCATCAGCGAGATGTTGTCCATCGAGAAGCGATACGATCGTAACGACATCGAACTCTCCGCCGAAGAGCAGACCAATCGCATCGCTGCCATGGAACATGCCATTGTAGAAGCCAGGGAGGACGGCGAACGGCTGTTGACCGACGCCCACTACCAAGCCATGCAATTGATTGAACATGTACGCAAATTCTACATTGACAACCAGGACCTCATCCTCACCTTCATGCAAGGCAAGCAGGCATATCCATCATTTATTTTGCAACGAATGGTGTGGACCATCGGCAACGAAGAATCTTATCCCGGTGTACTCTACAGCTACCATAGCCGTACGGGAAAAGGCCGTCAGATAGAGAGTTACCGCAACATTTTCGGCGAAGAGATTATGACTGGCGATGTCACCTCCATCGACATCGCCTATTCCGACCGACAGGAAATCAAGCACGACTATCCAGCTGTGTTCCACTTCGACCCGCTGCTTGATTCGCTCGAAGCGCGGCACAAATCGCCTGTCACTATTGAATTTGCCGTCGAGACACGACCCGGGAAAGTGAGCCTCTTCGCTTTGCTGCAACTCAACAAATCCGAAATGACAGGACGCGCCGCACTCATCTCCTCGATTGACCTGTTAAAAAGAGGTTTGATAGAAGAGCACGATGTAACGTCTCTAATCAAGCCCTATCATCTGCGACAAATTGTCAGCAACTCTATCGATGACCGCTCTGTGTCCCGTCTCGATTTTTTCGGCAAGGGATTGAATGTACTACCCCGAACCGCAATCACTGCAACACTCTGTTTCTCCGCACAGAAAGCACAAGAACTCAAAAAAAGCGGCACACCGGTCTGTCTTTGCCAGGAACGCTTTGTTCCCGAAGATACCATTACGCTCGGGGAACTCGACGCCATTCTCAGCATGACACCGGCAGCCATCCATGTAGTTACCGCCTGCCGAGGATATGGCATCCCCGCCCTGATGAACCTGCAGAACTACGGCATCCGTATGGTGGACAACAGCCTGGTAAACAACGAAGGAATGACCATTCACGAACTCGACAAAATCACCATCAGCAGCAACCATCAAACGATCTATAAAGGCGTTGCCGCCTTCAAACCGGCACGGTTCACCAAATACCTTAAGGGAGATCCCGTCAAACTGGACGAGAGCGAGATTCAAGTCTTTGAAGAGATGAAAGAAGCCTATCTCTGCTACCAGGAGATAGTAACGTCCAACCAAACCTCTTTCATTACCGATGTCAATAAACTGGCCCGACTGATACGCTGCGAACTACAAGACAAGCCACTGACAGCAAAAGGAGTCGTAAACAAATGGTATGAAGAGAATTCAAGCCTGTATATTAAACAAGTACTTGAAAGCAGGATGGGGGATCACCTCGACCAGTCTCGCGTGTTCAACTTATTGAGCAACGACCGGAAAGTGGACTTTTTCTGCAAAGCCATTGATGCCTGTCTTGCGAACGGACTCACTGGGCTAAAAGCAGGGTCTTTCATGTTAGGCCGCTTTGTAGCACGCCCACTTCCCACCAGGATATGGGACATGCTCAGCGATCGCAATGTGGCGTTTCTACTCAACGAATATGTGCTTTACGAAAAATACCTCCACGTACTGGAAGAGGTGGGAGAGATCAAATTGGCAAGAGCTCATTCAAAGATTGAAACAGAAGGTATTGACAATATGATTATCAATAATTTCGACTTATATAATTTCATCACACTACTCGACGCGGCACACGACTGGAAACAGATAGCTTGCGAACTGGAAAATATCGAGCATCAAGACAACACCCACTTGCTGGTGGAGAAACTGAGTCATCCCATCGACGAACTATTCGACCTCAACAAGCCCTGGGTAAAATCGGAGATAGAGGAGAAACGAAAAATCCAGTAACATTATATGATTATTAACTAATGGGAATAATAAAAGGAAGTTAATCTTCGAAGGAAATAAAAAAGGAAGTTATGTGCTGCGCACAGGACAATACATAAACATTTGTCCACTTTTACTTCCATTTTAACTTCCTCTTTTACTTCCATTTTAACTTCCATACCATTTTTTCACTTTTACTAAATAAATACTAAACAACCCAAAACAGCGTTACATACGCATTCAATATCGAAAAAATGAAAAGAATACTTGTTACCGGCGGTGCGGGTTTTATTGGCTCGCACACTATTGTCGAACTTCAGAATAATGACTATGAAGTAGTTGTGGTAGACAATCTAAACAATTCCTCCCCCATTGCATTGGAACGGGTGCAACGACTGACAGGGAAACCGGTGGCTTTCTACAAAGTCGACATCCTCGACCGCGAAGGGCTTAACAAAGTGTTGGAAGAACACCCCTGTGAGGCCTGTATCCATTTCGCCGGATTGAAAGCCGTAGGTGAATCCGTCGAGAAGCCTTGGGAGTACTACGAAAACAACATCGGAGGCACACTGGTGCTTCTTGATGTGCTGCGCCAACACAACTGCAAGAATATCATTTTCAGTTCATCCGCCACCGTTTACGGCGATCCTGTCGAGATTCCCATCACCGAGAAATGTCCCAAAGGACAATGCACAAACCCCTATGGCTGGACCAAAAGCATGCTAGAACAGGTGATGATGGACCTACAAAAAGCTGATCCCGAATGGAATATTGTGCTGTTGCGCTATTTCAACCCGATTGGAGCCCATCCCAGCGGTTCCATCGGCGAAAACCCCAATGGCATACCCAACAACCTGATGCCCTATGTGACTCAAGTGGCCATCGGCAAGCGTCCCGAGTTAGGCGTGTTCGGCAACGACTACGACACCCCTGACGGCACCGGTGTACGCGACTACATCCATGTGGTGGACCTGGCACGCGGACATGTCTGCGCCCTGAAAGCCCTCGACCGGCGCTGCGGACTGGCCATCTACAACCTCGGCACCGGACACGGATACAGCGTGCTCGATGTGGTGAAGGCTTTTGAGAAGGTGAACGGCGTGAAAGTCCCCTACACCATCAAGCCCCGCCGGGCCGGCGACATCGCCACCTGCTACAGCGACCCCACCAAGGCAGCAAACGAACTGGGATGGAAGGCCGAGTTCGGTATTGAAGAGATGTGTCGCGACAGCTGGAACTGGCAGAAGAACAACCCCAACGGATTTGAAAAATAACCTAAAACAGCCACAGCCATGAGAAAAACAATCCTCCTACTTTTGATACTGACCACCATCTTAGGTCCCCTACAGGCTCAAAAGAAAGTCTACAACGACAAGTTGAACGCCATGGAGCAAATCAAGCAAGCCACCCAACAGGCCAAACAGAGTGGACGCTATGTGATGTGCCAGGTTGGCGGCAACTGGTGCCCGTGGTGCCTGCGTTTTGCCGAATTCGCCACCACCGACAGCATCATCGCACCATTGATGGAGAAAAACTATGTCTATATCCATGTCAACTACTCCAAAGAGAACAAAAATGAGGAAGCCATGCAGTTCTTAGGCAACCCCGGACGTTTCGGATACCCCGTCTTCGTGATACTGAACAGCGAAGGCGTCCCCATTCACATACAGGAATCCGAATCATTGGAGGAGGGAAAGGGATACAACCGCAAGAAAGTGGAGAAGTTCCTGAACCTCTGGAGCAAAGAGGTGGTTGAAGGGAAAACCAAGTAACCGAAACTAAAAAAAACAGAAACAAAAAAGAAGGGACCGTCGATGGTCCCTTCTTCTCTTTTTTAGCAATCGCTACCGATTTACTTCTCTAAACGGATACGGGCATCGACAGCGGTAACGTAACGCGGATTACCCAGCAGCGGGTTGAGGTCCATCTCGGCAATCTCGGGAGCTGCCTGAACCAAAGCGCTCACGCGGGCCACCTGCTCTGCATAGAGGTCGATATTCACGCCCTCTTGACCACGTACACCTTCGAGAATCTTGTAACCTTTCAGTTGCTTGAGCATCTCTTTGGCTTCAGCGGCGGAAATGGGAGCCAATGCACTCTGGACATCCTTGAGCACCTCGATGAAGATACCGCCCAGACCGAAGAAAATCTGATGGCCGAATTTCGGATCCTTGATAGCACCGATATAGACATCCGTACCGTCAAGCATGGGGTACATCTCCACTGCATAGGTTTCGGGAATGACGATAAGACGGTCAAACTCCTTGGCGACCGTGTCGAGATCCTTCACGCCGAGGGTCACACCGCCCACGTCGCTCTTGTGCAGCGGTCCGACGACCTTCATCACAAGGGGCACATCCTTGGAACAGCCCACCTCTTTGGCAAAAGCGAGAGCATCTTCTTTCTTGCTGACCTCCACGCTTTTCTTGCGGCTGATGCCGGCAGCATCGAGCAACTCATTATAATCGGCGATCTCCATGTAGCCGTCCTTGCAACGATCGACCGTCTTGCGGATACGAGCCACGTCGATCTGAGGAACATCCACATGTTCGGGCTGCGGCTTGGGTGTATTGTATACTTTGCAGATAGCGTTGCCTAAGACGCACTCCTCGGGGAAGTTGATTCGGCCTTTGGCAATGAAATCATTGATTTCGTCTTTCACATTGATGATGGAAGGCAGTACCGGGAAGATAGGCTTCTTACAGGTCTTCATCTTTTCATCAAGCAAGTCGTAGACCTCTTTATTGGAGAAGAGTCCCGGCGAACCGAAGATAACCACCGAGAAGTCTATCTCGTCGAAATCGTTCTCGACAGCGTCGATAATGTAGCCCAGCTGTTCTGCCGTACCCGTGGCAAGGAAGTCGATGGGGTTGCCCACCGAAGAGCCACCGAACAGCTTGGAAAGCAATTCCGGAGCCTTGGGATGTTCCTTCAAAGAAGGAATCTCCAAACCGCCGTTACTGAGCACATCGGTCAGCATGACAGCGGGACCGCCGGCATGGGTGATGATAGCGCAACGCTTGCCTTTGATTTCAGGGTGCATAAAAACAGCACAAACCGTGGTAAGTTCCTGACGGTTCTGGCAGCGGACAATACCTGCTTTCTGGAAGAGGGCGTCAACAGCAGCATCATTGGTGGCAAGAGCGCCCGTATGGCTGGAAGCCGCACGACTGCCGGCCGCAGAACCACCGCTCTTGATGGCAGCAATATGACAGCCCTTGTTGATCAGACTGCGGGAGTGTTTCAGCAGACGCTGCGGATCACCGATTTTCTCCATATAAAGCATGATGACACGCGATGATTTCACCGGGTCAAAAGTCTCGTCAAGGTGTTCCAACACATCCTCGATACCCAGCTGGGCCGAATTACCAACAGCCCACACACTATTAAATGTCAGACCGTTACTAATTCCATATTCTTTGATAAAGACTGCCGTTGCACCCGAGCCGGTGATAAAGTCGACGCCATGGGGGTCCAATTTCGGGATGGGGGTATCGAAGCAGCCAGCATAGTTGGTATTGAGGAATCCCGTGCAGTTGGGTCCGATAAGAGAACCACCAACGGCATTGATACTATCGACGATATGCTTCTCGATGGCGGCACCCTCAGCATTTTCCTCCGAGAAACCGGCGGAGATGATAATGAAGCCTTTGGTACCTTTCTGCTGGGTGAGTACATCCACCGTAGCAGCACAGAATTTGGCAGCAATACAGAGGATGGCGCAATCGACCTGCGGCAGGTCGTCGACTTTAGCATAGCACTTCACCCCTTGGACTTCAGTCTCTTTGGGATTAACAGCGTAGACCTGACCTTTGAAATTGCTCTCAAGCAGGTTCTTCAAGGCTTTGCCACCCGGTTTATGTACATCAGAGGAAGCACCGCAGATGACAATGCTTCTCGGGTTGAGTAATTCTTTTGCAATCATATTCTTATATTATTTGTTTATTTTTCTGGAAAATGCAAAAATACAAAAAAATGTTAAACCAACAAATTTTTTTTGTAACTTTGCATTCCAATTTTTTATAACGGACTCTATTATATTATTCTCTTACTCATTGATAATCGGCAGGATAGTCTCACCGGCATCTCTGTTGAGCATGACCCGAATAACCTATTTTCATACATAGACCTTCCACCTCTAAGAACACCATCCTCTCAACCCATTCAAAAAAAACAAACATCTCCCATGCAGCTGTCGGTCATCATAGTGAACTACAACGTCAAGCACTTCCTTGAGCAGTCGCTGCGGTCGGTCTTTGCCGCCACTGACGGCATCGACACGGAGGTATGGGTGGTCGACAACAACTCGACCGACGGCTCCGTCCAGATGGTGCGCGACAAATTCCCGCAGGTCCATCTGATAGCCAACAGCGACAACCCCGGTTTCGCCACTGCCAACAACCAGGCATTGCGTCAATGCAGCGGCGACTATATACTGCTGCTCAACCCCGACACGCTGGTGCAACGCGATACCTTCCACACCTGCATCGACTTCTTCCGGGAGCATCCCGATTGCGGCGGTCTGAGTGTCAAGATGATCAACGGGGAAGGCCAGTTCCTCAAGGAAAGTAAACGCGGATTCCCCTCCCCTGCCACCTCTTTTTACAAAATCAGCGGCCTCATCAAGCTTTTTCCGCGCAACAAGAAAATGGGAGCCTACTATATGGGGCACCTTGACGACGATACCGTCAACGAGGTGGATGTGCTTCCCGGCGCCTTCTTGATGATCAGCCGGCCGGCACTGGAAAAGACAGGCTTGCTCGACGAAAGCTACTTCATGTACGGTGAGGACATCGATTTCTCATGGCGCATCAAGCTGGCGGGCTACAAGAACTACTACCTCCCCACTACCCGCATACTGCACTACAAGGGTGAAAGCACCCGGAAGAGCAGCATGAACTATGTATACACTTTTTATAACGCCATGGCCATCTTCGCCAAGAAATACTTCAGCAAAGGTGGCGCAAAGACCTATACCTTTCTCATCCAACTGGCTATCTGGCTGAGAGCCTCGATTGATTTTCTCAAACGCATTTTCAAACATCTGGCGGTGCCTGCACTCGACTTCGCCGTCTCGTTTGCAGGATTTCTTGCCATCAAACAGATATGGAGCACCTACTGGGCCGAAAATGTCAACTACTACCCCTCGGTCTACACATGGGTCATCATCCCCATCTACATCCTCATCCTCCTGCTGGCCTCGTGGTTGGCAGGCGGTTACGACAAGCCGGTACGCGTATGGCGTATCGTTCAAGGCATGTCGGTCGGCGCACTCTGTCTGCTGGTGTTCTACTCCATGCTCAGCGAAGAGCTACGCTTCTCACGCGCCATCGTACTGCTCGGCTCACTTTGGAGTATCGCTGCTGCATTGGGCATTCGCGGACTGCTCAGCCTGATGCATGCCGACGGATACCACATCGCTCCTGAACGCGGCAGACGCTACCTTGTCGTCGGATCCAACGAAGAGACCGACCGGTTGTTCGAACTCTTCGACTCACTCGGTATCGAACACGACGGCGCTTCCTGCACCAACGACAACAACGACCCGGCATGGGAAGGCATCCTTCCCAAAGTCGACGAAGTGATCTTCTGTTCACGTGATATCCCTATCCATCGCATTCTCGACATCCTGCAACAGCATGCAGGTAGCGGCCCCATCTTCCGCATACTGCCTGAAGGCATGGATGTCCTTATCGGAAGCAACTATACCAGCAGTCCCGAAGATCTATACACGCCCGATTTTAACAATATCAGCAACGTCACCAACCGGCGCATCAAGCGCTTGTTCGATATTGTCACCGCCTTGCTGCTGACAGTACTCTCTCCCCTGCTCTTCTGGTTCCAGAAACGCAAGCGCCGCTACTTCGCCGACTGCTTCTCCGTATTGCTCGGCCGCAAAAGCTGGGTAGGATACAGCCATATCGATTCCCATTCGGAAGATTTCGACGAACCGCTGCCGGCCATACGCCGCGGCGTGTTCCGTACCCGCGACCGTATGCCTCGTGTCAAGAATCCCGACATCAAACGTCTTGACAACAACTACGCCACCGACTATAAAATAGGTACTGACATAACAATACTGCTCTTAAACATTCTGAAAATCTGAAACAATAACAATATGACAATCCCCGAGACGATAAAAGACCTAGAGCAACGCAAAGAAAAACTCAAGAAATTCCTTGACATCGACAACCTTACCAAAGCCATCGCCGAAGAGGAGAAGAAGACAGAAGCCGCCGACTTCTGGAACGATCCCAAAGAGGCAAAGAAGGTGATGCTGGAAATCAAAAGCAAGAAGACCTGGACCACCGCCTTCAAATCAGTTAGCGACAGCTGTGACGACATGCAGGTGATGTATGAATTCTTCGAAGCTGGCGACGCCACCGAGGAAGAGATGCTCAAGCAGCTGGAAACCACTACGCGACTTGTCGAGGAACTGGAATTCAAGAATATGCTGCGCAACGAAAGCGACCGCCTTGATGCCGTGCTCTCCATCAATGCCGGTGCCGGCGGCGTGGAGGCTCAGGACTGGGCCGAGATGCTGATGCGTATGTATATCCGTTATGCCGAACGATCCGGCTACAAAGTCGCCATCAGCAACTCACTCGACGGCGACGGAGCCGGCATCAAGAGCGTCACCATGCAGATTGAAGGCGAATTCGCCTATGGTTACCTGAAAAGCGAGACTGGCGTCCACCGTCTGGTACGCGTCAGCCCCTTCAACGCACAAGGCAAACGCATGACCAGTTTTGCCTCGGTCAGTGTCACCCCGCTGGTCGACGATTCTATCGAGGTGGTGGTTGACCAGTCGCGTCTCAGTTGGGATACTTTCCGTAGCGGCGGTGCCGGTGGACAGAACGTCAACAAGGTAGAGTCAGGCGTACGCCTCCGCTACCAATACAAAGACCCCTACACCGGCGAGGAAGAGGAAATCCTCATCGAGAACACCGAGACCCGCGACCAGCCCAAGAACAA